>NZ_JBEORF010000062.1:0-1446 GCF_040302125.1 Nocardioides sp. NPDC127514 | reverse complement strand
TGGGCTACTAGAGGATTCCCGTAGGACCGGCGTCCGGCCAGACTCGGTCCAGGTGTCCGGTGGGTTCGCTCTCTATTGGGCTGCCCACTCGCCCGTGCGGGTGTGGCTCGATTCCGGTTTGCAGCCCCCGGGCACCGCTGACGAGGCGTGGCTCAAGAGGGGACTGCCCAGCTCGTAGTAGCAATGCCCACCTCGCCGTCCCAACTGGAACGAGCGCAGGGAGTAGCGCATGGAGCAGGTCGTCATCGGGGTCGATCCCCACAAGTTGTCCGCCACGATCGAGGTCGTCGACCAGCAGGAGCAACTCCTCGGATCTGGTCGCTTCACTACCGATCAGGCCGGCTACGCCGCGATGCGCGCCTACGCCAAGGCGTGGCCGGATCGAGTCTGGGCAGTCGAGGGAGCTAATGGTGCCGGGCGTCCACTCGCCCAGCGGCTGCTGGAAGCCGGTGAGCATGTCGTGGACGTGCCGGCCAAGCTCGCTGCCCGTGTCCGGCTCTTCGACACCGGCCACAACCGCAAGACCGATGCCCACGACGCGCACGCGGTCGCCATTGTGGCCGTGCGTACGACGAACCTGCGGGTGCTGAAGGTCGACGGCGCGCTCGAGGCACTGCGGATGCTGGCCGACCGACGCGAAGCACTCACGCGACGTCGGGTTCAGACCGTGTGCCGGCTCCAGGCGCTGCTCGCAGAACTCCTGCCTGGTCAGGTCAAACGCGACATCACCACCGGTCAGGCCAAGGCCATGCTGGCCACGGTCCGCCCCAGGGACATCGCCGGGAAGACGCGGCGCCGCATCGCCGCCGAAGAACTCGCCGAGCTGATCGCGGTCGAGGCGAAGATCAAGAAAGCCACCGCTGAACTGAAGTCGATGGTCCTGGCGCGGGATTCACGGCTGATGGACATCCACGGTGTCGGTGCCGTGGTGGCCGCCAGGATCCTCGCCGACGTCGGCGACGTCGCCAGGTTCGCCGACCGCAACCGGTTCGCCTCCTGGACCGGCACCGCGCCGCTGGACGCCTCCTCCGGTGAGCAGAACCGGCACCGTCTCTCACGCGCCGGGAACCGCCGGGTCAACCACATGATCCACATCGCCGCGGTCACCCAGCTGCGCCTCGACACCGAAGGACGCGCCTACTACCGGCGCAAGAGAGCGGCCGGCAAGAAGCCCCAAGAAGCCATCCGTTGCCTCAAGCGACGCATCTCCGACGCCATATACAAGCAACTCGTCAAAGATGCCGTACGGGTTGGTGGGGCGGACCCGGGAGGGCACTGCGGGGCGTCTCAAGAATCCAGCGCGGTCGACCTGCCCCCGCGAATCGACACTTCGGATCAGCCACTCCCGGACCCGCAGACCCGACGCTACGCCGCACCACCCTCCACCCCGAAGAGCCCGGCGGCCGGACCCCTCGCGAGCACTGGTTGACAACAGAGGGGAGCCGA
>NZ_JBEORF010000061.1:0-1753 GCF_040302125.1 Nocardioides sp. NPDC127514 | reverse complement strand
TGCGCGGTGGCCTTCGGCCATCCTTGACTCGGCACTCGATCGAGAAAGATTTCGCCTGTATCGGGGCGGCGGCGAGAGAGTGGCGCGGAGTTCACGATACTTGTTCGCTGACCGCGTAACATGGGTTTGACCTGCTTAAATAGGTCGCTCTATGGCACGCGTTTGCATATAATAAGGCCTATGTACGAGACCATCGACCGCCTCCTCGCTGGGCCTCCTCCTGGGGCGTCCGAGGGTGAGCTGGTCGACTGGATCGCGCGTCTTGAAGAGGTCAAGTGCACCGCCGAAGCCATCCAGGCCGAAGCAGCGGTACGCCTCGATGACGCCGTCCGGGCACGCCAACTGGAGGCTGGGGTTCCGGCTCGCAAGCTCGGCGAAGGTGTGGCCTCGCAGGTTGCGCTGGCGCGGCGGGTCTCGCCCGAGAAAGGCGCCAAACTGCTCGGGCTGGCCAAGGTCTTGATCAGCGAGATGCCGCACACCTTCGCGTTGATGAAGGCGGGGCTGTTCTCCCAATGGCAGGCCACCATCCTGGCCCGCGAAACCGCCTGCCTCTCCCTCGAAGACCGCAAGGTCATCGACCACGAGCTCTGCGCCACGGGTCCACACGGTGAACCCGCTCGGGCGGTGTCGATGGGGCTACGCCAGCTCGAGAACGCCGCCAAGAAGCTCGCCATCACCCTCGACCAAGCCTCCGTCGTCGCCCGCGCCGCGAACGCGGAAAAGGACCGCCGCGTCAGCCTGCGGCCGGCACCGGACACGATGACCTGGCTCGGGGCGTTGTTGCCGGTCAAGGACGGCGTCGCCGTCTTCGCCGCACTGGACCAGGCGGCCAAGGCCGCTGCGGCTGCGGGTGATGAGCGCACTAGGGGTCAGGTCATGGCCGACACCCTGGTCGACCGGATCACCGGCCGCGCAGAAGTTGGTGGCAAGCCGCGGATCGAGGTCAAGATCGTGATGACCGCCGACTCCCTCACCGGTGACGCCGATCAGCCGGCCATGGTGGAGGGCTACGGGCCCGTTCCTGCCGCCTGGGCCCGTGAAGCGCTCACCGACGCGGAGGTGTTCGTGCGGCGGTTGTTCTCCGACCGGGTCGGTCGGCTGGTGGCGATGGAGTCCCGCTCACGGAAGGCACCCGAGGGGCTAGCCGACTTCATTGCGACTCGCGATGGTGGGATCTGCCGGACCACCGGCTGCGATGCTCCGATCCGGAACATCGACCACGTCGAACGCCACGCGGACGGCGGCGAAACCAGCGCAGAGAACCTCCAAGGGCTGTGCGAGAGGTGCAACCAGGCCAAGGAAGCCCTCGGCTGGCAGGCCAGACCAGGACCAGACGGCAGCATCATCACCACCACACCCACCGGGCACACCTACACCAGCCCACCACCCGACACCTGGCCGCCGGACCCACCGCCGCGACTGTCGCCGGCGGAACACTGGTTGCGTGACCTGGTTCGCGACCACACGCTCGCGGCCTGAGGCTCTGGGCCTCCGAGGACTTTCTTCGGATCGGTGCTTGACCTTGACGCAGCGTCAGGGCTGCACGCTTCTTCCATCGCCCCGAACACGGGACCCGAGACCATCGAAGAAGGAGCATCACCATGAACAACATCCTCAGCCGCCTCGTGGGTGACAAGAAGGACTGGAAGCGGATGGAAGCCCGCGCTGCCGCACTGCCCGCCGACTACCGCACCGTCTATGGGGAGATGAAGAGCTACATGTGGCGCTTCACCGCCGGCGACGGCATGGACAT
>NZ_JBEORF010000060.1:1752-4980 GCF_040302125.1 Nocardioides sp. NPDC127514 | reverse complement strand
TTGTTGTTTTTGTTGAGGGTTTATGAAAGATAAGCCCTCGGCCTATTAGTACCGGTCGGCTGGGCATCACTGCTGTACACCTCCGGCCTATCAACCCCATAGTCTGTAGGGGGCCTTAACCCATAAAGGGTGGGAAACCTCATCTTGAAACGTGCTTCCCGCTTAGATGCGTTCAGCGGTTATCACTTCCGAACGTAGCCAACCAGCCATGCACCTGGCGGTACAACTGGCACACCAGAGGTTCGTCCATCCCGGTCCTCTCGTACTAGGGACAGCCTTTCTCAAGTTTCCTACGCGCGCGGCGGATAGGGACCGAACTGTCTCACGACGTTCTAAACCCAGCTCGCGTGCCGCTTTAATGGGCGAACAGCCCAACCCTTGGGACCTACTCCAGCCCCAGGATGCGACGAGCCGACATCGAGGTGCCAAACCATCCCGTCGATATGGACTCTTGGGGAAGATCAGCCTGTTATCCCCGGGGTACCTTTTATCCGTTGAGTGACCACGCTTCCACATGCCGTGGCCAGATCACTAGTTCCGACTTTCGTCCCTGCTCGACATGTCTGTCTCACAGTCAAGCTCCCTTGTGCACTTACACTCGCCACCTGATTGCCAACCAGGCTGAGGGAACCTTTGAGCGCCTCCGTTACACTTTAGGAGGCAACCGCCCCAGTTAAACTACCCATCAGGCACTGTCCCTGAACCAGATCATGGTCCGAAGTTAGACATCTAGTACGACCAGAGTGGTATTTCAACGATGACTCCACACACACTGGCGTGTGCGCTTCACAGTCTCCCACCTATCCTACACAAGCCGAACCAAACACCAATACCAAACTATAGTAAAGGTCCCGGGGTCTTTCCGTCCTGCCGCGCGTAACGAGCATCTTTACTCGTAGTGCAATTTCGCCGAGTCCACGGTTGAGACAGCGCCCAAGTCGTTACTCCATTCGTGCAGGTCGGAACTTACCCGACAAGGAATTTCGCTACCTTAGGATGGTTATAGTTACCACCGCCGTTTACTGGGGCTTAAATTCTGAGCTTCGCCGTGAGGCTAACCCGTCCTCTTAACCTTCCAGCACCGGGCAGGAGTCAGTCCGTATACATCGTCTTACAACTTCGCACGGACCTGTGTTTTTAGTAAACAGTCGCTTGGGCCTGGTCTCTGCGGCCCTTCACGCTTCCCCCAGCTAGTGGGTTCACGATCCGGGCCCCCCTTCTCCCGAAGTTACGGGGGCATTTTGCCGAGTTCCTTAACCATGGTTCGCTCGATCGCCTCGGTATTCTCTACCTGATCACCTGAGTCGGTTTGGGGTACGGGCGGCTCATGACTCGCTAGAGGTTTTTCTCGACAGCATAGGATCATCGACTTCCCCAAACGGGTCCGTATCACGTCTCAGGCACACAGTGTGCGGATTTGCCTACACACAGCCCTACACGCTTACCCGTAGACAACCATCGCTACGGTTCGACTACCTTCCTGCGTCACCCCATCACTTGACTACTACACACTTGGGTCCCATGTTCCACACACACGCCTCACCCCGAAGGGATCGGTCACGCATGCTTCAGATGGTTAGCATCATGCGCCTCATCATGGGCGTCACTTCGCCGGTACGGGAATATCAACCCGTTGTCCATCGACTACGCCTGTCGGCCTCGCCTTAGGTCCCGACTTACCCAGGGCAGATTAGCTTGACCCTGGAACCCTTGATCAATCGGCGGATGTGTTTCTCACACATCATTCGCTACTCATGCCTGCATTCTCACTCGCGTACCGTCCACCGCTGGATCACTCCGCTGCTTCACTCGATACACGACGCTCCCCTACCCACCCCGGAAAACCGGAGTGCCATAGCTTCGGCGGATAACTTGAGCCCCGCTACATTGTCGGCGCGGAATCACTTGACCAGTGAGCTATTACGCACTCTTTCAAGGGTGGCTGCTTCCAAGCCAACCTCCTGGTTGTCACTGCGACTCCACATCCTTTTCCACTTAGTTATCGCTTAGGGGCCTTAGCTGATGGTCTGGGCTGTTTCCCTCTCGACAATGGAGCTTATCCCCCACTGTCTCACTGCTGCGCTCTCACTTACCGGCATTCGGAGTTTGGCTAACGTCAGTAACCTGGTCGGGCCCATCGGCTATCCAGTGCTCTACCTCCGGCAAGAAACACGCAACGCTGCACCTAAATGCATTTCGGGGAGAACCAGCTATCACGAAGTTTGATTGGCCTTTCACCCCTAACCACAGGTCATCCCCTCCATTTTCAACTGAAGTGGGTTCGGTCCTCCACGCCGTCTTACCGGCGCTTCAACCTGCCCATGGCTAGATCACTTCGCTTCGGGTCTAGAGCGCGCGACTCAATCGCCCTATTAGGACTCGCTTTCGCTACGGCTTCCCCACACGGGTTAACCTTGCCACACACCGCTAACTCGCAGGCTCATTCTTCAAAAGGCACGCCATCACCCCCACTGCCACAAGTGGCCGGCCGGGCTCTGACGGATTGTAGGCACACGGTTTCAGGTACTATTTCACTCCCCGCCAGGGGTACTTTTCACCTTTCCCTCACGGTACTGGTCCGCTATCGGTCATCAAGAAGTATTTAGGCTTAGCGGGTGGTCCCGCCAGATTCACACGACATTCCACGAGTGCCGTCCTACTTGGGAAGTACATCAACCCAGCCAAACACATACGATTACGGGGCTATCACCCGCTACGGCCCAGCTTCCCAACTGGTTCACCTTCATGCTTGGTTTCTTACTGAGCTCACCGCCGGCAGACGATGAAAGACATATCCCACAACCCCGACTACCCAACAACTGCCGTCTATCACAGGTAACCGGTTTGGCCTCATCCGATTTCGCTCGCCACTACTCTCGGAATCACTATTGTTTTCTCTTCCTACGGGTACTGAGATGTTTCACTTCCCCGCGTTCCCTCCACACGCCCTATAGATTCAGGCGCAGGTAACACGACATGACTCGTGCTGGGTTTCCCCATTCGGACACCCCCGGATCAACGCTCGGTTGCCAACTCCCCAGGGCTTATCGCAGGCTCCAACGTCCTTCTTCGGCTCTTGATGCCAAGGCATCCACCATGTGCCCTTCATAGCTTATCTCTCACAAACACTCAACAAAAACAACAAACCAACAACCACACACACGCATCACGCATGCCTGCAATCATCGAGCTTGTCTGCGCTACGAAGACCAACACACACCAACACCC
>NZ_JBEORF010000059.1:0-7357 GCF_040302125.1 Nocardioides sp. NPDC127514 | reverse complement strand
CGCCCGGATGGAGGACGCCCAGATCGCGCCGCTCGCCGGCACCGACGAGGTGTGGGCGCGCGAGGGCTGGGTGGAGCGGTTCGGGCTGCCGTACAGGCCCAGAGCGATGGGATACGGGCAGAGTGCCGAGGAGGTCGCCGCGTTCCGGCTCGAGGACCCGAAGCTGCTGACGGGCTACTACCAGGCGGTCCACGAAGCCACGATCGAGCTGGTCGACTCGTTGAGCGAGGACGACCTCGCCCGTGTCATCGACGAGCGCTGGGACCCGCCCGTCACCGTCGCGGTGAGGCTGGTCAGCGTCGTCGACGACGCCGCCCAGCACATCGGCCAGGCGGCGTACGTCAAGGGCTTGCTGGGTCTCCGCTGAGTCAGCGCCGGGGTCAGAGGACGGCGGCGATGGCCTCGTCGATCGAGGCGTCGCCGGAGACCAGCTCCCACTGCTTGCCGACGGTGGCGTCGTCGTCGATCACGGCGGCGATGACCGCGGCCACGTCGGCACGCGGGATGGTGTCGCGGTCGACCTTCTCAGCCAGCTTCACCCGCCCGGTGGCGGGCTCGTCGGTGAGGCCACCGGGACGCAGGATGGTCCACTCGAGGTCGCTGTCGCGCAGGGCGATGTCGGCGTCGCGCTTGGCTTCGACGTAGGCCTTCCACACCTCGCCCGCATCGGCCGGGACCGGCTCGTCGACGCTGATCGCCGAAACCTGAACGAAGCGCCGGATGCCGGCGGCCTTGGCGCCCGCGATCGACTTGGTCGAGCCCTCCAGGTCGACGGTGCGCTTGCGCTCGATGTTGCCGTCGGGGCCGCCGCCGGCGGCGAAGACCACCGCGTCGCAGCCGGCGAAGGCGGCGGCGAACCCGCCGGCGTCCTGGTTCTCGATGTCGAGCAGGCCCACCTCGGCACCGAGCGCTTCGAGCTCGTCTCGGTAGCTCTCGCTGCGTACGAGCGCGACCGGGGTGTGGCCCGCGGCCGCGAGGATCGGATGGAGCTGCAGGGCGACCTTGCCGTGGCCGCCGACGATGGCGATACGCATGCTCTCACCCTAGGCATACGACGCCACTGACAATTGTCACCGTCGGCTCCGGACAATCAGATCTGATGCCCGGGTGCCTCCGCACGCGAGCCTGGATACACCACCCACGGTGGGTGGTGGAGACGGAGGAATCGCGATGACAACCGTGACGAACGAGACCGCGCAGCGCACCCGGGTCGGGTGGCCGCGGATCGGCGGGGTAGCGGCCACCGCGGCCGTGGTGGCGACGGTCGTATGGCTGCTGTGGACCCAGGCCGGGGGCGTGGACCTCGAGGTGAAGTCGGGTGGCGGCAGCCAGCAGATCGGGATCGGCTCGGTGATCGTCAGCAGCCTGATCATCGCGCTGGCCGGCGGTGCGCTGCTGCGCTGGTGGGAGGGCCGTTCTGAACGCGGGACGCGGCGATGGACGATGCTCGCCGTCGGGATCGCCGTGCTCTCCCTGATCACGCCGACCAGCGCGCTCACCCTGGCCGCCGGGCTGGGACTCGCGAGCCTGCACGTCGTGGTCGCCGTTGTGGTCATCACCGGCCTGCGGCGACGGTAAAGTGACGCGCGTGTCCGGCCTGTGGTGTCACATCCATCGCCACGGTGTGGTGCTGGTCTGGCTGCCGGTCCTGCTGCTCTTTCCGCTGCTCAACCTCTCCGGCGAGGTGCTTCCGGCCGTCGGCCAGGTGGTCCTGGTGCTGGCCCTCGCCGCGGCCGCCGTCGCTCTCGTGGTCACCGGGCGAGTCGCCGTCCTGCTGCCCGTCCTCGTCGTCCTGATCGTGCTCGCCGCGATGCAGGGGGAGGGCTGGCAGACGGTCTGGGGCGTGCTGGCCATCGTCTCCCCGGCGGTCCTGCGCGGCTGGCGCCTGCTGGTGGCGATCCTCGCGGCCACGGCGGGCGTGGCGGTCTCGATCGCGGTGATCGAGGGCATCGGCGACGCCTACCTGCTCAGCGTCGGCGGCACCTTCCTCAGCGGCGTCACCACGACCTCCTTCCTCCGCCTCGTCGAGGCGGTCGAGCAGCTCCGCCGCACCCGCGAGGAGCTGGCCCGAGCCGCGGTCGCCGAGGAGCGCGCCCGGATGTCGCGCGACCTCCACGACCTGCTCGGACACACCCTGAGCGTGATGGTCGTCAAGGCCGAGGCCGTACGCCGCCTGGCTGCCCGTGACCCCGAGGCAGCCGCCGCGCACGCGGCCGACATCGAGGAGGTCGGACGCGCCGCCCTGGCCGACGTCCGGGCCGCCGTCGACCAGATGAAGACGCTCTCCCTGGCCGAGGAGCTCGACGGTGCGCGCCGCGCGCTCGACGCCGCCGGGATCCGTACGTCGATCACCGCCGCCGAGGCCGAGGTGCCCGACATCGCCGGACAGGCGCTCGCCTGGGTCGTGCGCGAGGGGGCGACCAACGTGATCCGCCACTCCGGGGCGGCGAGCTGCCGCTTCGAGCTCACCGAGGACGGCGGTGAGCTCCGGCTCGCCGTGGTCGACGACGGCGTCGGCGGTCCGGCGGACGCCAGCGAGAGATCAGGCGGACTCGAGGGCCTGCGGCAGCGGTTGCGCGCGGTCGGCGGTCGCCTCGACGTACGTCCTGGGGCCGACGGGTTCCGCATCGAGGCGAGGGTGCCGGCATCGTGATCCGCATCCTGCTCGCCGAGGACCAGGCGATGATGCGCGGCGCGCTCGCCGTGCTGCTCGGGCTCGAGGACGATCTCGAGGTGGTCGCCCAGGTCGGGACCGGCACCGAGATCGTGCCGACGGCGCTCGAGGTGCGCCCCGACGTGGCCCTGCTCGACATCGAGCTGCCCGGGATCAGCGGGCTCGATGCCGCGCGCGAGCTGCGCGCGTCAATCCCGGAGTGCCGGGTGATGATCCTGACGACGTTCTCCCGACCCGGCTACGTACGCCAGGCGATGGCCGCCGGCGCGGTCGGGTTCCTGGTCAAGGACGGGCCGGTCGAGGAGCTGGCCGACGCGATCCGCCGGGTGCTGCGCGGCGAGACGGTCCTCGATCCCGGCCTGGCCGCGGCCACGCTCCGCGCCGCTCCGAACCCGCTGACCGCGCGCGAGCGCGATGTGCTCGTGGCCTCCGAGGACGGGTCGAGCATCGCCGACATCGCCGCACGGCTCTTCCTCTCGCCGAGCACGGTGCGCAACTATCTCTCCGCGGCCATCGGCAAGACCGGCACCCGCAACAAGACCGAGGCGGCCCTCACCGCTCGGCGCAACGGCTGGCTGGCCTGACGCTGCGCGATCAGGCCGGGGCCGGCGACAGCGACCCGAGCGCGTGCACGAGCGGCGCGAGCTCCGGGATCTCCGCGGCCTCGTCCAGTGCCGTACGCAGCACCTCGTCGTGCAACGGACGGGCCTTCTTCAGCAGGGCGCGCCCGGCGGGCGTGAGCTCGGTGTAGATCCCGCGGCGGTCGTCGGCGCACAGGATCCGGGTGAGGAGGTCGCGGTTCTCCAGGCGCGTGACCAACCGGGTCGTGGCCGAGGAGGAGAGGGCCGCCGCGCGGGCCAGCTGTTGCATGCGCATGTGCCAGCCGTCCTGACGGCTGAGTGCGTCGAGGACGGTGAACTCGACGACCGACAGCCCGTGCTCGCGCTGCAGCGCCTTCTCGAGTGCGGCCTCGATCAGACCGTGCACGGCGGCCAGCGTGCGCCAGCCCTGCGCGCGGATCTCGACGGCGTCGTCAGCGATTCCCATGGGTCCTCCTTCGTGGACACCTCCAGCATACCCGAGTTGCGCTGATAGTGCGCGCGTGCAACTATAAATACGAAGCGCGTGCAACTAATGCACACGCGGACTATCGACAGACGCAACCCGTCCACGTTCAGGAGTCATCCATGCCCGTCGCACTGCTAGCCCTCGCGATCGGAGGGTTCGGCATCGGCCTCACCGAGTTCGTCATCATGGGCCTGCTGCCCGAGGTCTCCACCGACTTCGGGGTCAGCGAGACCACCGCCGGCTACCTCATCTCCGGCTACGCCCTCAGCGTCGCGATCGGCGCCGTCGGCCTGACCCTCCTGCTCACCCGAGTGCCCCGCAAGGTCGCCCTGCTCGGCCTGATGGTGCTGTTCATCCTCGGCAACTTGATCTCCGCGATCTCGCCCGACTACGCCACGATGATGGTCGGCCGGATCATCGCCGCGCTGTGCCACGGCGCCTTCTTCGGCATCGGCGCCGTCGTCGCCGCGCAGCTGGTCGCCCCGGAGCGCAAGGCCAGCGCGATCGCCTTCATGTTCGGTGGCCTCACGCTCGCCAACGTCCTCGGCGTACCCCTCGGCACCCTGCTCGGCCAGGCCGCCGGCTGGCGCTCGACCTTCTGGGCGATCACCGTCATCGGCATCATCGCCTTCATCGGCATCGCCCTCCTGGTCCCCGCCCACACCGGTCGCAGCGAGGAGAACACCCCGGCCGTACGTACCGAGCTGGCCGCCTTCGCCAGCCCGCAGGTCTGGTTCTCGATCGCCCTGACCGTCCTCGGCTACGGCGGGATGTTCGGCGGGTTCACCTACATCGCCTTCACCCTGACCGAGGTCAGCGGCTTCTCCTCCGGCACGGTGCCGCTGCTGCTCGTCCTCTTCGGTGTCGGCCTCTTCTTCGGCAACATCGTGGGCGGCCGCGCCGCGGACCGCGATCTGGTCAAGACCCTCGGCGTGCTCCTGGCCGCCCTGACCGTCGTCCTCGCCGGCTTCGCCCTCGTCGCGACCAGCCAGGTGCTCACCGTCGTCGCGCTGGTCCTGATGGGCGCGGTGGGCTTCGGCACCGTGCCGGCCCTGCAGATGCGCGTCATGGGGTACGCCGACCGGGCACCCACCCTCGCCTCCGGCGCCAACATCGCCGCCTTCAACGTCGGCAACGCGCTCGGCGCCTGGATCGGCGGTCTCACCCTGGCCGCCGGGCTCGGCTACACCTCGCCGCTGTGGGCGGGCGCCGGTGTCACCGCGCTCGGTCTCCTCGTCCTCCTGGTCGCCGTCCGTGCGCCCGGCGGCGAGCGGCGTACGTCCGTCCCCGTCCCTGCCTGAACCTCACCCCGTCCCAGAGAAGGAAATCTCATGACCATCCCGACCATCACCCTGAACAACGGCATCGCGATGCCGCAGCTCGGCTACGGCGTCTTCCAGGTGCCGGACGACGAGACCGAGGCCGCCGTGACCGCGGCGCTCGAGGCCGGCTACCGCAGCATCGACACCGCGGCGGTCTACGGCAACGAGGCCGGCGTCGGCCGTGCGATCGCGAAGTCGGGCATCGCCCGCGAGGACCTCTTCATCACCACGAAGCTCTGGAACGCCGACCACGAGCGGCCGGTCGAGGCGTACGAGAAGAGCCTCGAGCTCCTCGGCCTCGATCAGGTCGATCTCTACCTGATCCACTGGCCCGCTCCCGCGCGTGACCTCTATGTCGGTGCGTGGCAGGGCCTCGAGGAGCTGTACGCCGCGGGGCGAGTCCGCGCGATCGGCGTCTCCAACTTCCTGCCCGAGCACCTCGACCGGATCGTCGCGCTCGGTGGCACGGTGCCGGCCGTCAACCAGATCGAGCTGCACCCGGCGCTGCAGCAGCGCACCACGGTCGCTGCGAACGACGGGCTCGGGATCGCGACCGAGGCCTGGAGCCCGCTCGCCCAGGGCGCGATGCTCGAGAACCCGGCGATCACCGCGATCGCCGACCGCCTCGGTCGTACGCCGGCCCAGGTGATCCTGCGCTGGCACCTCCAGCAGGGCCGGATCGTCATCCCCAAGTCGGTGACCCCGTCGCGGATCGCGCAGAACCTCGACGTGTTCGGGTTCGACCTCACCGCCGCCGACCTGGCCACGATCGACGACCTGGAGAGCGAGGGCCGCACCGGGCCGGACCCGGCGACCTTCAACGCCGCCTGACCATCTGCGTCTGACCATCTGGAGCAGGTGTTATCGATCGGTGATCAGCCCGGGGCAGATGTCCGGACCGGTTGAGGGCATGCTTGGCGTCATGCGATTGACCGAGCATGAGCTCACCGTGGCCCTGACCGGGACGGCCAAGACCGTCCTGGCCTCAGGCCGGAGGTTCCGCAAGGGCGGCGCCGACATCGACAAGGTCTGGGACGAGACCGACCGCTTCCAGCGCTTCAAGCTCCTGGACAGCATCGGCACCCAGATCTTCCCGGTGCTCACCGATCTCCCTGACATCGATGTCCCTGTCGGTGGTCGCCCGACGTTCCCGGAGGAGCAGATCCGCGAATCGGTCGAGCGCAACATCGGTGATGACGTCGGCCGGCTCCGCCGGGCGGTCACGGTCAAAGCACGCGTCGCGCTCGTCCAGGCCGCCCTCTCCAACCTGCCGCCCCGGGCCGAGGGCGACCTGCGCCTGGCCGACTGAGCCCGGGGCGCGCGGGTCGTTCAGGCAGCGTCCCGCTTGCGGCCGAAGGCAAGGGCGGCGAGGGCGAGCGCTCCGACCAACAGGCCGAAGTCGCGCAGCGCGACGTCGTAGAACTCGCCCATCGAGACGAGGTTGACGATGATCCCGGCCAGCCAGGCGGCGACCAGCAGTGCGCCGTAGCGAGGGATGATCGCGACGACGATGCCGGCCACGATCTCGATGATGCCGACTGCGAGCATCGCCTGGTGCGCGCTGCCGGGGATGATGTCGTCGATCCAGGGCGCGAGGTAGCGATCCCATTCGGTGAGGACTTCGACGAACTTGTCGAGTCCGAAGGCGATCGGGGCGACGACGAAGACCGTGCGCAGCAGGAAGAAGGCCCGGTCGCTGCCGGAGGATTCGGTGATCGACCTGGTGATCGAGGTCTCGGATGTGTGGCTGGTCATGAGTGCTCCCTTTCGGGGGTGGATGAAGGCTCTGTTCGGGACGTTCCCGGGTGCCTTTGCTGCATGTGTGTCATCCACTCGCCCGCGTCTTACCGCCGCCCGAGAAGTTCGGCTCGTCCGGTAAGAACCTCGCTGCGCGCGACACCAATCAGTCATGAAGCTGCAGAAGCGGGACCGTGCCCTGCGCTCGCGCCAGGCTTTCGAGGATGCGGTGGCGTGGCGTCGGCGAAGCCTGCTCGGTGCCGGCTTTCCGGACGACTTGGCCGCGGAGGTGGCCGCGGACGTACGCCTCGACCTGCATGCGCTGCTGCAGCTGGTGGATCGCGGGTGCCCGCCGGAGCTGGCTGTCAGGATCGTGGATCCGTCGCCTGGCGAGGTGGGATCATGAACATCGTGCAGGGTGGCATGGCTGAGATCGGCGTAGCGTCGAACGAGCCCTGGGTGAGCGATCTGAACGACCCCGGGCCTCCGGGGCACGTCGCCCAGCGCAGTCTCCATGACCTGCTGCTGCGGGCGACCCGGCATCAGGTGTGGCGCC
>NZ_JBEORF010000058.1:0-8090 GCF_040302125.1 Nocardioides sp. NPDC127514 | reverse complement strand
GCCTTGACGGACTCGGCCTCGATGCGGGCCTGGGCGGGGTCGTAGACGCCGCAGGGCAGGTCGCAGTGGGCCGAGACCTCGATGGTGGGAGCGAAAAGTCGCGCGAACATGCGGGTCCTCTCAAAGAGTGTTCATGTGTCCTACGGATTGCGACACTACTCCGCATGGAAGACATCGCGGCCAGGGCACCCCGACACAGCTGGGGGATGGCGAAGGTCGTAGGGGTCTCGATGGAGCCGACGCTGCGAGCAGGAGACCGGTTGTGGGTCTCCTACGGACGTACGCCGAAGCCCGGGTGCGTGGTCGTCGCCCGGCTCGCCGACGGGGCGGTCGTGGTGAAGCGGGCGGTGGAGCGGCGTACGACCGTCTCCGGGCGCCCCGGGTGGTGGTTGCTCTCGGACAACCCGGCCGCTCCCGGGGTGATCGACTCCCGTCACCGGGGGCCCGTCGCGGACTCCGACGTGCTCGGCGTCGTCGTGGCCCGACTCTGGCCACGCCCACGTTTCCTGGGTGAGTCTCTGGATGAGGGCTCCAGATGAGGGCTTCGTCACCTGTAGGAAACATCAACCGCTTCCTCCGGTAGCCTGTGGGAAACTGCCATCCGGGCATCACATCCCTGTAGATGGCGCCTTGCGCGGCTCCACCCTTCGGCTCGCGTTCGACCGCCCGACGTCCGAGTCAGTAGTTTTCTGGAGGCCCCCTATGACCGAGTCCACCCTGTCCACCGAGAGCACCGCCTATGACGGCGACCCGGTGTTCGAGCTTCACCGCGGCGGCAAGATGGCGATCGCGGCGACCGCATCGGTCTCCGACAAGGCATCGCTCTCGATGGCCTACACCCCCGGTGTCGCCCGGGTCTGCACCGCGATCGCCGAGAACCCGGAGCTGGCCCACACCTACACCTGGGTGCCCAACACCGTCGCGGTCGTCACCGACGGCACCGCGGTGCTCGGTCTCGGTGACATCGGCCCGGCCGCCGCGATGCCGGTGATGGAGGGCAAGGCGGTCCTGTTCAAGGAGTTCGGCGGCGTCGACTCGATCCCGATCTGCCTGGACACCACCGACGTGGACGAGATCGTCGAGACCGTCATCCGGATGGCGCCGAGCTTCGGCGGGATCAACCTCGAGGACATCTCCGCGCCGCGATGCTTCGAGATCGAGGACCGCCTCAAGGAGGCGCTCGACATCCCGGTCTTCCACGACGACCAGCACGGCACCGCCGTGGTCACGCTGGCCGCGCTGATGAACGCGCTGAAGCTGACCGGCCGCAACCCGGAGTCGACCCGCGTGGTCATCTCCGGTGCCGGTGCCGCCGGCGTCGCGGTCGCCAAGATCCTGCTCGAGTTCGGCATCAAGGACCTCGCCTTGCTCGACCGCAAGGGCGTCATCTCCTCCACCCGCTCGGACCTGACCGAGTCGAAGAAGGCGATCGCCGAGGTGACCGCGGACGTCACCGGCCGCTCGGGCTCGCTGGCCGACGCGCTGTCCGGCGCCGACGTCTACGTCGGCGTCTCCGGCGGCACCGTCCCCGAGGAGCTCGTCGCGACCATGGCCCCGCAGGCCATCGTCTTCGCGATGGCCAACCCGAACCCGGAGATCCACCCCGACGTGGCGCACAAGTACGCCAGCATCGTCGCGACCGGTCGCTCGGACTTCCCCAACCAGATCAACAACGTCCTCGCCTTCCCCGGCATCTTCCGGGGTGCGATCGACGTGCACGCCTCCTCGATCACCGAGGGGATGAAGCTCGCCGCCGCCCAGGCGCTGGCCGCTCTGGTCGGTGACGAGCTCTCCGCGGACAAGATCATCCCCGAGCCGTTCGACCCCCGCGTCGGTCCCGCCGTCTCCGCTGCGGTCGCCGAGGCCGCTCGGATCGACGGGGTCGCTCGCGCCTGAGCGTTCCTTCGGCAAGTGATGCAGACGAAGGCACACATCCCCGGCGGAGCTCCGCTGGGGATGTGTCCCGCGATCTGCACACCTTGATCGAGGAACCGCTCAGGTCGGTAGGGTCGGGCGCATGTTCGCTGCGTACGCCGAGAAGTTCTCATCCGACGATCCGATCTCCGGCCTCGTGCTGGGGGAGCGGCCCGACCCTGTCGCTCCGGACGGGTGGACGACGGTCACCGTCAAGGCAGCCTCGCTCAACCACCACGACCTGTGGTCGCTGCAGGGGGTCGGGCTCAAGGCCGAGGCGCTGCCGATGATCCTGGGCTGCGACGCGGCCGGCCTCGACGAGGACGGCAACGAGGTCGTGGTGCACTCGGTGATCTCCTCGCCCGACTGGACCGGCGACGAGACCCTCGACCCGAAGCGGTCGCTGCTCTCCGAGCGTCACCAGGGCACCTTCGCCGAGAAGGTCATCGTGCCGCGGCGCAACGTCGTGCCGAAGCCGGCTGGGATGTCGTTCGAGGAGGCCGCCTGCCTGCCGACGGCATGGCTGACGGCCTACCGGATGCTGTTCACCCAGGGTGGGCTCAAGGCCGGTGACTCGGTCCTGGTGCAGGGCGCCGGCGGGGGAGTGGCGACCGCGGCGATCACGCTCGCGCGGGCGGCCGGCCTCAAGGTCTATGCAACCTCGCGTGACGAGGCGAAGCAGAAGCGTGCCCTCGAGCTCGGTGCCCACGAGGCCCTGCCGTCGGGGGAGAGGCTGCCGGTCAAGGTCGACGCGGTGATCGAGACCGTCGGCCGCGCGACCTGGAAGCACTCGGTGCGCTCGCTGCGTCCCGGCGGGGCGATCATCATCAGCGGGACCACGTCGGGGGCGAACCTCGACGACGCGCTGCTGACCAACATCTTCTTCCTGCAGCTGAAGGTGATCGGGTCGACGATGGGCACCCGCAACGAGCTGGCCAGCCTGGTCTCGCTGCTCGAGGCCACCGGCACCCGCCCGCTGATCGACCGCACCATGCCGCTGACCGAGGCCAAGGCCGGCTTCGAGGCGATGCACGCCGGTGATCTCTTCGGGAAGGTCGTCTTCACCCTGTGACGCCGGCAGCGTGACGTACGGCCGTGTGACGTACGGAATATCGTTCGACTCTCCCCGGTTCAACAAGGGACCATTGAGTGTCACTGCCGGGGGGGCTCGAAAAGTTTCTCGTGGCGTGATGTCGAAATCGGCCCCGCCCGTTCGATCTATGTATAGAGCGGGCGGCACCGGGCCCCTGCGTACGACCCGAGGAACACGTCATGACTGCTGCCGTCACAACATCACACCGTCCACTCGACGGTGAGAAGCGGCGTACGCCTGCCGTCATCACCCTGCTCGTGCTGGCCACCTTCGTGGTGATCCTCAACGAGACGATCATGCTCAACGCGATCCCGAACCTGATGAACAGCTTCGGGGTCACCGAGCATGCCGCTCAGTGGGTCTCGACCGCGTTCATGCTGACCATGGCGTCGGTCATCCCGGTGACCGGCTGGTTCCTGCAGCGGGTGACGACCAGGACCGCGTACGCCACGGCGATGGGTGTCTTCATCGCCGGCACCCTGATCTCGGCGATCGCGCCGGTCTTCGGGATCCTGCTCGCCGGCCGGGTCATCCAGGCCGCCGGCACCGCGGTGATGATGCCGCTGCTCATGACCACGCTGATGACGGTGGTCGACGAGAACGACCGGGGCCGGGTGATGGGCAACGTCACCATGGCGATCTCGGTCGCGCCGGCGCTGGGCCCGACGATCTCCGGACTGATCCTCGGCTTCGGCTCGTGGCGACTGCTCTTCCTGCTGGTCCTGCCGATCGCCGTCGGCGTCGCCTGGTCCGGGCTGCGCCGGCTGGAGAACGTCAACGAGCCCGCGGAGTCGAGCGTGGACTGGGCCTCCGTGGTGATCGCCGCGCTCGGGTTCGGCTCGCTCGTCTACGGGCTGAGCCGGTTCGCCGAGGGTGAGGTCGGGCGTCCGGTCGTCATCGCGGCCTTCGGTGCCCTGCTGATCCTCGCGTTCGTGCTCCGTCAGCTCCGGCTGCAGCGGGTCGGATCGCCGCTGCTGGACCTGCGCGCGTTCCTGCACCCCACCTTCACCAAGTCGCTGGTCCTGATGGCGATCGCGTTCCTGGCGATGATGGGCTCGATGATCCTGCTGCCGCTCTACCTGCAGACCGTGCGCGGTCTGTCCCCGCTGATGACCGGCCTGCTGGTCATGCCCGGTGGCCTGGCCATGGGTCTGCTCGGGCCGACCGTGGGACGGATCTTCGACAACTACGGTGGCCGGGTGCTCGTCATCCCGGGCTCCGTCGGCATCGTGGTCGCTCTCGCCGGGCTCGCCCAGATCTCGCTGACCACGCCCTACCTGCTCGTGCTGGTGCTCCACCTGATCCTGATGGTCAGCCTGGCGGCTGCCTTCACCCCGGTCTTCACGCTGGGTCTCGGGTCGCTGCCGTCGCACCTCTACTCCCACGGCTCCTCGATCCTGGGCACGCTCCAGCAGGTCGCGGCGGCGTTCGGCACCGCCCTGGCGGTCACCGTGATGTCCGTACGCAGCGACCAGGTCATCGACGAGGTCGGTGCCGTCGCGGCCCAGGTGAGCGGCCTGCAGGCCGCCTTCATGGTCAGTGCCGCGCTGGCTCTGATCGTGGTCGTGATGGCGGTCCTGCTGCCGGCTCGGGCTGAGGGCTACGGCGAGTCTGACGAGGACTCTGCTGAGGACTCTGCTGAAGACTCGGCTGGCGACTCGGCGGGGGAGCCGGGTGCCGATATCGATGCCGAGCTCGCGGAGCTGTGCGAGCACGGCCGCGAGCCCGCGGTGTGCGGCTGCTAGTCGGCTACGGCTCCGAGCGCCACTGATAGACGCCGATCAGCAGCATCCTCAGCTGGGTGCGCACAGTGGCGACGATCTGCTCCTCCTGCTCGGGGCGGGTGGTGGAGAGGATCTGCTCGGCCGTCGCGACCAGCACGGTCACGAACAGCGACGAGAGCACGTGCAGGTCCTTGGCCGTCCAGGTGTCGGTGCCGGTCATCAGCGCCAGGTCGGTGGCGAGCTCGCGCTCGCAGAGCTCGATCTCGCGCCGGATGGCGTCGCGCACCGAACGCGGCCCGGCGACACGCTCGCGGGCGATGAAGCCGAAGTGGTCGCGGCGCCGGTGGACGTGGTCGACCAGGGCATCGATCGAGCCGTCGACGATGCGATGTCCTGAGCTTGTCGAAGGGTCCTGGTCGGCCTGGGCGTTGCGGCGTACGTCGCGGAAGAGGTCGCGCAGCGAGTCGAAGGACTCCTCGACCAGCGCCAGCCCGAGCGACTCGATGGAGTCGAAGTGGCGGTAGAACGCGGTCGGCACGATGCCGACCTGCTTGGCGACCTGGCGTAGCGAGAGCGCCGTCAGCGAGCTGTCCGTGCACAGCTCCAGCGTCGCGTCCAGGATCGCTCGCCGGGTCCGAAGCTTGCGCTCCGCACGGCTCTCCGGCTCCGCACCCGTATCGATCACCAGACCATCCTAGGGGCAGCGGGCGACGGACCGTCAGGTGCACACCTGTACACCGTGATCTGGACCACGTCCATGGCGTCTTGACGGGTGCTGTGATGACCCGCCATGGTTGTCGGTGTACAGATGTTCACTGAAAGGCGATACACATGGCACTCGACCTCGGCGGCCGGATCCTCCGCTCCCGCACGGTTGCGGCGCTCGCCTCACCGCACGGCATCGACCGCTACCTGACCCAGATCAACCCGATGCTGGCCGCGCACGAGGTGCGCGCCCGCATCACCGACATCCACCCGGAGGTGAGCGCGCCCGGCGCGCCCCGGGTGGCGACCGTGACGCTCCAGCCCACCTCGACCTGGCGCGGCCACCGCGCCGGCCAGCACGTCAGTGTCGGCATCGACACGGGCGAGGGGCGGCGCACCACCCGCGTCTTCACCGTCTCCAACACCGAGGGGAAGCCGGGTGAGCCGCTCACCATCACGGTGCGTGCCCACGACGACGAGCACGCGACCCCTTACAGCATCTCCAAGTACCTGACCGAGCGTGCCACCGTCGGCACCCTGGTCCACCTGTCTCAGGCCGAGGGCGACTTCGTCCTCCCCGACCGCGTGCCCGAGCACATCGTGCTGATCTCGGGCGGTTCCGGGATCACTCCGGTGATGTCCATGCTCCGCTCCCTGCAGCGGCGTACGCACCGGGGCAAGGTCACCTTCCTGCACTGGGCGCCCAGCGCCGACCGCCAGATCTTCGCCGACGAGCTCGAGGAGATCCGTCACCAGGGCCACGGCGTCGACCTGCACATCCTCCACACCGCCGACGGGGCGCCGTACCTCTCCCCGGCGCTGCTCTCGAAGCTGGTCCCGGGATATCGGGAACTGCCGACCTGGGCCTGCGGACCGGCTTCGCTCATCGAGGCGGCTCAGGCTGCGTACGAGGGTACGGAGTCGCTCCGGGTGGAGTACTTCAAGCCGCCCAAGAATGCCGGCGTGGCCGGCGGCGAGATGGAGTTCGCGCGCACCGGCAAGACCGTCGCCAACGACGGCGCCACGATCCTCGACCAGGCCGAGGCCGCGGGGCTTACCCCCGAGTCCGGCTGCCGGATGGGGATCTGCTTCTCCTGCACGACCAACAAGAGCTCCGGGCGGGTCCGCAACGTCCTGACCGGCGAGACCTCCGAGCTCCCCGACGAGCAGATCCGGATCTGCGTGAGCACGCCCGAGGGCGACTGCTCCGTGGACCTCTGACGATTCCTTCAAGGAGACACCCCCATGACCACTGTTGAGAAGACCGGAAACCGCCGACTGAGCCCCCAGGAGCTGGAGGCGTTCGGCGCCGAGATGGAGGCCATCCGCCAGCGGATCGTCGCCGACCTGGGCGAGAAGGACTCGACGTACATCTACGACATCGTCAAGAAGCAGCGCGCCTTCGAGCTCGCCGGCCGCGCGCTCTTCTACCTGCCCGTGATCGGTTGGGTCCCGGCCGTCGCCTGTCTGTCGATCTCCAAGATCCTCGACAACATGGAGATCGGGCACAACGTCATGCACGGCCAGTACGACTGGATGGGCGACCCCGACCTCAACTCGCGCATGTTCGAGTGGGACAACGTCTGCCCCTCCGACCAGTGGAAGTACTCCCACAACTACATCCACCACACCTTCACCAACGTCCTCGGCAAGGACCGCGACATCGGCTACGGCATCCTGCGGATGGACGAGGACCAGAAGTGGCACCCCTACTTCCTGGGCAACCCGATCTACGCGTTCTTGCTGATGATCTTCTTCGAGTGGGGTGTCGCGATGCACGACCTCGAGGTCGAGAACATCGTCGCCGGCAAGCGCAAGATGTCGGACAACGCCGAGCTGCACCGCGGCCTCATGAAGAAGGTCAAGCGCCAGGCGCTGAAGGACTACGTCCTGTTCCCGCTGCTCTCCGGTCCGCTGGCGCCGCTGACGTTCCTGGGCAACGGTGTCGCCAATCTCGTACGCAACATCTGGGCGTTCAACATCATCTTCTGTGGCCACTTCCCGGCCGGCGTCGCCTCCTTCTCGCAGGAGGAGTGCGAGGACGAGACCCAGGGGCACTGGTACTACCGCCAGCTCCTCGGCTCCGCCAACATCACCGGTGGCCGCATCTTCCACATCATGTCCGGGAACCTGTCCCACCAGATCGAGCACCACCTCTTCCCCGACCTCCCCGCCCGCCGCTACCCGGAGATCGCCGAGGAGGTCCGCGAGATCTGCGAGCGCTACGACCTGGCGTACAACACCGGCCCGCTGCACCAGCAGCTGTGGGGCGTCTTCAAGAAGATCTGCAAGTACGCCCTCCCCGACCGCAAGCGCCCCGCCGCCGACGGTGCCGAGACGGCTCCCGCTCTCCAGGGAGTCGCGGCATGACGCCTGAGCAGCCACAATGGGTTGTCATGGAGCCCGAGCTGAGCAAGAACGAGATCCGCAAGGATGTCGCGCAGAGCGCCGTCGAGGTCACCGCGACCACCGTCGGCCAGGTCACCATGATCATCACCGGCGCCGTACGCGACGTGGCCGGTGCCATCGGTGGCCTCGCCACCGAGCTCTTCGAGCTCCGTGCCGCCGCCAAGCGTGCCGAGAAAGACCTCGGCGAATAGGTAGTTCTGGCGGCCGAATCCGCAGTTGTGGGCGACGAAACCATGGTTTCGTCC
>NZ_JBEORF010000057.1:0-11911 GCF_040302125.1 Nocardioides sp. NPDC127514 | reverse complement strand
CGGCGGGCGTGTGGTGGCCGAGGAGGGTCGCCTGGCCGACGGTCGCGACCCCGCCACCATGTTCACAGAAGCACTGAAGGCTCGCTACGGAGACCAACACGTTCCCTCCGAGCGCTGCAGGGGGCCGTGTTGGTCTCGACACGCCTCCGCCTAGCGGCTCCGGCGGCTCGACCAGCGGGGGCGGCTCGACCAGCGAGGGAAGCGCCCGATGAGGCTGCTGATCCTGGGCGGGACCGGGGAGGCGCGGGACCTGGCGGCGCGGCTGGTCGACGACGGGGTCGACGTCACCTCCTCGCTGGCCGGACGGGTGGCCCGGCCGCGGCTGCCGGTGGGGGCGGTGCGGATCGGTGGGTTCGGTGGCGTCGAGGGGCTGCGGACGGCTCTCGCGGAGTACGACGCGGTCGTGGACGCCACCCATCCGTTCGCCCGCGGGATGTCTGCCAACGCGGCCGCGGCCTGCGAGCTGACCGGCCATCCGCTGCTCCGTCTGGAGCGGCCGGGCTGGACGCCCGACCCGTCCTGGGTCTACGCCGACGGCCACGACCAGGCCGCGGATCTCGCCGCCGGCCTCGGCGCCCGACCGTTCATCACGGTCGGCCGCCAAGAGCTCGGGCGCTTCGTACCCGCACTGGCCGGGCGTGCCGCGCTCGCCCGCGTGGTCGACCGGCCCGAGCTCGAGCTGCCCGAGCCGTGGACGCTGCTGACCAGTCGCGGACCGTACGACCTCGACGGTGAGCTCGCGCTGATGCGGGAGCACCGCACCGACGTACTCATCACCAAGGACTCCGGCGGCACCTACACCCGGCCGAAGATGGATGCGGCGGCCGAGCTGGGCGTGAAGGTGGTCGTCGTCCGTCGACCGGGCGGACCTGGCGAGGTCCAGACGGTCAACGATGTCGCCGACGCGGTCGCCTGGGTCAAGGGGCTCCGGTGAGCGACCGGGTCGTCGTCGGGATGTCGGTGACCGATGTCGACCGGCGCCGGGAGCTGCTCGACTGGGCCGGTGAGCTCGGCGCGAGCCTCGCGTTCCTGCAGATGGGCGGTCCCTCGCTCTCTGCCGAGCTGACCAGGCTCGCCGACTCCGGAGCCGCGACCATCACGCTGGCCGGCGTCAGCCTCGGCCCGCTCGCCCCCGGCCACTCATGGCTGCGCCGGATCGCGGCCCACTGGTGGCGCGAGCGCCCCGGGGACCGCCCCGAGATCCAGATCGCGACCCGCCTGGCGACCACCCGCGACGAGCTCCCCGACGCGCTCGCCGAGACCCGGCTGGTCACCGGCAGCGAGCCCGGGCTGACCTCGCCCGCCTGGGAGCGAGTCCCCGACCACGTACGTCAGGTCCTGATCTGCCGCGGCCCGCGCTGCACCGCGAAGGGCTCGGAGGAGACCGCGAGAGCGGTGATCCTGGGTGCGATGGAGGCCGGCCTCGGCGACGACGACCTGCTGATCACCCACACCGGGTGCCAGTTCCCGTGCAACCAGGCGCCGGTGCTCAGCGTCCAGCCCGACGATGTCTGGTACGGAAATGTGGAAGCGGCCGCCGCCCGGGTGATCGTGGGTGATCACCTGGCCGACGGCCACCCCGTGGAGGCCTACCGCCTCCCCCGCTGCTGAACCTTCTCGTGGGCTGCTCACAGGCTCGCGGCAAGGGCCTTTCGCTCCGCGACGGCGCGCTCCGTCGCGTGCAGCCTGATCACCAGGCCGGTCAGTGCCACTCCGATCACACCCCACATGGTGGCGAGCGTGATCAGCGATGCCCGCCGGAAGAACCACAACGTGTCGGCCGGGAAGTCCCCGACCTCGTTGACCGTCGTGAACAGCCCCCCGGCCACGACCATCACGACCAGGTAGGCCGCGATCGCGCCGACCACGGCGAGATAGGTGCCGAACCGTCCGCGCAGCCGCACAGCGGCGTACGTCACCACCACGGCCGCCACGACCGAGAGGGCCTGGAAGGCGAAGTAGACCGCGGTGCGGACGCCGATGGTGTCGCCGCTGCCGACAGCCGGCGGGGTCGCCGGATACTTGAGGAACGGCACCAGCGCGACCGCGACGAACCCGATCAGGGTGACGAGCGCCGTCGACTGTCCCGGCGTGAGCCGCCCGATCCGCCCGAGAGCGAATGCGGCGACCAGCCCCAGGATGCCCCCGAGCGCGACGCCGACGGCCAGGGTGCCGGTCAGCAGCCCCCAGGTGCTCTGGTTGGTGCGGGAGACCTCGGCGGCCTCCTCCTCACCGGCCTCGGAGCCCTCGGCGGCATGCGAGTGCGAGTGCCCGTCGCCACCGGCCTCCTCCAGCGCGATGGCAGCGCCGACCTGCGGCTCACCGACGGCGTACGCCACCAGGAAGGTGACGACGCCGGCGAGGAGTCCAGCTAGGAGGCCGCGTACGAGAAATGCACGCGGGCTCATCAGTGGCAGGGGTAGCCGAGCAGGTGACGACCGTCGTGGACCCACTCGTGGATGAGCGTGCCGGACGGGATCGAGACGGCGCCCTGGTCGGCGCTGATGAAGAAGAGCACCAGCAGACCGAGCAGACCGAAGAAGAGCGCCCAGGGGGCCAGCTCACGGAGCGGGATGGTGGGAAGGTCGGCGCCGGCGACGGGCGCCACAGCGTGCTGCGACATATGTCCTCCTCAGGGATACCTGCGTCCCTGTTCGTTGGGGTTGGACGGACACTCGGGTCTGACTCCACCGCCGCGAGGCGATGTCACAGTAGCGCGACTGTGCCGGAGTTCCACCGGCTTCCTCATGTCCGTTGCGTGCACTATAGCGGGATCTCAGCGGAGCCACTCGTTGCCGACGAGGTTGGTGAGATCGGCGATGTCGAGCCTCGGTTCGATCCCGGACTCGGGCGCGAGACCGAAGTGCTCCAGCGAGCGCCGGACCCACTCGGCGGCGTCGATGTTGAGCGGGCCGGAGACCCACATCGCGTAGGGCAGGTTCACGAACCTGTTCTCCTTGACGGCCGGGAGGTCGCGGGAGGCCGGGTTGGCCTTGAGCACCTTGACCTTCTCCTCGTAGGACTGCCCCGGGTAGTCCACGAAGTAGATGACGTCGGGCTCGGCCGCCGCGAAGCGCTCCCAGCCGACCTCGGTCCAGGTGTCCTCGACGTCGGCGGTCGCGTTGGTCACTCCGGCGGTGTCGAAGATCGCCTGCGGTCCCCCGAAGGATCCGGACGTGAAGATCGCATCGGTGCCGGAGTCGAAGAGGAACGCGGTCGGCTCCTCGTCGGGCTTCGGCGCGCTCTCCAGGGCCGCGCGGCGCTCCTCGATGTCGGCGACGACCTTCGTCGCGGTCGCGTCGTGGCCGGTCAGCTCGCCGATGTTGAGCAGGTCGGTACGCAGCGCCGTCCAGGCATCCATGGTGCCGCGGTCACCGTCCTCCTGCCGGCAGGTCTCGCTGAGCAGGTAGGTCTCGATGCCCCGCTCCTGCACCATCTCGGGCACCAGGTTCCGCGACTCGCTGAACCCGTAGCCCCAGCCCGCGAACATCAGCTGCGGGTCGAGGGCCAGGACGGTCTCCAGCGTCGGCTGGTCGTCGCCCACGATCTCGAGCTCGTCGACCCTGTCCTCGGGGTAGGCGAGCTCGAGCAGCTGCTGGTCCCGGGCCAGGCCGGTGACCGCGACCAGCTCCTCGCGGGCACCGACGGCCAGCGCGATGGAGATGATCCCGCCGTCGTAGGCGTACAGCTCGGTGACCGGCTGGTCGACCGTGAGCTTCTCCCCGCAGTTCTCGACGGTGATCGCGTCCTGGCCGGCCTCCTCGGCGGCCTTCTCCGCCGTCCCGCAGGCGGTGAGGATCGTGGTGCCGAGCGCGAGCGCGGCGAGGCAGCCGAGGCCCGGGCGTACGTGGCGGGTGAGGCGCTGGTTCATGCGGATCGGTCCTTCCGAGGATGGATGAGCAGGTGGGGCTGGTCGAGGTGTGGGTGGGGCACCTGGACCGAGCCGACGCCGAAGTGGTGCTCCACGCGGATGCTGTCGAGCACCTCGACCGGCGGTCCGTGGGCCACGACGGTGGCCGGGCCGCTGTCGGGGTCGCTCCCTCGGGGCCGGCCGAGGACGGCGAGCCGGTCGAAGGAGCGGAGCGCCAGGTCGAGGTCGTGGATGGTCGCGACGAGGGTCTCGGCCCGCTCGGCGACGCTGTGCAGCAGCCGCAGCTGCCAGGCGACGTCGAGATGGTTGGTGGGCTCGTCCAGGAGCATCACCGGGCTCTCCTGGGCGAGGCCCCTGGCCATGACCGCCCGGCGCCGCTCGCCGCCGGAGAGCCGGTCGCACGGGTCGTCGATGCGGTCGGCGAGGCCGACGGCGTCGAGGGCCGCCCGGACGATCTCCCGCTCCTGCCGCCCGCCTCGCGACCAGGGCCGGGTGCGGGGCACCCGGCCCAGCGCGACCATCTCCCCGACGAGCAGCTCGGCGGAGGCGACCTCCTCCTGGGGGACGTACGCCAGCCGGCGGGCGCGTTCGCGCGAGCCGATCCGGGCGGTCTCCTGGAGCCGTCCGGACTCATCGGCGAGACAGGCCTGGCCGGCGCTGGGACGCAGCACCCCGGCCAGGATCCGCAGCAGCGTCGACTTCCCCACGCCGTTGACGCCGACGATGCCGAGGCGGGTGCCCACCGGCACCTCCAGGTCGACGTCGCGCAGCACCTCGCGCTGGCCCAGCCGCGCGGAGACCCCGCGCAGCCGGAGCACGGCCGCGGACCCGCTCATCGGTCGCCTCCGAAGCGGTACTGACCGCGACCGAGCAGCAGCAGAAACAGGGGCGCGCCGACGACGCCGGTGACCACCCCCAGCGGGATCTCCTGCGGGCGTGCCACCAGCCGGGCGAGCACGTCGACCCACAGCAGGAACACCCCACCTGCCAGGGCCGCGACCGGGAGCACCACCCGGTGCCGCGCGCCCACGAGCAGCCGGGCCGCGTGCGGCACGATCAGACCGACGAACCCGATCCCACCACTGACCGCAACCAGGATCCCGACGAGCACCGCCAGAGCGACGAAGAGAGTCGTACGCAGCGCCGCGACGTTCACGCCGAGCGCGGCAGCCGTCTCGGGCCCGGCGGCGAGGGCGTCCAGCCAGCGGTGCAGCGCCAGCATCGCGAGACCGAGGACGAGGCTGAGTGCCGCGGGCAGCCACAGCTTCTCCCAGCTGGCACCGCCGACGCTGCCGAGCATCCAGAACATCACCGAGTCCGCCGCGCGCGGATCGTCGCTCATGAAGACCAGGAACGAGGCGATGGCGGAGAGCCCCGAGGAGAGCACGACCCCGGAGAGCACCAGCCGGATCGGAGTCAGCCCACCTTGGGCGGTGGCCACCAGCCAGACCAGCAGCGCCGAGCCGACGGCTCCGAGCAGGGCGCCGCCGGAGACGGCGTACGTGCCGAGACCGGCCAGCGCGCCCGTGGTGATCGCGGCCGTCGCGCCCACCGAGGCGCCGGAGCTGATCCCGAGCAGGAACGGGTCGGCGAGCGGGTTGCGGACCAGGGTCTGCATGCCGGCACCGGCCACGGCCAGACCCGCGCCGACGGCGAGCGCCATCAGCGCCCGGGGGACGCGCAGCTCCCACACGATCACGTCCCACTTCCCCGGTGCGTCGCCCTGGAGCCGGTCGACGACGGCCGCGACGACCTCGCCGAGAGGGATCCGCTCGGAGCCGAAGGCCAAGGACGCCACGGCGCTGAACGCGGCGGCGAGCAGCAGCCCGACGACCAGCGGCACGAACGGAAGCCGCCGCCTCCCGGCACCGGCGGGGCTCGGGATCAGGGTGGGGGTCTCGCGGCACGGCGTCTGCACGCAGTTCGGCCTCTCAGGTCCTCTGGACCCTGGTCGCGAGGGCCGTGACGAACGTCTGAGCCGACAGGTTTTCGGACTCGGGTTCAACCGGCGACGCTGCCTTCCCAGGGACCCGTTCCCCAGTGGCTGCCTAGCGTCGCCGTCGCCCTCACCGCTGCGCGCCAGTCCCGGATTCACACCGGAGTTCCCTGGCATCCATCAGGATGCGTTCGACTCGGCGCAGAGGCTAGCACGGGTCGTAGAACCGGTGCCGAGGATGTTTCCGACGACACGGCGAAGCACAAGATCTAGGAAGTTGCATTGATGTAATTCCCGCATATAGTGGTCCTCGCAGCTGGTTCTCCCACCTCGGCGACGGGGCGGGAGAGGCAAGAGGGAACCCGGTGCGAGTCCGGGACTGCCCCGCAGCGGTGAGTGGGAACGACCGCCGTCACGAAGCACTGGGAGCAAGCCATGCCCCTGGGAAGCGACGGCCACTAGGACCAGCACGACCACGCCCACGAGTCCGAAGACCTGCCAGTGCCCACCTCATGGTGGGGTCCGCGACCTCGAGGGAAGGTCAGGGGATCGAGCGAGCACCACGTGACCGGGTCCGCCCGGCGCGCTGCCGCCGTCCTCCCTGCCCCGGCACGGATGCACGAGACATCCAGCGGGCCGCGGGGCCCGCGTGAGCAAGGGGGCATGGGGCTTGATCGACACCGAGGGTCTACCGATCCGCACCGAGAAGTCGGCGTACGTCTTCGACTATCCGATGGCCGAGGACCTGGCCAAGAAGCAGCGGAGCATCTTCTGGACGGCCGAGGAGATCCCGGTCGAGAACGACAAGCAGGACTTCCTGGTCAACATGACCGACGCCGAGCAGGCGGCGGTGAAGACCACGCTGAAGCTGTTCACCATCTACGAGCTGATCCTCGGCGGCGAGGTGTGGGGCGACCGGATCTTCCACGCGTTCCCGCGTCCGGAGGTCCAGATGATGGCCAATGCCTTCTCCTTCGCCGAGCTGAACATGCACGCGCCGTTCTACGCGAAGCTCAACAAGGTGCTGATGATCGACACCGAGGAGTTCTACGACTCCTACAAGAACGACCCGGTGCTGGCCGAGCGGATCCAGTTCGTGTGGGACGCGATCGCCGACGAGGACCTCCTCTACGCGCTGAGCGTCTTCACGCTGATGGAGAACTGCGTCCTCTACTCCAACTTCGCCTTCCTCAAGCACTTCCAGTCCGGTGGGAAGAACCTGCTGCAGAACGTGATCAGCGGCATCAACTTCTCCGCCCGCGACGAGAACCTGCACGCCACCGGCGGCGCCTGGCTGTTCAACACCACTCTGGACGAGTACGCCGCCACCGTCCCGGCCGACAAGTTCGAGGCCGAGCGCGACGACCTCTTCGCGAGGGTCCGTGGCGTCGCCGAGCACCTCTACGCCCACGAGGCCCGGATCGTGGAGATGCTCTTCGACCACGGTCCGATCACCGGCATCGACCAGGCCGACCTGGAGACCTTCGTGAGGTCCCGCATCGACATGACCCTGGAGAACATGCGGATGGAGCCGCTGTTCAACGTCGAGGCCAACCCGATCGCCGAGTGGTTCTACAGCGGCATCAACGGCACCCAGTTCCACGACTTCTTCCAGGTCACCGGCAACGAATACAACCGCAACATCGGCGAGACGGAGTTCAGCTTCTAATGAGCAACAGCAACTGGGAGGCGCTCTCCGCCGAGCGCAAGGCCCTGCAGGCCGACGGCGTCGTGCCCGCCTTCATGACCACGGCGGGCTATGCCATGTTCAAGGCCAAGTACACCGTCGCCGACCAGAGCGTCCGGGAGCGCTACGAGACCATCGCCAGCACCGCCGGCGACCTCGCCGACGAGATGTACCCCCGCGAGGACGGCGTCTCCTGGACGGAGCGGTTCTTCGAGGCGATCTGGAACGGCTGGCTCTCGCCGTCGACGCCGGTGCTGTCCAACCTCGGCACCGACCGGGGTCTGCCGGTCTCGTGCGAGGGCTCGTACGTCGAGGACTCGGTGTGGGGCTTCTACGAGACCCTCAAGGAGGCGGCGATCCTCTCCCAGAACGGGTTCGGGACCTCGGCGTACCTCGGTGACGTCCGGCCCCGCGGCGCGAAGTTCAGCGACAACGGCAAGGCCAACGGCGTGGTCCCGGTCTTCTGCAACTTCGTGGAGATGACCAACCAGATCAGCCAGGGCGCCACCCGCCGCGGCTCCTGGGCGGGCTACCTGCCCGTGGACCACCCGGACTTCTACGAGCTCGCCGACCTGATCTTCCGCGAGCCCGCCAACAAGAACATCGGCTGGATCTTCAGCCAGGCGTTCATCGACCGGATGCTGGCCGGGGATCGCGATGCTCTGGAGCGCTACCAGCGGGTGCTGAAGATCCGGGTGGTGCTCGGCAAGGGCTACATCTGGAAGGTCGACACCGTCAACGCGGCCCAGACCGAGTCCTACAAGGCCAACGGGCTGGAGAACAAGGCCTCCAACCTGTGCTCGGAGATCACCCTCTTCTCCGACGAGGACCACTCCTACACCTGCGTGCTCTCCTCGCTCAACCTCTCGACCTACGACGAGTGGAAGGACCAGGACACGGCGTACGTCGCGACCGTCTTCCTCGACGCGGTCGCCGAGGCGTTCCTGCGCAAGGCCCGCACGATCCGCGGCCTGGAGCGGGCGGTGCGCTACACCGAGAAGGCCCGCAGCCTAGGGCTGGGCGTGATGGGCTACCACGACTACCTGCAGAAGCAGCGGGTGCCGTTCGAGTCGGACAAGGCGGCGGCGCTCAACAAGGACATCTTCGAGCGGATCTCGGCGGATGCCGACGCCGCGTCGCGGTGGATGGGCTCGGTCGCGGGCATTCCGGAGTGGTGCGTCGGACGGCGCAACTCGCACCTGATGGCGATCGCGCCGACGATGAGCACCGCGGTGATCGTCGGCGGCACCAGCCAGGGCATCGAGCCGTACGTCGCCAACGTCTGGAACCAGACCACCTCGGCCGGTGAGATGCCGCGGGCCAACCAGAACCTCGTCGAGGTCATGGAGGAGCGCGGGGTCTACGACCAGGCGCACATCGACGACATCGTCGACCACGGCGGTTCCGTCCAGCACGTCGACTGGCTCGACGAGCACGAGAAGGACGTCTTCAAGACGGGCTACGAGATCGACCAGGAGGTCCTGCTCGCTCGCGCATCGGACCGGCAGGTCCACATCGACCAGGCCCAGTCGCTCAACCTGTTCTTCCAGGCCGACGCGACCCCGCAGTACATCAGCAAGATCCACAAGCTGGCCCTGCTCGACCCGAACATCAAGAGCCTGTACTACCTGCGCTCGCGGGCCGGCATCCAGGCCAGCAAGCAGACCCGCACTTCGAACTGACCACCTGCGACCGAGAGGCATGACCATGAACGAGAACCCGACCACCACCGACGCCATCGACGATCTCACCTGGGACGACTGGAGCGACGCCGCGGTCTGTGCCATCGAGAACGGCCCGGACTGCGAGGCCTGCGAAGGATGAGCGACCCCACCACCGGGCGGCCGACGCTGACGGTCTGCCGCGGCTGCTGCTGCGGGACGGAGCGGAAGTCGCCCGGGGTGGACCATGCGGCCGTGCTCACGACGCTGAACGCGGCGGCCGGGGAGTCGGCGACCGTACGTGTCGCCGACTGCCTCGGCCCGTGCGAGCGTGCCGACGTCGTGGTGGTCGGTCCCTCACCCGAGGGGCGGCAGCGCGGGGCGCGGCCGGTCTGGGTCGCCCGGGCCGGCTCGGTGAGGGTCGCCGACGCCCTGGCCGAGTGGACCCGCGCCGGCGGACCGGGCATCGCCGAGGCACCGCCCGCCGTCCTGGCTCGGGCCTTCCGTCACGGGCGCTGAGTGATGACGGCGTACGCCGCCGCGACCAGGGCCGCGCCGATGCCGACCCTGCGTGCCAGCGCGGTGGCGCTGACCACGTCGGCGGGGGCGGCGTCGCGGCCGTCGCCCATCACCGCGCGGTGCTCGACCCGGTTGCCGTAGTAGCGGTTCGTGCCGCCCAGGCGGATGTCGAGCGCACCCGCGAAGGACGCCTCGACGACGCCGGCGTTCGGGCTCGGGTGCCGCGCGGCGTCGCGCCGCCAGGCCGCCCACGCCTGCCTGGCCCGCGACGGTGCGGCGGCCAGCGTGAGCAGCCCGGAGAGGCGGGAGCCGGGCAGGTTGAGCAGGTCGTCGAGGCGGGCGCTGGCCCAGCCGAAGTTCTCATAGCGGTCGTTGTGATGGCCGACCATCGCGTCCAGGGTGTTGGCGGCGCGGTAGCCGAGCAGACCGGGTACGCCCGCGATGGCGCCCCACACCAGCGGCGCGACCACTGCGTCCGAGGTGTTCTCGGCGACGCTCTCGACCACGGCCCGGGATACCTCGGAGGCGTCGAGCTCCTCGGTGTCCCGGCCGACGAGGTGGGTCAGCCGCTGTCGCGCGGCCGGGAGGTCGCCGCGGTCGAGATGGGCGTGGACGGCCAGTGCCTCCCGCTCCAGCGAGCGGCCGCCCAGGACCGCCCAGGTCGCGGCCGCGGTGACCAGGGTTCTCCCGGCCCTTCCCGGAGCGGCACGTTCGGCAACCGCTCCGAGGGCCACCGCTCCCCCGACCAGGGCGGCCGCGTGCAGGACCCCGCGGGCACGGTCGTCCGCGTACCAGGCCCGTTCGGCCCGCATCGCCACCGTGCCGAACCCGGCGACCGGGTGGTAGCGGCGGGGGTCCCCAAGCAGCCGGTCGAGCGCGAACCCTGCGAGGAGCCCGACCGCCCGTGCCCTCATCTCGAAGCTCCTGACCGGGGGCCGCCGGCACTTTCCCGCCATGGCGGGGATGTTCGGCATACCGGGTGGCGAGACGGGGGCATTTTCCCGCCATGGCGGGAAAGTGTCGCTGCCGCGAGGGCGATCCACTCGGGTGTCACCCCTTCACCTGCTGCTCGAGCTGGTGCAGGAGGCGGTCGGTGAGCTCGGGCGGACGTACGGCGATCCGCACCCACTCCGGACCGAGCCCGGGGAACGTGTCGGCGCGGCGTACGGCGATGCCCTGCTCGCGCAAGGCCTCACGGACTCCGGCGCCCGGGCGGGCCAGGACGAAGGAGGCGGCCGATGGGACGTACTCGATCTGCTGGTCCCGCAAGCCCGCCTCGAGGTGGTCGCGCCAAGTGGTGATCCGCTCGGCGCGGTCGCGGGCCTCCGCGCTCGCCCGCTCGGTGGCGCAGGCGAGCATCGCGGCAGCCGCGGTGGCCGAGACCGACCACGGGGTGCGTACGGCCTCGAGGTCGCTGATCGTGGCGGTGTCTCCGACGACGTAGCCGGCGCGTACGCCGGGGATCGACCAGTGCTTCGTCAGGCTCCGGATGACCAGCAGGCCCTCGGTGCACTCGCCGGTCAAGGTTTCCGGCTCGCCGGGGACGGCGTCCATGAACGCCTCGTCGACCACGACCAGCCGGCCGGGCCTGAGAAGGGCGCGGAGGGTGGCCCTCGGGTGGAGTACGCCGGTGGGGTTGGTCGGGTTGCCGACGACGACCAGGTCCGCGTCCTCGGGGACCGTGGCCGGGTCGAGGGCGAAGCCGTTCTCGGCCGGCAGGCGTACCTCGGTGACCGTGTGGCCAGCCTGCTCGAGCGCCGCGTGGGGCTCGGTGAACTGCGGGTGCACGACGACGGGCCGTCGCCATGGCCTGGCCCTGGCGACCAGCGTGAACGCCTCTGCCGCTCCCGCCGTCGGGAGCACCTCGGCGCGCTCGCGGCCGTGGTGCTTGGCCAGCGCCGCCCGCGCCGGCTCCTCGTCGGGGTAGGTCGCCGACGCCAGCGACTCGTGCAGCGCCTGGTCCAGCCACTCCGGCCGCGGGTCCGGGTAGACGTTCACCGCGAAGTCGAGCAGCCCCTCCCCCACCTCGACATCCCCGTGGTGCCGCAGCGGATCAGCGACCGCGCCCCCGCTGGTCGAGCCGTCGCTCCCGCTGGTCGAGCCGCCGGAGCCGCTAGGCGGAGGCGTGTCGGAAGAGAGGTACGTCGGCCCGGACCGCCACCGGGTGCCCCACCGCCGCGAGCAGCGGCAGGTCGGAGTGGGAGTCGGCGTAGGCGAAGCAGTCGGACGGTGAGATG
>NZ_JBEORF010000056.1:0-17875 GCF_040302125.1 Nocardioides sp. NPDC127514 | reverse complement strand
GGCTCCGGGATGCGGATGGGCGGCGGCGCCCAGCAGTTCGGGGTCGACGCCGAGACCGTGCCGCTGCTGCTCAAGACGCTGCACGACCGCGTGCCAACTCGACCGACCGCGCTGACGCTTCGGGGGACGGGGGTGACGCCTCGGCCGACCGGGGTGACGCCTCGCTCAGGCGTCGAGATCCTGCGCCACCAGGGCAGCGATGGTGTCGACGGCGGCCTGGTCAGGGCCGGTGACCTCGACCTTGTCGCCGTTGGCGGCGCCGAGGGTCATGATCAGCAGCGACGAGGCCGCATCGACCGGCTCGCCGCCGGGGACGGCGAGGGTGATCTCGGCGCCGAGCTCGTCGACCTTCTCGGAGATGATCGCGGCGGGGCGGGCGTGCAGGCCGACGGCGGAGCCGACGGTGACGGTCTGGGTGGGCATGATGCTCCTTCGGTGGTGGGTTGAGGGTTCAGCTGGTCGCGGCAGCCGGGACCGGAGCGCGACCGACGGACTTGAGGGCGATCACCATCCCGGCGCCGACGATCACGCCGGCGGCCAGAGCGATCAGGTAGCCGAGCACGTTGGTGACGGCGAAGAGGACGAAGATGCCGCCGTGCGGTGCGCGGACGCCGACGTCGAAGAGCTGGGAGAGTCCGCCGGTCACCGCGCTGCCGACCATGATGGCCGGGATGACGCGCATCGGGTCGCCCGCGGCGAAGGGGATCGCGCCCTCGGTGATGAACGAGGCGCCGAGCAGCCAGCCGGCCTTGCCGTTCTCGTGCTCTGCGGGAGTGAAGAGCTGGGGGCGTACGACGGTGGCCAGCGCCAGTGCGATCGGCGGGACCATGCCGGCGAGCATGACGGCGGCCATGATCCGCAGCTCGGGGGAGTCGGCGGCGAGCGAGGCGGCGCCGACGCCGGTGGCGGCGAAGCTGTAGGCGACCTTGTTGAGCGGGCCACCCATGTCGAAGGCCATCATCAGGCCGAGCACGGCGCCGAGGGCGACGGCGCTGGTGCCGTCCAGGGCGGCGAGGCCGTCGGTGAGCCGCTCCATCAGCCAGTTGATCGGCTTGCCGAGCACGATGATCATCACCAGACCGGCCAGGATCGAGGTGACCAGCGGGATCACCAGCACGGGCATCAGACCGCGCGCCCAGCTCGGGACGCGCCACCCGCTGACCCAGTGGGCGATCACACCGGCGAGGACACCGCCCGCGATCGCGCCGAGGAAGCCGGTCGCGGGCGCCGAGACGCCGTCGGCGTTGACCACGCCGAACAGATTGGCGGCCAGGGCACCCATGATGAAGCCCGGCGCGATGCCGGGGCGATCGGCGATGGCGTACGCGATATAGCCCGCCAACGCCGGGATGAACAGCATGAACGCGGTCTTGCCGATGACGAAGAACAGTGCGCCGAGGTAGACGGCGAGGCCGCTGTCGAAGAGGGCGTGGTCGAGACCGAGGGCCTGTACGTCGGGGAGGTTGGTCAGGGTGTTGTCGACCATGACCGCGCCGTAGACGTCGGTGATGTCGTAGCCGCCGAGCAGGAAGCTCAGCGCGATCAGCAGGCCGCCGGCGGCGACGAACGGGATCATGTAGGAGACACCGGTCATCAGGACCCGGCGGGTCCGTCCGCCCCAGCTCTCCGACGCGGTACCGGCGGACTCCGAGGAGTCGCCTCTGCCGGACTCGACGCGGGCGGCGTTCGGGTCCGCGGCGGCGGCGAGCGCCTCGGCGATCATCGCGTCGGCGTCGTCGATCGGACGCTTCACACCGGAGGAGACCAGCGGCTTGCCGGCGAAGCGGCTCCGGTCGCGGACGCCGACGTCGACGGCGAAGATGGCGGCGTCGGCGCGGGCGATCGTCTCGGCGGGCAACGGCGTCGCCCCGGCCGAGCCTTGGGTCTCGACCGCGATCTCCACGCCGGCCCGCGCGGCCGCGGCCTGGAGCGCCTCGGCCGCCATGTAGGTGTGGGCGATCCCGGTGGGGCAGGCGGTCACCGCGACCAGGGTGTGCTTCTCCGCCGCGGTCGGGGCCGGTGCGGGCTCGGGCGTGGCGCTCTGGGCGGCGGCCGGTGCGTCGCCGACAGCGTCGAGGATGGTCCGGGCGGCCTGCTCGGCCGAGTCGGTCTCCCGCAGGGTCTGGCCGAACTCGGGGCGGGCGAGCGCACGGGCCAGCTTGGTCAGGATGGTCAGATGCGTGGCGTCTCCGCCTGCCGGCGCGCCGATCAGGAACGCGAGGTCGGCGGGGCCGTCCTTGCCGCCGAAGTCGACCGGCGGTGAGAGCCGGGCGAAGGAGACGACGGGCTCGTCGACCCCGGACGTACGGCAGTGCGGGATCGCCAGGCCGCCGGGGAGACCGGTGGCGGAGACCTCCTCGCGGGCCAGCGCGTCGGCGACGAGCGCGTCGAGGTCGGTGGCCCGGCCAGAGTCGGCCACGCGCTGGGCCAGGGCACGGATGACGTCGTGCTTGTCAGGGCCGAGATCGGCGTCGAGGGCCACGAGCTCGGGGGCGATGAGTGCGGACATCAGAGTCCTCCGGTGATGGGGTCGAGGTCGCGTACGGACACGAGGTCGGCACGGACCTGGGGTGGGGTGGGGAGGGTGGTGCCGGGGAGGCCGGCGGCTGCACTGCCGTACGCGACGGCGAGCCCGAGACGTTCAGGGGCGGAGAGCCCGCGCAGGTCGGCGAGGAGATAGCCGAACAGCGAGCTGTCGCCGGCGCCGACGGTGCTGACGACCTCGGTCGGCGGCGGGGTGGCGTGCCAGGTGCCTTCCGCGGAGACGAGGACGGCGCCGTTCGCCCCGAGGGTCGCGAGCACGGCGGTGACGCCGCGGTCGACGAGGGTCCGAGCCGCCGCCGCTGCGGCGGCTGGTTCGTCGAGGGAGTCGGCTCCGGTGATGGAGGCCAGCTCCTCGGCGTTGGGCTTGAGCAGGTCGGGTGCGCCGGCCGGGAGCCCGGCGGCGAGCGCCTCGAGAGGTGCCTCGCTGGTGTCGACGGCGATGTGGGTGCCGGTGGACCGGAGCGCGCTCACGACCTCGGCGTACCAACCGGACGGCGCCTCGGGCGGCAGCGACCCGGCGAGGACGACCCAGCTCGCCTGCTCGGCCTCCTTCACCAGCCGGGCCGCCAGGGCGTCGAGCAGCGCCGGGGTTGCGGTGGCGCCCGGTCCGTTGAGCTTGGTGGTGGTGCCGTCGGGCTCGGTCACGGTGGTGTTGATCCGGGGCCGGCCGGCGGGTCCGACGGTGACCACGTCGAGCCCGGAGGCGCGCAGCTCGTTGACCATGGGATCGAGGTCGGGGCAGGGGATCACGGCACGGGTGGGGACCCCTGCGGCGTACGCCGCTCCGGAGATGTTCACGCCCTTGCCGCCGGGCTGGGAGGTCGTGGTCCGGGCGCGCAGGACCTCGCCGCGGCGCAGCGGGCTGGTGAGCATCACCGTGTGGTCGATGCTCGGGTTGGCGGTCAGGGTGACGATCATGCGATCAGCACCTCGAGGCCGCTCTCGCGGAGCTCGTCGGCGACGTCGTCGTCGATGTCGCTGTCGGTGACGAGCACGTCGACGTTGCCCAGCGCGGCGAAGCGGAGCGTCGTCTCGACGCCGATCTTGCTGGAGTCGGTGAGGCACACGACCCGGCGGGCGGCGTTGACCAGCGCGCGCTTGGTCGCTGCCTCCTCGTGGTCGGGGGTGGAGAGGCCGTGGGCCAGCGTCAGCCCGTTGGTGGCCACGAAGGTGACGTCGACCCGCAGGCGGCTCAGCGCGTCCACGGTCTCGGCGCCCACCGCGGCCTGGGTGGCCGGCCGGACGCGGCCGGGGAGCAGGTGGAGCTCGATCTGAGGGCTGCCGGCCAGCATGGCGGCGACGGGGACCGCGTGGGTCACCACGGTGAGCTGGTGGTCGCGCGGCAGGGCGTGGGCGAACCTGCTGGTCGTCGTGCCTGCGTCGATCGCGATCGTGCCGCCTTCAGGCGGGAGGAGTGCGAGCGCGGCCCGGGCGATGCGGTCCTTCTGCGCGGTGAAGGTCTGCTCCCGCTCGCCGAGTGCGGACTCGAGCACGGCCACGGCCTCCACCGGCACGGCGCCACCATGGACTCGGCGGACCAGGCCACGTCGCTCCAGGGTGGAGAGGTCGCGCCGCACGGTCTCGGTGGTGACCTCGAACCGCTCGGCGATGTCGGCCACGGATATCCGCCCGCGTTCGGCGACGAGACGGGCCGTCGCGATCTGCCGCTCCTCGGCGTACATCGCGGCCTCCTTCATGATCGGTGTGGTTTCGGGTGGGTTTCGGGGTTGTGAATGCCCACATGTGTTGTTTTATGCCCGAATGTGTTGACTCGTCAAGGGGTTAGGGCAGATATTTGTGGTCATGGTCACGTCTCACTCATCTGTCCTCTCCGGCACCCCGGTGGTCCCGGGGATCGTGCTGGCGCCCGTCCACGTGGTGCGGACCGAGGTCGATCCCGCCGCGCTGGAGGCCTTCGAGCGGCGCGGCTTCGACCAGCCCGACGACGCCCTCGCTGCCTACGAGGCGGCCGCCACCGCCGTCGCCGACGGGTACGCCCGCCGGGCCGAGAAGGCCTCCGGCGCAGCCGCCTCCGTGCTGAGCGCGAGCGCCGGCCTGGCCCGGGACAAGGGGCTGCGGGTCGCCGTGGAGAAGCACCTGCGCGCGGGGGAGGGACTGGTCGCCTCCGTCGCGGCGGCGGTCGAGCAGTTCGCGACGCTGTTCAGCGGGATGGGCGGGCTGATGGCCGAGCGGGTCACCGACCTGCGCGACATCGAGCGCCGGGTCCTCGCCCACCTCGCCGGCGAGCCCGAGCCCGGCGTGGACGTGCCCGAGGGGCGGTGCGTACTGGTGGCCGCCGACCTGGCGCCGTCCGACACCGCTGCCCTCGACCCCGCCCGCGTCGTCGCGCTGGTCACCGAGCGGGGCGGCCCCACCAGCCACACCGCGATCATCGCCCGCCAGCTCGGCATCCCGTGCCTGGTCGGCGTGACCGGCGCGACCGGCATCGTCGAGGGAACGCCGGTGCTCGTCGACGGCCAGTCCGGCCTCGTCGACCTGGAGCCCGGCCCCGACGCCGCCGCCCGCGCCGAGGCCGATCTCGCCCGGCGCCAGGCCGTGGCCGCCTGGACCGGGCCAGGGCGTACCGCCGACGGCCACCCGGTGGCGCTGCTCGCCAACGTCGCCGACGGCTCCTCGTCACGCGACGCGGCCGCCGGCCAGGTCGAGGGCGTGGGCCTCTTCCGCACCGAGCTCTGCTTCCTCGACCGCCGCGAGGAGCCCACCGTGGCCGAGCAGGCCGACGTCTACACCGAGGTGCTCGCGCCCTTCGCCGGCCGTGGCCACGTCGTCGTACGCACCCTGGACGCCGGCTCGGACAAGCCGATCGCCTTCGCGACCCACGAGGGCGAGGAGAACCCGGCGCTGGGCGTGCGCGGCCTGCGGCTCGCCGCGGACAACCCCGGCCTGCTGGAGCGCCAGCTCGACGCCATCGCGATCGCCGCCGAGCGCACCGGCGCGGACACCTGGGTGATGGCGCCGATGGTCGCCACCGTCCAGGAGGCCGCCGACTTCGCCGCCCTGGTCCGCGCCCGCGGCCTCAAGCCGGGCGTCATGGTCGAGGTCCCGGCGGCGGCGCTGATGGCCCACCGGATGCTGGAGGTGGTCGACTTCCTCTCCATCGGCACCAACGACCTGACCCAGTACGCCATGGCCGCCGACCGGCTCGCTACCGACCTGGCCCACCTCACCGACCCCTGGCAGTCGGCGGTGCTGCAGCTCATCGCGATCACCGCCGAGGCGGGACGTACGGCCGGCAAGCCCGTCGGCATCTGCGGCGAGGCCGCCGCCGACCCGCTGCTCGCGCCCGTGCTCGTCGGCCTGGGTATCACGTCGCTGTCGATGGCCCCCGCGGCCGTGGCCGCCGTCGGCGCCCGCCTCGGCTCCGTGTCGGCCGGGCTGTGCGACGAAGCCGCCGAGGCCGCGCTCGGCGCACTGTCACCGCAGCAGGGCCGTGAGGCGGTCGCGAAGATCCTGGGCTGACCCGGCGGCTGTACGCGGCAGACTGGACTCATGCCCGCCCTCTACGCGTTCGCCGAGACCTGGGAGCTGCCGATGTCGACCGAGGCGGTGCGCGACGTGCTGGTCGACCTGGAGCGCTATCCCGAGTGGTGGCCGCAGGTGCGGGCGGTGGCGAAGCTGGGGGAGGACGATGCCCTGCTGGTGTGCCGCTCGACGCTGCCGTACGACCTGGAGATCGTGCTGCACGCGGTCAGTCGCGACCTGCCGACGCTGGAGGTCGGGCTCGGCGGGGACTTGGACGGGTTCGCGCGGTGGACGCTGACGCCGGCGCCGGGCGGGAGCCGGATGGTGTTCGAGCAGGAGGTCGTCGTCGACGGCCTCCTGGGACTGGCCTCGATGCTGCTGCGGCCGGTGCTGACCTGGAACCACCGGCAGATGATGCTCGGCTGCCGCAACGGCCTGGCCGCCGCGGTCTAGAGTGCGGAGCCCTTCTGGTACTCGGCCCAGGACAGGTTCCAGTCGCCGAAGCCGTTGTCCCACTCCATCTTCCGGTCGGTGCCGGTGGTGTCGACGATGTCGCCGATGCGGGCCAGGCCGTAGAGCCAGGCGGCGTTGGCGGTGGACAGGCCGGTGCAGCCGTGGGAGACGTTGGCGTAGCCCTGGGACCCGGTCGACCACGGCGCGGCGTGGATGAACTCGCCGGAGTTGCTGATCCGCATGGCGTACTCGACGTCGTCGAGGGAGTAGTAGTCGCTCGAGCTCTGGTCGGAGATGCCGATCGTCTCCGAGCGCATCTCCTTGACGCGGTGCTTCTCGGAGATGACCTTGATCCCCGAGCGCGTGGTGAAGCCGGGCTTGCCGGTGGTGATCGGGATCGTACGCAGCAGCTTGCCGTTGCTGAAGACCTTCATCTGGTGCGTACGCGCGTTGACCTTGAACACGTGCGCGTCACCGACCTTGTAGGTGGCGGTGCGGCTGTGCTGGCCGTAGACGTCGCCGCCGGCGGAGGCGCCGTTGATGTCGAGGTCGACCTTGATGGTGGTGCCGGGCTTCCAGTACCTCTGCGGACGATAGCGAGCCTCGGTGTCGGAGACCCAGTACCAGGACCCGGTCTGGGCCGGGGTGGAGGTGACGTGCATGCGCTTCTCGAAGGACGCGTGATCCTTGACCGGGATGTCGAAGTAGACCGCGACCGGCATCCCGACGCCGACCTCGGACTTGTCGACCGGGACGATCGTGGCGAAGGTCTGCTGGGCCAGGGAGAGCGAGCGGGTGGTGAAGCTGCTCTTCACGGTGCCGGTCTCACCGGTGGCGGTGACCGTGTATCGCAGCGCCGGGTCGAGCAGGTCGTTGGCGGTCCACGTCTTCTTGTCCTCGGAGAGCGATCCGGGCACGGTGCGTCCGTCGGGCTTGGCGACCTTCACGCTCGTGAACTCACCCGAGGTCGCCGTCACCGTCACGACGCTGTCGACGGGTACGTCCTTGGCGCCGTCGGCGGGGGCGATCGTGGCGGCGAGAGGCTTCGCCGACGGCGAGGCGCTGGCCGACTCGCCCTTCGCGGCGGACTCCGGGCTCTCTGAGTTCCCGGCGCAGCCGGAGAGTGCGATCAGGGCCACCACGGCCACAACGACAGGAAAAGGACGAACCCGCATGGGATAACTATGCGGTAGGCGGCAACCGAATTCTCGGCGCGTCCGCGCGTGTGATGAAGGTTGTGGTGTTGTCGGTGCTGCCACGTACGGTATCTGCCGATGAGTGACACTCGCGTCGAGGCGGCGTACGCCGGGGCTCTGGCCGCCTTCAAGAACCCGATGCTCGACCTCCTGCACGGCCGGTTCGCGCCGTTCGTGGTGGCGGTGCTCTCGGTGACCTTCACCTCCGAGCGGGCCGCCGTGCCGGTCGTGGACGCGCACGCCGAGATCGGCGACATGCTGGACCGGCTCCGGGCGACCGGCCACGCCGAGGGGGAGGGTGGCGAGGTGATGCTGCCGGTCGGCACGGCGCGCGAGCTGTGCCGCCAGTGGGTGCGCGCCGGGTGGCTGCTGCGCCAGATCGAGGGCGAGGACGAGGTCTACCGGCTCTCCGCGCATGCGGTGGGTGCTCTCGAGATCGCCGGCCGGGCGAGCGGGTCGCGGGCCCGGGTCTCCGAGTCGCGGGTCAGGACGCTGCTGGAGGCGGTCGAGCGGCTCGCCCTGGATGCCGACCCCGACGTGCTGACCCGGGTGGCACGGCTGACCGAGGAGATCGCCGAGCGACGCGCCGAGATCGCCCGCCTGGACCGCACCGGCGTCGTCGACACCGTCGATGACGACACCCTGCTGGAGCAGGCCGAGAACATCCTCCATCTGACCCGTGAGCTCCCGGCCGACTTCGCGCGGGTGGTCGAGTCGATCCGGGCGATGCAGCGTGACGTGGTGACCGACCTGCGCCAGGACGTACGCCCGGCGGGCGAGGTCCTGCGCGAGTACCTGCAGCGCGGCAAGGACGTGATGGCCTCCACGCCGGAGGGCAAGGCGTTCGCCGGTGCGCTGCGGATGATCGGTGACCCGCGCCGCCTCGACGACCTGGCCACCAACCTGCACACGGTGCTGCGCCACCGGTTCACGAAGGCGATGGGTCCGACCGAGCGGGCCGAGCTGGCTGCGGTCGGGCGCAGGATCGAGACGGGCGTGGCCGAGGTGCTGGCCGCCCAGCAGACCGCCTCTCATGTGATCACCACCCAGGTGCGTACGCACGACCCGGCCCGCGACCGGCAGGTCGACGACCTGCTGCGCGATGTGATGGTCGGCTTCCAGGCGTGGATGCCGTCCTCACGGCCGGCCGAGTCCGTCGAGCCGCTGCGCCGGCTGCCGGTCGCCGACCTCGGTCACCTGCGCCAGTCGGTCAGCGAGCTACGACCGCCCGAGCCGCCGGCGCCGCTCGCCGACTGGGGCGACGTGGAGAGCGCGGTCGAGGACACCAAGGCCTGGGGCGGACCGGGCTACCGGGCGATCGAGGCCCACCTGGACGACTATCTCGCGGCTCATGGGGCGGACGAGCCGGTCGACCTGGCCGAGGTCTTCGCGGCCGCGCCGGAGGAGATCCGGCGCCCGGTCGACCTGCTCGGGCTGCTCGAGATCGCGCATCGCCGCGGGATGGCCGAGACGGGGGAGATCTCCACGATCGAGGCGGTCCGGGCCGACGGGGTGCGGCGACGGTTCGCGTTCGGCGGAGTGAGGCTCAGCGCAGTGATGGCGGCAGATGACAAGGGGGATGGGCGTTGAGCGAGACGGTGACACCGGCCGAGGCTGGGGCTAACCCTCAAGTTGAGGTTGAGGATGAGGCGGGGGCCGTGGCCTACGGCAGCGAGCCGGAAGGCTTCATCGAGCCCGTCTCGATGGAGGACGACCCGACCGAGCTCTTCGTCGGCGACCGCGGTGTCCTCGACGCCGACATCCGCCGGGTGCTGGTCCAGCTGCTGCGCCGCCGGTTCATCACGGCCGAGAAGAACCCGCGGCAGTGGCGTACGTTGCTCGACCACCAGGCGGTGATCGAGTCCCGGCTCCACGACCTGTTCATCCGGCTCGTCGTCGACCACGACCGCGGCATCGCCTACAAGCGACAGGTCCGCTCGGAGGAGCTCGACGTGCCGGTGCTCCTCAAGGACGACGCCTACTCGCGGGCCGAGACGCTCGTGCTGGTCCATCTCCGCACCGTCTTCCAGCGCGAGCGGGGCGCGGGGGAGAACTCCGCGCGGGTGGACGCCGACGAGCTGGAGCAGACCGTGCTCACCTACTTCGACGTCGCCAGCGGCGACGCCGCCGCCCGCCGTGAGATCCGCCGGGCCGTCGACCGGCTCGCCCGCGAGGGGCTGATCGAGGAGGAGTCCGAGGACCGCTACCGGATCACCCCGCTCGTCGAGATCGTGCTGAGCGTCGAGAAGCTCGCCGAGCTGAAGGCGTGGCTGAAGGAGTCCGCTGGTCGGGCGGCGAGCCCGCCTGCGGCGGAGCGTGTCGAGGCCAGCGAGAACGACGACGATGACGCCGACGATGAAGAGGAGACCGAGCAGTGAACATGATCGACAGCCTCTTCGGCCTCATCCCCGCCCGCTCGAACGGCCGGCAGTGGGTCGCGCGCGAGCTGCAGCTGGTCAACTGGGGCGGCTACGACGGCGCCCACCGGGTGCGCTTCTCGCCGACCGCGACGCTGCTGACCGGCGGCTCCGGGTCGGGCAAGTCGACGCTGATGGACGCCTACATCGCGTTGATCATGCCGCACACGACGCCGTTCAACGGTGCCTCCAACGGAGGTGTGGTGGGCCGTCCGCGCGGCCAGGACCAGCGCAACATCCTCTCCTACGCGCGCGGCAAGATCGACGAGGCGAAGACTGCCGACGGCACCAAGATCCGGGTGCTGCGCGGCGACGGCCGCGACACCTGGTCGGCGATCGCGATGACCTGGGAGGACCAGACCGGGGCCCGCTTCACCGCGGTCCGTGCCTGGTACGTCCCCGCGTCCGCCAAGAACCTGGACGACGTGACCAAGCTCCGTGCCGTGGCCGAGGCGGGCTTCGACGTACGCGATCTGGAGCCGGTCGCGGCCCACCGGTTCACGCGCACCTCGGTCGCCGAGGTCGGGCTCACTCCGATCGACACCGACCGCGACTTCACCGCTCGGATCCACTCCGCGCTCGGGATCGGTGCCGCGGGCGACGGCGAGAAGGCCGTCAACCTGCTGGGAAGGATCCAGGCGGGCCAGCAGATCACCACGGTCGACGACCTCTACAAGAAGATGGTGCTCGAGGAGCCCGAGACCCTCGCGACCGCCGACGGCGTCGTCGCCCACTTCGACGAGCTCTCCGCGACCCGCGACCGGATGGTCACCGCGCAGCAGCAGGTGCGTGCGCTGACGCCGATCCGCGAGCACCGGGCGGCGATCGAGGACGCTGCCGTGCGGCTCGGCGTGATCGAGGACATCGGCTCGTTCGCCGAGGAATCCAGCCCGGCAGGGCTCTGGCGGGCTGGACAGCGGGTCGAGCTGATCAGCGCGCTCGAAGCCGACCTCAGCGAACGCCACCGCGAAGCGGAGCGGGCGGTTCACGAGCAAGACGCGCTGGTCGCCGCCGCCGAGAGCGAGCGCGAGGCCCTGGAGCAGACCCTGCGTGCTTCGGGCGGCGATCGCCTCGAGACCGCCAGCCGCGAGATCAAGGCTGCCGAGACCAGGCTCGCGAGCATACGCAGCGCCCGGTCCTCGCTCGACGACGAGCTCTCGGTGCTCGATGTCGACGTGGCGGACCAGAAGGCCTTTGAGGATTTGCTGGTTCGGGCTCGGGCGGCCCTGGCCGACGAGGATGGTCGTCGGGCCGCTCGCAACACGTACGCCGCGGCCCGATCTTCCGCGGACGAGAAGGCGCGACGGCTCGATGCTCTGGAGCGGGAGCTCCGTGATGCCAGGAGCGCGAAGAACAACATCCCCGAACCGCTTCGCGCTGCACGTGGGCTGCTGGCCGAGGCCGCCGGTCTCACCCCGGCCGACATGCCGTTCGTCGGCGAGCTGGTGGAGGTGCGAACCGAGTACGAGGCCTGGCGCGAGGCGTTCAACCTCGCGTTGGGCGGGTTCGCGACGACGATGCTCATCGACGCTGCTCACGCCGGTGCGTTCCGCGCCGCGATCGACTCGGTGCGGACGCCGACCCGGGTGCGGTTCGAGGCCGTACACACGGGCATGCGTGACCAGAACGATCCCGACGAGGGCACTCTGCCCGGGCGCCTCGAGTATCGGCGCACGGTCTTCACCGGGTGGCTCAAGGAGCGGCTGGTCTCGCGGCACGGGTACGTGTGCGTACAGACGCCCAGCCTGCTCGCGCAGCACAAGATGGCGCTCACCGTCACCGGCCAGGTCTCCCATGGTGCCCGGGGTGCGCACGGCGGCCACGGCGCCCGCAACGTGCTCGGCTTCACCAACACGCGGTTGGTCGCGCACCTCGAGGAAGAGATCGACGCGGTCCGACGCGAGGCCGACGAGGCGGCCACCGCCGTCGAGAAGGCCGAGCAGGCGCTCGAGGACCTCGACGCCAGCCGCGCCGCGTACCAGGCGATCACGAAGGTCTCCTGGGACCACGTCGACGTGGCCGCGGCCGAGGCTGAGCGCGACCGCTGGGCCTCGGTGATCGCCGAGGTCACCGCCGACAACCCCGAGATCGCCGATCTCCAGGAACGGGTCGCCGCGGCGCGGCGCTCGGCCGCCGCTCGGCGCGAGGACGTGGGTCGGGCCAAGAGTGCCTTCGAGCGACTCGACCAGCGTTGGAGCGCGATCGTCGACGAGGTCGACCAGGCCAAGGATGCGCTCGAGAAGGCTGAGTCGTCCGGGTTGGAACTCCGTGCCGAGCAGCGGGAATACCTTGACGAGCTGTTCCGGGCATCAGGTGGTGGCGAGGCTGGTCGTCGCGAGGACGTGCTCGCCGAGCTCGATGCCGTCTTCGTGCGCGCGGGCGAGCGGTTGAGCGCCGATCGCGAGGCCGCGAAGGAGACGATCGGGCAGGCCAGGACGCAGCTGCAGCAGACGTTCGAGGCCTTCCTGGAGCGCTGGCCCAACCCGAATCTCCACACCGACCCCGATGCCTCCTACGCAGACTTCGACCGTCTCCTCGATGAGCTGCAATCCAGCGGTCTGCACGAGCTCGAGGTCGAGTGGCGCGACTCGCTGCTCAACTTGTCGGGCAACGACCTGACCAACCTGGATTCGACCTTGTCGCGGGCCGTGCGTGAGATCCGGGACCGGATCGACCCGATCAACCAGATCCTCGCGGAGCTGCCTTTCAACGACGACGGCCACCGGCTCCGGATCGACACCCAAGAGGGCCAGTCGGCAACGCGCGGCCGATTCCGTCGCGAGCTGCGTACCGTGCGTGACCTGATCGAGAAGGCGACCACCAACGACACCCGGGAGCAGGCCTACACCCGGATGTCCCGGCTCATCGACCGCATGCGCCGCACGGCGCCGGACTTCGCCGACCTGATCGACGTACGCAACCACGTCCGGGTCAGCGCCGAGAAGGTCACCGCCGACACCGAACAGCACGTCGCCCTCTACGACCACATCGGCGAGAAGTCCGGCGGCGAGTCGCAGGAGCTGGTCGCCTTCATCGTCGGCGCAGCGCTGCGCTACCAGCTCGGTGACGCGGGTGCGGAGCGGCCGCGCTACGCCCCGGTCTTCCTCGACGAGGCGCTGATCAAGGCCGATGCCCGCTTCACCGGCCGCGCCATCGGCGCCTGGCGAGGCCTCGGCTTCCAGCTCATCATTGGTGCACCGAACGACAAGCACAGCGCCATCGAGCCCCATGTCGACGTCCAGTACACGGTGCTCAAGGACGCCCAAGGCCATTCCTACCCGAAGCTCGAGGTCGGCCTCGAGGAGGTCGCCGCACGGTGATTGCTCGGTTGGTGCGACCTGTTGACGCGGGGGTGAAACTCGCTGGCCAGGTCAAGAGCAAGTGGGCGGCGGCGGTCTGCGCGGAGACGCGTGGCGAGGAGTACCCATTCCAAGTCTCGCTGCGGCCGAACGTGACCAGCGGAGCCATCGTGGAGCGGGATCTGATGGACTCCTGGGGTGAGTGGCGATCCGAGTGGAGGCGTCTCGGAATGCCTACAGAAGCCGGGGCCGGTGCCTGGGTGAACAGCCCCGAAATCTCGGTGAGGCGGCAGCGCGTCGCGGCGCCCATGTCGCTCCATGCACCCGACCTGGCCTCTGCGGAAGCTGCCTTGGCGGTCCTGGGCGGCGGACCGGTCATGGTGGATATCGAAGCCGCCAAAGAAATAGCACGACGCATGCACGCGGCGGGCGCGTTGCTCACCCCGGGCACGCTCAAGAAGGTCGTCGGTCTCCCGGAAACCGATCGGGAGGCACTCTGGAGGGTGCTCGGCTTTCTGGCCGAGCACCCCGACGTGAGCCACTGGAGTGCTCGACAGCTCCCAGTTCCTCATCTGCACACCAAGTGGCTCGACACGAACATGTCCTTGGTCAACGGGCTGACCGGGCGTGATCTCGCGGGCGAACTCCGGAAGCGGCCCACGGCGGTCCACCTGACGTACGTCGATCCGACCTATCGTGCGAAAGGGGGCCGGCGCCACGACGCGTGGACCGCGGGGGACGACCACGACATCGCCTACCAGCCACAGACCGTCCTGGTCGTTGAGAACCGGGACTGTCGGGTCTTCTTCCCGGAGCTGGCCGGCACGGTTGTCGTCGAGGGCGGCGGGGCTGCGGCCACGGCGCTGGTCGCGGAGATTCCATGGGTTCGGGATGCCCAGAGGGTCGTCTACTGGGGCGACATGGACGCCGACGGCTATGCGATCCTTGATCGCTTCCGGGCAGCGCTGCCCGAGGTCTCGTCGATCCTGATGGATGCGGTCGCAATGAATCGCCACGCCGAGCACGGGGTGCTCGACGACAAGGACGGCAAACCGCTCAAGCCATCGGAACGCAAGCTCCGTGAGCTCACCGAGGACGAGCGAGCCGCGTACGACATGATCGCCACCGCGGGCCCGGCTACGTTTCGCCGGATCGAGCAGGAGAAGCTCCTCGATGAAGCCATGGCCGCTCTGTCCTCCTTGCCCCGATAGTCCCAGGCGTTCCGGCCCGTCTACTGGCAGGTAACGGGCGAGGACGTCTGAGACCAGTTCCTAAGGCTGCATCGAGAGGAACAGGAACGCGGCCAGCAGGACGAGGTGGACGAACCCCTGCAGGGCGTAGACGCGGCCCTGGACGACGGTGAGCCCGGTGACGAACACCGAGATGACCAGCAGCACGATCTGGGTCGGCTCGAGGCCCAGCTCGAGGGGACCGGTCAGCCAGATCATCGCCACGGCGAGGGCGGGGATGGTGAGTCCGATCGACGCCATCGCTGAGCCGTAGGCGAGGTTGAGGCTCGTCTGGACCCGGTCCCGAGACGCGTTGCGGACCGCGGCGATCGACTCGGGAGCGAGGACGAGGAGAGCGATCACGACACCCACGACCGCGTAGGGGAACCCGAGGCTCTTGACGGTGCTCTCGATCGTGGGGGAGAGGACCTTCGCCAGGCCGACCACGGCGACGAGGGAGACCAGGAGGAGGGCCAGGCTGAGGGCGGCCTCGCCCGCCGAGGGCGGGTCGGCGTGGCTGTCCTTGTCGAGATCGACCAGACCGGTCATCCGACCGTGCTCGTCGCTGGTGACGGGGAGGAAGAAGTCGCGGTGGCGGACCGTCTGGGTGAAGAGGAAGGCGACGTAGAGCGCCAGCGAGGCGATGGCGGCGAAGACGAGTTGCGACGTCGAGTACTGCGGGCCCTGCGCCGACGTCGTGAACCTCGGCAGCACCAGGGTGAGACCGGCCAGGGCGATGACGGTGGCGACCGCCGACCCGGTGCCCGCGGCGTTGAAGCTGACCAGCCCGTGCTTGAGGGCGCCGACCATGAGCGAGAGCCCGACGATGCCGTTGAGGGTGATCATCACCGCGGCGAAGACGGTGTCGCGGGCATAGGTGCTGGTGTTGTCGCCACCGCTGGTCATCAGCATCACGATCAGACCGACCTCGATCACGGTCACCGCGATCGCGAGGATCAGCGAGCCGAACGGCTCGCCGACCTTGTGGGCGACGACCTCGGCGTGGTGGACCGCGCCCAGCACCGCACCGATCAGCACCGCCGCCACCACGGCCAGGATCGTCCAGTGGTCGTGGCGGAGCCACGCGAAGACCAGCACCACCAGGGCGAGGATCGGCACGACCACTGACCATTGCAGGCGGCCCCGGACCGCTGGCGCACTCATGGGGCGACCCTATCCCGGCGCTGGGCCGCCGACAGGATGCTCGACACGCGCTCGTAGCCTGAGGGGCGTGCCTTCCTCCTACACTCCTCCGGCCGCGTTCAAGACCCGTCCCGACCTGCTGGGGAGGTTCGGCATGGTCGGCTCGACGCACTGGCTGGCCAGCGGTGCCGCGCAGGCGGTCCTCGAGCGCGGCGGTAACGCCTTCGACGCGGTGGTCGCGGGTGGGTTCGTGCTGCACGTGGTCGAACCCCACCTCAACGGGCCGGGTGGCGACCTGGTCGGGATCTTCGCTGCTGCCGACGGCGCGCCGACGGTCCTGATGGGCCAGGGGCCGGCGCCGGCCGGGGCTTCGGTGGAGCACATGCGGGCCGAGGGCCTCGAGCTGGTCCCCGGCTCGGGCGCGCTGGCCGCCGCCGTTCCGGGCGCGGTCGAGGCCTGGCTGATGCTGCTGCGCGACCACGGCACCTGGGAGCTGGGCGAGGTGCTCGCCTACGCCATCGACTACGCCCGCAACGGCCACCCGATCCTGGGCCGGGCAGTCTCCACGATCGCGGCCGTGGCCGACCTGTTCCGCGATCATTGGCCCACGTCTGCCGCTCACTGGCTCGTCGACGGCGAGCTGCCGGAGCCGGACACGATGGTCCGCAACGAGGCCTATGCCGCCGTGCTCGACCGTCTCGTCGCCGCAGGTGACGGCGCAGCGACCCGTGAAGAGCGTATCGACGCGGCGCGTGCCGCTTGGGGGAGCGGCTTCGTCGCCGAGGCGATCGAACGGTTCGTACGCACCCCGCACCGCCACTCCTCCGGAACCGATCATTCCGGTGTGATCACGGCGGCCGACATGGCCGGGTTCTCGGCTGCGTACGAGACACCGGTGACGACGGAGTTCCGGGGCCACACCATCGCGAAGGCCGGGCCGTGGACGCAGGGGCCGGTGCTGCTGCAGGCCCTCAACCTGCTCGAGCCGCTCGACGATGCGCTGCTCGACCCCAGCAACCCCGACGGCGCGCACACGATCCTGGAGGCGACCAAGCTCGCCTTCGCCGACCGCGACGCCCACTACGGCGACGGCGCCGATCCGGCCGTGATCGAGACTCTCCTGTCCCAGGAGTACGCAGCCACCCGCCGGCCCCTCATCACCGATGTCGCCTCGGCCGAGGTCAGGCCCGGGCTCGGCGCGAAGGCCTTCCCGCCGCTGCGCGAGACCTACGACCCCGCCGCTGCCGCGTCCGGGGTCGGGGAGCCGACCGTCTCGCACGATGGCGAGACCCGCGGCGACACCTGCCATATCGACGTCACCGACCGCTGGGGCAACATGATCGCGGTCACCCCCTCGGGCGGGTGGCTGCAGTCCTCGCCCACGATCCCCGAGCTCGGCTTCTGTCTCGGCACCCGCCTCCAGATGACCTGGCTCGAGCCGGACCTGCCCTCCACCCTCACCCCCGGCCGGCGGCCGCGCACGACTCTCACGCCCACTCTCGTCCTCCGCGACGGCCGGGCCGTCACCGCCGTCGGCTCTCCCGGAGGCGACCAGCAGGATCAGTGGCAGCTGCTCTATCTGTTGCGCACTCTCGTCGGCGGCTATTCGCCGCAGGAGGCCATCGATGCCCCGGCCCTCCACTCGACATCGTTTCCTGGGTCCTTCTGGCCGCGTACGTGGACTCCTGCGGGTGCGGTGCTCGAGGACCGGCTCGGGGATTCGGTCATCGAGGGGCTGCGGCGGCGGGGGCACGCTGTCGAGCTGAGTGGAGACTGGTCGCTGGGGCGGCTTTCTGCGGTTACTCGGGATCCGGACAATGGGACGCTTTCTGCTGCTGCTAATGCTCGGGGTGCGCAGGGGTATGCCGTCGGGCGCTGATGCTCCGGCCGCTGGTCGAGCCGCCGTGCTCCGCTGGTCGAGCCGCCTCCGCTGGTCGAGCCGCCGGAGCCGCTAGGCGGAGGCGTGTCGAGACCAACACGGTTCTTCCGCGGGAAACCTCGGTTAGGGACTGTTCCTCGTTTCGGGGTTCGCCGCCGACCCTTGATTTGAGTGTTTCTCGATCGTGCGCCGCGTCAAGGACGCCCTTCGGGCGCCGCTGCGCGGTGGCCTT
>NZ_JBEORF010000055.1:0-19744 GCF_040302125.1 Nocardioides sp. NPDC127514 | reverse complement strand
CATCCCCTATCCGCTGGTCATCGACACCCCGCTGGCCACCCCGTCCGACGAGTGGCCGCAGCCGCCGATCACGGACCTGCTGGCCACGGTCGGCGGGAGCTTGTCAGTCGATGTAGTTGGTGGTGACCCAGTAGGCGAGGGCGTACGCGGCGGCGGCGAGGATCACGACAATGATCACTCCCCAGGCGTGGACGAAGAGGTCGGTGAGGAAGAGCATCGAGAGTACGGCGACGAGCGCCGAGCCGAGGAAACTGATCGTGAAGGGGGAGCGGGCGCCAGCGAGGCGGAGGAGGTAGCCGCCGACGATGATCGCGAGGGCGAAGACGGCGATCAGGATGATCGCTCCCTTGTCGCCGAGCGACGAGGTGCCTCGCGTCCACTGGCTCACGGTGCCGCTGAACCAGACCGCCAGGGCCATGAACGCGCCGACGATGGCGCCGATCATGACGGCCGCGGAGAGGCCCGACGGGGTGCCGAGGTTGATCCGTCGCTGGCTCGGGTCCTTGGGCTGCTTGGGTGCCCTCGGTTCCTTCGCGGGCTTCGGCGGCTTCTGCGCCTTCTGCTTCTCCGGGGACTTCTTCGCAGGTGGCTCGGGCGCTACGACGGGTGGTGCCGTCTTCTCCAGCACCTGGGTCTTCTCCGTGGAGGCCGTTTCGACCGCAGCGGTCTCGACCGGTGCCTTCTCGACCCGAGCCTTCGGGGCCTGGGTCTTCGGGGCCTGGGTCTTCTGGGGCTGAGTCTTCGCGGGCTGGGTCTTCTCAGGCTTGGCGTTCGCCGGCTTCGTGCCCCCACGCTTCTTCTTGAAACCGAACGACGGCGCGGCGAGCTTGTCGGCGGGGTCGTTGCTCATGAGGGGCAGTTTCGCATGCCGCGCGTCACATTTGAACTCAGGCGCGGGTGAGACGGATGACCGGGATCTCGCGGTCGGTCTTCTCCTCGTAGCTCCCGAAGTTGGCGGCCGACTCGACGATCGCAGCCCACGCACGGGCGCGCTCCTCGCCGTGCAGCTGCTCGGCGACCACCGGGATGGTCTCGCCGCCGAGCTCGATGGTGACCCGGTCCGGGTTGGCGGCGAGGTTGTAGTACCACGCCGGGTTCTTCGGTCCGCCGGCTGCCGAGGCGGCGATCAGCCAGGTGCCGTCGTCGCCCGGGAACCACGCAAGCGGCGTCGAACGGGGCTCGCCGCTCTTCTTGCCGATCGTGGTGAGCACGAGCAGACGCATCCCGGCCGTGGTGCCGCTGCTCTTGCGGGCTCGCCTCATCATCAGCTTGTTGCCCAGCTTCAGGAGGAGGTTGGCCGAGGGCTGCTTGGCGCCACGGGTGCCGTTGCGCGTGTCGAAGCTCATGGCGTCGACTCTACTGCGCCGCAAAACGGGATCAGGCTCGGAGACCTTGCGATCTCCGAGCCTGAGCTCGATGTCGGGTTGACAGGATTTGAACCTGCGGCCCCCTCGTCCCGAACGAGGTGCGCTACCAAGCTGCGCTACAACCCGAATGCTGCACCGAACAAACGGTCCAACGAGGAATGAGCATAGCCCAGAGACTCCCTCGATCCGTAATCGGCCCCTACCGACGAGACGCCCCGCGCGGCGTGAGCGTCAGGAGCGTCGCCTCGGGGCGGCAAGCGATGCGGATCCGGGTGTAGGGCGAGGTGCCGAGGCCGGCCGAGACGTGCAGCCACGCCTGCCGTCCGCCGTGGGTGTGAGTGTGCAGGCCGCGTACCCGGGCGGGGTCGAGATCGCAGTTGGTGGCCAGGGCTCGCCCGCCCGGCAGGCAGATCTGGCCGCCGTGGGTGTGGCCGGCCAGGATCGCGTCGTAGCCGTCGGCGGTGAACTGGTCCAGGACCCGCAGATAGGGAGCGTGCGCGACCCCGAGGCGTACGTCCGCGGACGGGTCCGCGGGGCCGGCGACCGCGGACAGGTCGTCGAGGCGGAGGTGGGGGTCGTCGACGCCCGCGAAGGCGAACTCGATGCCCTTGACGGTCAGCGACGTACGCGTGTTGGTGAGGTCCAGCCAGCCGGACTTGGTGAAGGACGCGGACAGGTCACGCCAGGGGAGCTCGGGCACGTTCGTCTGCCGCTTGCCGTTGTCGGGCAGCAGGTAGCCGATCGGGTTGCGCAGCCGTGGCTCGTAGTAGTCGTTGGAGCCGTGCACGAAGACGCCCGGTACGTCGAGCAGCGTGCCGAGGGCGTTGACGATCGACGGCACTGCCCGCTGGTGGGCCAGGTTGTCACCGGTGTCGACGACCAGGTCGGGCTTCAGGGAAGCCAGCGATGCGATCCAGTCGAGCTTCTTGTGCTGCGACGGGACCACGTGCATGTCGGAGAGATGCAGCACCCGCAGCGGGTCCGCGCCCTCGGGGAGCACCGGCAGTCCGACGTGGCGCAGCGTGTATTGACGGGCCTCCCACAAGGCGTACGCCGTCATGGCCGCGCCGGTGGCGAGCCCGGTGCCAAGTGCTGTGCCGACTACTGGGCCGATTACTGAGGCGAGCCGCATGGCTCAACCCTGCCACAATGGTTCCATGAGCACTCTGAAGGACCAGCTGAGGACCGACCTGACCTCCGCGATGAAGGCCCGTGACAAGGAGCGCGCCGGCACGCTGCGCATGGTCATGGCCTCGATCACCGAGGCCGAGGTCGCCGGCAAGGAGGCCAAGGAGCTCACCGACGACGAGATCATCACGATCCTCACCCGCGAGGCCAAGAAGCGCCGCGAGGCGGCCACTGCCTTCGCCGACGGCGGTCGAGCCGAGCAGGCCGAGAAGGAGACCGCGGAGGCCGCGGTGATCACCGAGTACCTGCCCGCTCAGCTGAGCGCCGAGGAGATCTCCGACCTGGTCAGTAAGGCCATCGCCCAGACCGGCGCCGCCGACGAGGGGATGCGCGCCATGGGCAAGGTCATGGGCATCCTGACCCCGCAGACCAAGGGCAAGGCCGACGGTGGCGCCGTGGCCGCGGAGGTACGCAAGCAGCTCGCCTGACGGCAGCCCGAGAACGACTGTGGCCCCACCGGATCGGTGGGGCCACAATCGTTTATGCGCTGGGCGTCAGCCGGTCGGCCACTCCCAGCCGAAGTCGGGCTCTTCCTCGACCGTGGCCGGTCTCTCCTCATCGCCGCGGCCGGGCTTCCGCTCGGGCTGCTTCTTCTTGTCGGGCTTGGGGTCGGGCTTCGGCTCCGGGCCCAGCGAGGTGTAGATCGTGATCGGCGAACCCTCGGCGGCGTCGCCGGAGGGGGTGGTGAAGGCGACCAGACCCTTGTCGTACTCGGAGTAGGCCTCCGGGCCGAGCTGGACCTGGAAGCCGGCGCTCCGCAGCACCTTCGTGGCCTTCTCGACCGTCATGCCGCCGACCCAGGGGACATCGACCGTGTTTCCTGCGATCACGTTCGGGTCGGGCTCCTCGAAGTCCACCCACTTGAGGTACTTGTCGATCACCTGCATCGCGCCGCCCCACATCGGACCGGCAGTCGTCGAGCCCGCCGCCTCGTAGACGTAGCTGCCGCCCACGACCTGGCCGTTGAGGCTGAGCGGCGTGCCCGCCGAGTTGGCGCCGGCGATCATCGAAGCGGTGGCGAGCCGCGGCGTGTAGCCCATCAGCCACACCGCCTTGTTGTCCTGTGTCGTGCCGGTCTTGCCGGCGCTCGGCACCGACAGGGCCAGGTTCTGGCCGAAGCCGCCGGGCTCCATCACGCCGCGGAGGATGTCGTTGACCGCGTCGGCGGTGCCCTTGGCCATCGCCTGCTCGCACGTCGGCTCGTACCTCTTGATCACCTTGTCGTTGGCGTCGAGGATCTCGTTGACCGGCACCGAGTCGCAGTGCTTCCCACGGGCGCCGAACGTCGCGTACGCCTCGGCCATCTCGAGCGGGCTGACGTCGACGACGCCGAGGGTGAAGGTCGGTACGCGCTCCGCGCCGCCGCAGCGGGTCTCGCTCGGCTTGCAGACGTGACCGTCGTCGAAGCTGACCCCGAACGGGGCGGTGAGCTTCACGCCCATCTTCTGCGCCATCTTGTAGGGCGTGCACATCCCGGTGAGCTGGAACAGCTGGGCGTAGAAGGTGTTCACGGACTCCCGGGTGCCGGTGTAGGCGTCCTTGCTGCCCGAGGTGGTGGAGTTGTGGAAGGTGTGGGAACCGACGCGGTTGCCGTCGCCGGGGCAGCCCGCGAAGGTGGACTCGTTGAGGGTCAGCTCCTCGGGCGAGTTGATCTTCTGCTTGAGCGGGAAGCCCTGCTCGATGGCAGCGGCCAGGGTGAACGCCTTGAAGGTCGACCCGGCCTGGAAGCCGTTGGAGTCGCCCGACTTCTCCTTCGGGACCAGGTAGTTGAGGTAGGACTGGCCCTTCTTCTTGTTGTCACCCATCGGACGGGACTGGGCGAGCGCCCGCACCCGACCGGTGCCGGGCTCGACCATGGCCAGGGCGCCGATGGCCTGGTCGGTGGCGTACACGTGATCCTCGACCGACTCCTGAGCGGCGTCCTGGAAGCGCTGGTCGAGCGTGGTCTTGATGGTCAGACCGCCGGACTTGATCAGCGCGAGCCGGTCGGTCTCCGTCTCACCGAAGGCCGGGTCCTTGAGCAGCCACTTGATCACGTAGTCGCAGAAGAACTCCGCGGACGAGCCGAGGCAGCCGTTGCGCTGCTTCTGGACGTTCAGGCCGAGGCTGGCGTCCTTCAGCTTCTCCGCCTCGGGACGGGAGACGACCTTGAGCGCGGCCATCCGGTCGACGACGACGTTGCGGCGGGCGATGGTGGCGTCGGGGTAGTTGGTCGGGTCGTAGCCGGTGGGGTTCTTCACCATCCCGGCCAGCATCGCCGACTGCTGCCAGTTGAGCTCGGAGGCGTTGACGTTGAAGTAGTGCTTGGCGGCGGCCTGGACGCCGTAGGCGCCGTCGCCGAAGTAGGCAGCGTTGAGGTAGCGCTCGAGGATCCAGTCCTTGGAGTGCTTCTCCTCCAGTGCGATCGCGTAGCGCAGCTCGCGGATCTTGCGGGCGGTCGACTTCTCGATGGCCGCCTTGCGCTCGGCCTCCGTCTTCGCGGAGTAGACCAGCGTGGTCTTCACCAGCTGCTGGGTGATCGAGGAACCACCCTGCACCGAGTCGCTGGCCTGGTTGGTGATCAGCGCGCGCAGCGTGCCCTTGAGGTCCATCGCGCCGTGCTGGTAGAAGCGGTAGTCCTCGATCGCCAGGAGCGCCTTCGTCATGTTGGACGAGATCTGGTCGAGCGGACGGTAGACGCGGTTCTGGTCGTAGAGCGTCGTGATCAGGTTGCCCTTGCGGTCGACGATCTTGGTCGTCTGGGACATGTCGTCGACCTCGAAGGCCTGCGGCAGCGAGTCCATCTTCTCGGCCGTCTCCTTGGCCGCGATCCCGGCCACACCGGCGAAGGGGATGGCGAGACCCGCGGCGACGACGCCGAGGACGGCTGCGACCCCGCACATGACGGCGAGATGCTTGAGCACGGTCTGCGGGCGCAGCGACGGCGAAGACATGCTGGTCATCGTAGGTGATCGCGGCTAATAGCACATGATTCGCAATCGGCGCCGGACAGGGAGGCAAAAAAGGGTCCCAGGACCCCTCCTAGTCATTTCGGACTACGTACTTTGGGCCAGAAGGGTGTGTCACTCGACCGGGTCGAGTCCTTAACCTTTAGTCCGCACGGGCGCCACGTCATCAATATGGGGAGGGCGAAGCGCTCCGATGAAGGGATGGCACACCATGTGGGTAGATGAATGGTCGCTACAGGCCGCCTGTCGTGAGAACGAGCCCGACGAGCTCTTCGTACGTGGAGCCGAGCAGAACAAGGCCAAGATGGTCTGCTCCGGCTGCGTCGTCCGCACCGAGTGCCTCGCCGAGGCGCTCGACAACCAGATCGAGTGGGGTGTCTGGGGCGGCATGACCGAGCGCGAGCGTCGTGCGCTGCTCCGCCGTAGCCCGAACGCCTCCTGGCGCGCTGTGCTCGAGGCCGCGCGCACCCGTGCCTCCGTGGAGTGACCCCTCGTCCCCTACTCGAGTGAGTCGCTGAAGATCTTGGTCTGAGCCAGGACGTACGTCACGTACGTCCTGGCTCGACCCCGTTTTCAGGTGCTCAGCCCTGGGCCAGCAGCCGGCCGATCTCGCGGAGCCCGTCGAGATCGTGTACGTCACCGGGCAGCGCCGGCACGACGGCGGTCGGCACCTGCGGGTGGGCGACCGCGAAGCGCTCGCGCAGCTGGTTCTGGCGCTCGACCAGGAGGGCGCGGTCGGCGTGGAGCCGTAGCAGCCCGGCGGTCAGCGGCGCGTCGGGGAGGCGCTCCGAGGCAGCGCCGGCCGCGGCTGCGGTGAGCGAGGCGTCGTCGGGCAGAGTGGCCCGGTTGACGACCAGGCCCTGGAGCGGCATCCGGTCTCCGGAGAGCCGCTCGACGAAGTAGGCGGCCTCGCGGAGCGCGTCGGGCTCGGGGGCGGCGATGACGAGGAAGGCGGTCTCGTCGGCCTGAAGCAGCGCGTACGTCTCCTGGGCCCGTTGCCGGAACCCGCCGAAGACGGTGTCGAGCGCGGTCACGAAGGTCTGCAGGTCGGTGAGCATCTGCCCGCCGAGGACCTTCTTGAGCGCATTGGTGACGATGTTGATCCCGGCCGACATCAGCCGGACCGGTCCCTTGGCCGGGGCCAGCATGAGCCGGATGAAGCGCCCGTCGAGGAAGCTGGAGAGGCGCTCAGGTGCGTCGAGGAAGTCCAGGGCGCTGCGGCTCGGGGGCGTGTCGACGACGATCAGGTCGTAGTCGCCGTTGCCGCCGTTGTGGGCGAAGGCGTCGCGGTAGAGCTGGCCGAGCTTCTCCATCGCCATGTACTCCTGCGTGCCCGCGAAGCTGGAGCTCAAGGCGATGTAGAACTGGTTGTTGAGGATCTGCTGCGCCTTCTCGGGGCTGGCCTGCGACTCGACGACCTCGTCGAAGGTGCGCTTCATGTCGAGCATCATCGCGTCGAGGGTGCCTGGTCCGATGCCGGGAACCGGGCGGGGCGTGTTGTCGAGCCGCTCGATGCCCATCGACTGGGCGAGGCGTCGCGCCGGGTCGATCGTCAGCACCACCACCTTGCGTCCGCGCTCGGCCGCTCTGAGCGCGAGGGCCGCCGACGTGGTCGTCTTGCCCACGCCACCACTTCCGCAGCAGACGATGATGTGGGTGTCGCGGTCGTCGAGCAGCCGGTCGACCTCGAGCTGTCGGGTGTCGTTCGCGTGGGCGGCCAGCGGGCCGACGCGTGGGTGAGCGCTCATCGGGCTGTCTCCCTCGTCACTTCCGTCACGTCGCTCAGGCACTTCCTGCACTTCTCAGGTGTTGCAATGCCCGAGAAGTGCAGGGATACCCGGTTAACCGGGGATTCCAACCTCATGCGAGCCCCTGATCCTTGAGCTCGGCCGCGAGCTCGTACAGCCCACCCATGTCGATCCCACCGGCGATCCGGTTGAGCTCGTAGGTGGGGAGCCCGAGGCCGGCGACGAGGTCACGCTGGGCGTCTTCGAGGGCTCGGCGCTCGGCGTACTCCTTGGCCTCGTCGGCGAGGGCGGAGATCAGGGCGGGGTCGGGTTCGACGCCGGCGCGCTTGAGGTCCTCGGCGATCAGCTCACCGTCGAGGGAGCCGGCGAGGGCGGGGGCGAGGGACTCGTCGGGGAGGTCGCGGGGGCGTACCTGGTTGACGATGACGCCGCCGACCGGGAGCCCGGCGGCGCGCAGCTCGCTGATGCCGTCGGCGGTCTCCTGGACCGGCATCTCCTCCAGCAGTGTGACCAGATGGACCGCGGTGCGCCGGGAGCGGAACAGGGTCATCATCGTGTCGGCCTGGTGCTTGATCGGGCCGACCTTGGCCAGGCCCGCGACCGACTCGGACACGTTGAGGAAGCTCGTGATCCGGCCGGTCGGGGGCGCGTCGAGCACGACGGCGTCGTAGGTCCGGGCGCCCTTGTTGCGGCTGTTGCGCTGGACGGCCTCGAAGAGTTTGCCGGTGAGCAGTACGTCCCGGACCCCGGGCGCGATCGTGGTCGCGAACTCGATCACGCCGAAGCGGTCGAGGGCGCGGCCGGCCGGGCCGAGCTTGTAGTACATCTTGAGGTATTCGAGGAGGGCTTCCTCGGGGGCGATGTGCAGGGCGTAGACGTTGCCCGGCTCGGCGTCGGCACCGGATCGCGCGCGCAGCCGAAGCCCGGTTGCGATGCGGGTCTCGGCGTAGGGCAGCGGGTCGACGTCGAACATCCGGGCCACCCCCTGGCGGCCCTCGACCTCGCACAGCAGGACGTTCTTTCCGTGCGAGGCCAGCCCGAGCGCCAGGGCCGCAGCCACCGTCGACTTGCCCGTGCCGCCCTTGCCGGTCACCACGTGCAGCTGCACATGGGGCCAGTCAGAACTCATGGAAGGACTCTAACGGGGTCGCACCATCAAGGGGTGATGTTGAGGTTCTCGACGATCTTGGTACCGATCGCGGTGTCGCCGGTGATCTCGACCTTGGCGGGGTCGCCGGAGGCGCGGCCGCCGGTGAGGAGGACGTACGTCTCCCGGTCCGTGGAGAGGGTGACGGTGGGGGCGGCGACCGGGGCTGCCACCGGGACTCCCTTGCCCTCCTTGGTTACGGTGAACGCGTAGGGCGCGTGGCCCTCGACCTCGACGACGACGGAGGTGCCGGGGGCGCAGGCGGCCTTCTTGGCGAGCACGAACCCGACGCCTTCGAGGAGGTAGTCGGCGGTGTGGAGGGCGCCGGGGCTGTCGAGGTTGCCCGGGCGGCCGGTGGCGCGGCGGATGTCCTGCTCGTGCAGCCAGAGGTCGAGCGGCCGGTTGCGGAGGAGCTTGCCGGTCGTCCACCCGAGCGCACCGAAGATGCCGGAGGCCGGCGCCGCGGGGTCCTCGGGCGGAGAGGCGAGCAGCTCGTCGTGACGTACGGCGGTGTAGCGGCGGATCTCGTCGATGATGCTCGCCGGCTCGGCGTCGCGTCGGGTGATCACGCCGATCTCGGTGAACTGGCCCATCGGCGACTTGATGTGGGCCGACTCGGGTACGGAGGCGTCCTCGCGGGGCGCGCCGGCGGTGAGGCCCTCGAGGTGAGCGACATGGGAGGCGACGGCGCGTACGTCCCAGCCGGGGAGGTCGGTCGGCTGGTCCCAGTCGGTCTCGGAGAGCTCCTCCAGGAGGGTGAGGAGGTCCTGGACGGAGGACCACCAGGTGTCGACGTACGTCTTCAGCTGCTCTGCGGAAGTCACGGACCTGACCATAGTGGCCCGGGGACCTCGGTTGGAAGGTCAAACCATGTCGCCGGGAGACCGGTCCACGGGTCCGCGAAGTAGGGTGCCGATATGACCAAGTGGGAGTACCAGGTAGCGCCGATCCTCAACCACGCTGCGGCGCAGATCCTCAACAACTTCGGTGCCGACGGGTGGGAGCTCGTCTCCATCCTCGACAACGGCACCGGCAACTACGTCGGCTTCTTCAAGCGGGCGGTCTCGGAGTGAGCGGGCCCGAGGAGGTCCTGGCCGAGCTCGGGCTGAGCGTGCCGGACGTCGTGCCGCCGGTGGCGGCCTACATCCCGGCGCTTCGCACCGGCGACTACGTCTTCACCTCGGGGCAGCTGCCGATGAAGGACGGCGCACTGCTGTCCACCGGCAAGCTCGGTGGCGAGGTCTCGCCCGAGGAGGGCGTGGCGGCTGCGCAGCAGTGCGCGCTCAACGCGCTCGCCGCGGTGAAGGCCGAGATCGGCGATCTGTCGCTGGTCAAGCGGGTCGTCAAGGTGACCTGCTTCGTCGCCTCCACCCCCGACTTCACCAGCCAGCCGGGCATCGCCAACGGTGCTTCCGAGCTGCTCGGCAAGGTCTTCGGTGACGCTGGACGCCACACCCGGTCCGCCGTCGGCGTGCCCGTGCTGCCGCTCGACGCTCCCGTCGAGGTGGAGATCATCGTCGAGATCTGAGCCTGGTCTGGGTCTCGGTCTGAGGCTCGGATGGGGGTAGGGCGGCGGTGTGAGCGTCGCTACAGTGACGAACGTGCGTATCCCGATCCCTCCAGTCCGGCTTGGTGACGACATCGTGGCGTTGGCCGGGGAGTACGCCCAGGGCGTACGCACCCCGGTCGAGCCGCGCGATGCGGCGACGGTGCTGTTGCTTCGGCCAGGCTCTGGATCCTCTGGTCCCGAGGTCTACCTGCTGCGCCGGCAGCTGACGATGGGTTTCGCCGCCGGGATGGCTGTCTTTCCCGGCGGCGGCGTGGACGTACGCGACGCCGAGCTGCCCGACTCCTGCTGGGCCGGGCCGTCCGCTGCCCAGTGGGCGCACCGGCTCGGGGTCGACGAGTCCCGCGCGCGGGCGCTGGTCGCCGCGGCGGTGCGGGAGACGTTCGAGGAGTGCGGGGTGCTGCTCGCGGGAGCCTCGGGCGACTCCGTCGTCGACGACGTCTCGGGCGACGACTGGGAGGCCGACCGGGCGGCCCTGGAGTCACGCTCGCTGTCGTTGACCGAGCTGCTGACCCGGCGCGGGCTGGTGCTGCGTACGGACCTGCTCGGGCCGTGGGCGGCCTGGACAACGCCCGTCTTCGAGCCGAAGCGCTTCGCGACCTGGTTCTTCGTCGCGCGCCTCCCCGAGGGCCAGGTGACACGGGACGTGTCCAGCGAGTCGTCCTCGGTGCTCTGGCTGAGCACCGCCGAGGCGGTCGCCCAGGTCGAGGCCGGCGAGCTGGCGATGATGCCGCCGACCTATCTCAACTGTCTCGAGGTCACCTCGGTCGGGTCCGAGGACGAGGTCCTCGCAGACGCCGCGGAGCGTGTGCTGACGATGTTCACCCCGGCCGTGACCGAGGTCGACGGCGGCCACACCCTGTCGATGATGCCCCTGCACGCCTCCCTCGTCGCCGGAAGGAAGCACTCATGAACGAGTCCTGGTCGGGCGGGGCATTCGGCGAGCGCGGGCAGTGCATCCTCGCGCCCAACCCCGGGATCATGTCGCTCGACGGCACCAACACCTGGGTGCTGCGCGAGCCGGGTGCGCGCCGGTCCGTCGTGATCGACCCCGGGCCTCTCGACGAGGGACATCTCGACGCCGTCGCGGAGGCCGCCGGCGAGGTGGCGACGGTGCTGCTGACCCACCACCACTACGACCACTCCGAGGCAGCACGGGCCTTCGCCGAGCGGGTCGGGGCCGGCGTACGCGCTCTTGATCCTGAATACCGGCTCGGGACCGAGGGGCTCGGCGATGGTGACGTCATCGAGGTCGACGGCCTGGAGATCCGCGTCGTCGGGACTCCCGGACACACCTCGGACTCGCTGTCCTTCTGGCTGCCCGCCGACGGCGCGGTGCTGACGGGCGACACCGTCCTCGGGCGTGGGACGACCGTGGTCGCTCATCCCGACGGCGAGCTGGGTGCCTATCTCGACTCGCTCGACCGCCTGCACGCCCTCGCCTCCGAGCACGGTGTCGGCAGCGTCTGGCCAGGCCACGGCCCGGTCATCGGCAACGCCCTCGGCGCGCTCGACTACTACATCGCCCACCGCCGCGAACGCCTCGGCCAGGTCGAGGAAGCACTCTCCGGCCTCGGCGCCACCCCTGCCGACGCGGATCCGCGGGCGATCGTCGAGATCGTGTACGCCGACGTCGACCAGGTCCTCTGGGGTGCCGCCGAGCTCTCGGTGCGAGCGCAATTGGCTTACCTCGCCGAGCGCTGAGGCCTACTGTTCCGCCCATGGCGATCCTGTCCGGAGACGAGCTCCTGCTTCCCGACCCACCCGCGTGGCGGGCGTGGCTGGGGGAGCACCATGCCGACACGCCCGCCGTCTGGCTGGTACTGACCAAGAAGGGCGGCACGCTGACCACGCTGACCTGGCAAACCGCGCTCGACGAAGCGCTCTGCTTCGGCTGGATCGACGGTCAGGCTCGGCGGCGCGACGAGCAATCGTCGTTCCAGCGGTTCACCCCGCGTGGGCCGAAGAGCCGCTGGTCACTGAGGAACGTCGAGCACATCGACCGTCTCGAGCGCGAGGGCCGGATGACCGCAGCCGGGCGGGCCGCTGTGGAGGCGGCGAAGGCGGATGGGCGGTGGGAGGCCGCGTACGCCGGTCCGGCCACCGCCGAGACCCCGCCCGAGCTCCTCGCCGCTATCGCCGCGGTGCCCGAGGCGCAGGCGATGTACGACGTCCTCACCTCGCAGAACCGCTACGCCCTCTACCACCGCATCACCTCCCTGAAGACCGAGGCCGCGCGGGCGCGCAGGATCGAGGAGTACGTCGCCATGCTCGCCCGTCACGAGACGATCCATCCACAGAAGCGGCGGCCTCAGTAGCCGCGTTCACGCGTCCGGTACGCCGACGTCGAACAGGTCTACTGGGCGCCGCCGAGCCATCCGTCAGAGCCCAGCTCGCCTATCTCGCCGACCGTCTCTGATCCGGCGCCAGACGAAGAACCCGGCGATCCCGGTCGCGCCCGCGACCAGGAGGATCATCGGGAGCGGATCGGTCCGCGTCCACGCCGGGTCCGGCGCCATCACGGCCAGGTCGGCCGGGAGCGCCGTGGCGATCGACAACTGGGTGACCGGGAAGTCGAGGTGGGCGATGACCTCTGTCCCGCCATCGGGGAAGACCGTACGAAGGTCGTTGCCGTCGTCGCCGGAGGTCACGATCAACGGCGTGCCGTCGGCAATCCAGCCGGCGACACCGATGAGCGAGCGGGCGTCGACATCGACCCCGCGAACCGACGGGTTGCGACCGATCGCCAGGTCGACGTCGAGCGAAGGGTCCAAGCCGATCGAGCGGACGCCCGGATCGTCGACGCCATCGACCGGAACGCCGGAACCGACCCACGTCGACATGCCTTCCCGAGCGGTACCGGGCAGGTCGGCGGCACCCTCGGGCCACACCCTGGTCCCGGAATCGGTGCGTACGACGACCGCGCCGTCGCTGCCGATGCCCGCGTTCGCCCAGTTGCCCGGGGGAAGCGGTTCGGTGGTGCCGTCTGGAGCGATTCGACCGGCGGTCTGGTCTTGGTAGTTGGAGTGCCAGACCAACCAGTTCGAGTCCGGCGACCAGGAGAAGCTGGTGATCCTGTCGCCGTTGAGCTCGAGGGGATGCTCGGAGACCTCGCCGGTCTCCAGGTCGACGACGTTCAGGCCGGGATCCTCGGTCACGTACGCGAGCCGGAGGCCGTTGGGCGAGAGTTCGATGCTCTGCTCCTCCAAGGCGGTCCAGAACTCGCCGACCCCCGGGACCGTCAGACGCCGGTAGTCGCCGCCCTCGGTGATCACCACGACGGTTCCGCCGTCGTCGGTGACGAGGCTGTTGTCGGTGAAGGCGAGTGTCGCCCGACCAACAGCCAGCGAGTCAGAGACAGGGACAGCCTTATCCGGGTCATCCGTCCAGCGGATCTCCCGGGGAATCACCGCCTGGCTGGGCCTGGGTGTGTCGGCGGTGATGGTCGACGGGATGGTCACGAGGCCGTCGGCGTCGTCCTGTTCGTTGCTGCCAGATGTGAAGGCAGCAGGATCGATGAACATCACCCCTGCGACGACGCCGACCAGCAGCGTCACGATGGCGACCACGGCGACCGCGGAGATGACACGCCTCGTCGCGGGCTGGACATTGCGCTCGGCCGCCGCGCTCGAGCGGTGGCGCCGCCACCAGATCGCCACCGCCAGTCCGCCCACGATCAGCCAGGGAGCTGCTGTCTTCACCCAGGGTGGGAGGAAGTGAGGCTTGCCCCGCTGGACCGTAGCCGAGTCGGCGTCGATGAGCGCGTACGCAACGCTCACGGTGCTGGCGACATGGCCAGCGTCGTCGAACTCGATCAGCACGCGTGCGTCCTCTGACGTCCCCAACTGGCCGATATAGACCTCGCCTGTGCTACTGGAGGACGTGACCAGAGGGCCCTCATCTGCCCAGCCGATCAGTTGGAGCGGCAATGCATTCGGCGCGTTGTACGTCGATCCAGTTCCATCGAGCTGAGCCAGGCCGTCCTCGGTGCTGACATACAGGTCGGCCCCGTCGAAGATCAGGGGTTCGCCGATGGCGGCCTTGGCCGGAAGGGCCACAGCAGCGGTCTCGCTGCCTGGAGGCTGGATCTGGAGGTCACCGGAGTCGAACGCGCCGTTGAAGGCAATCGTGCCGTTGTCGGAGACCGCCCAGATCGAAACGTTGCCGCCGTGGAACTTGCCGCCGTAGAAGTTGACGGACGCGCTCGTGGGATCGATGACCCCAGCGATGGGATCGCCCGGGACGTAAGACTGGTAGTCCCATCGATCCATCTGCGAACCGACCCAGAGCAGCCGCTCGCCACCGTCGGACCACTCCAGGTCGGAGACGTAGGTGCTCGCGTCCCGGCTGAGGTCCCATTCGGTGACCTGGCCGGTGGTCAGGTCGGCGATGCGTACGCCGCCGGGGACTATTCGGCTGTCGCTGCCCGCATCGCGCCCCTTTCCCCAGGCCCAGGCCAGCTCGCGACCGTCTGGGGAGAGTGCGAGCGGCCGGTGCTCGAAGCCCTCGCCGGTTCCCTTCTCCCAGTAGGGATCGAGACCGATGAAGTCCGGAAGGTCGAGCGGGTGGTAGTCGCCGTCGTCAGCATCGATCACGACCGCGACGGCCGTGTTCGAGTCTTCGGCTGGTTGGACGTACGCGATCGCGCCGACCCCGATGGCCAGGTCCTGCTCCAGGTCGTCGGCGTGGGTGTAGCGGCCCTCCTCGGCCTCGGCGAGCCAGCTCGGGGTGGCGTAGATCGTGTCGGGAACGGCCAGATCGGTTCGGGCTCGAGCGGGGTCGACCTCGGCGGAGTCGCGGGTCGGGGCCAGGGCAGCTGTACCGGCGACCAGCGCCACGACGGCGGCGATGGAGCCGACGACGAGCGCGACCGAGCGAAGGTGGGCGCGGCGTCCGCGAGCGAACAGGTCGGACGGGACGTACGCGGTAGGGGCGCCCTCGGCGATGCGGTGGAGCTCGTCACGGAGCTGCTGGTCAGTCATGGAGGAGCTCCTCGAGATGAGGTGCGAGGGTGCGCAGGCGGGCGAGGGCCTTGCGGGTGGTGGACTTGACCGTGCCGGAGTGGATCCCGAGGACGTGGGCGGTCTGGACCTCGGTGAGATCTTCGAAGAAGCGGAGCACGAGGATCGTGCGCTGGCGGGCGGTGAGCTGAGCGAGGGCGGCATCGAGGCTGAGCCGCAGCTCTGTGTCGCCGGCAGCGACGGCCGATGCTTCGTACGTCTCGGTCGGGGTCTCGACCAGGCGACGTCGGCGCCACCAGGAGACGTTCTGGGTGTAGAGGATGCGACGGACGTACGGCTCGGGGTCGCCCTGGATGCGATGCCACGACTTCGCGGCGGAAAGGAGTGCCTGCTGGACGAGGTCTTCGGCGAGGTGCGCGTCACCGGTGAGCAGGTAGGCGGTTCGGGACAGCGCCGCGACCCGGGAGCGTACGAAGTGGTCGAACGCTTCGCGACCCGTATCTGTGGGGAAAAGCAACACGGCCTCCTTTCACCGGCTTATACGCCGGTGGGAAGGAGGCCGGGTGCCTTCGTAAAGTTAAAAGATCAGCGGGCGCGGCGAGCCATGCGCTCAATGTCCATGATCACGACCGAGCGGGGCTCGAGGCGGAGCCAGCCGCGGCTGGCGAAGTCGGCCAGGGCCTTGTTGACCGTCTCGCGGGAGGCGCCGACGAGCTGGGCGAGCTCCTCCTGGGTGAGGTCGTGGTGGACGTGGACGCCGTCGTCGGCGGTGCGGCCGAAGCGGTCGGCGAGGTCGAGGAGGGCCTTCGCGACACGGCCGGGGACGTCGGAGAAGACGAGGTCGGCGACGACGTCGTTGGCCTTGCGGAGGCGGCCGGCCAGCTGGGCGAGCAGGCCGCGGGCGACGACCGGGCGGCCCTCGAGCCACTTGAGGAGGTCCTCGTGCGACAGGCTCGCGAAGGCGGAGTCGGTGACCGCGGTGACGGTGGCCGAGCGGGGGCCGGGGTCGAAGAGCGAGAGCTCACCGAACATCTGGCCGGGGCCCATGATGGCGAGCAGGTTCTCGCGGCCGTCGGACGAGGTGCGGCCGAGCTTCACCTTGCCGTCGATCACGACGTACAGCTTGTCGCCGGAGTCGCCCTCGTGAAAGAGCACCTCTCCGCGGCGGAGCTTCGACTCTGCCATCGAGGCGTGCAGGGCCGTCATCGACTCGTCGTCGAGTGCGCTGAAGAGCGGTGCCTGACGGAGTACGTCGTTGTCCATTGCGGCCATTCCTCCTGGATTTTCCCCACATCCGCGGGTATTACACCGGGAATCCTATCTGTGGAACGTCTCACAAGTGCACATCACCCACCGATAAGGGCAGAAAGTGCATGTGTTGAGCGGTGTTTGTGGTAGCCGAGCTCTAGGCCGGATCGGGATTGTCGGTGCGGCCGCGTAGCCTTGCTGCGTGCCTGCCCAGAAGTTTGCGACTGAGACGCGCCTGGGTCTGGTGCGTCGTGCCCGTCGGATCGACCGCATCCTCGGTGAGACCTACCCGGATGCCAAGGCCGAGCTCGACTTCACCAATCCGTTCGAATGCCTGGTCGTGACCGTGCTGAGCGCGCAGACCACGGACAAGCGGGTCAACCTGGCCTCACCGGCCCTCTTTGCGGCGTACCCGTCCGCGAAGGAGATGGCGGCGGCGCCCCGAGAGCACCTGGAGCAGCTCGTCGGGCCGCTCGGCTTCTTCCGCGCCAAGACCGACGCGCTGCTGAAGCTGAGCGCCGTGCTGGTGGAGGAGTACGACGGCGAGGTGCCTGACCGTCTGGAGCAGCTGGTGAAGCTGCCCGGCGTGGGGCGCAAGACCGCCAACGTGGTGCTCGGCAACGCCTTCGGCAAGCCGGGGATCACGGTCGACACCCACTTCGGACGGCTCTCGCGGCGCTTCGGTTGGACGACCGAGAAGGACCCGGTCAAGGTCGAGCACGAGGTCGGCGCACTCTTCGAGAAGCGGGACTGGACGATGCTGTCCCACCATGTGATCTGGCACGGGCGGCGGATCTGTCACGCCCAGAAGCCCGCGTGCGGTGCCTGTCCGGTGTCCCAGCTGTGCCCTGCGTACGGCGAGGGGCCGACCGACCCTGTCGCCGCGGCCAAGCTGGTCCGCACGGAGGGCCGCAACTGATGGTCCGTGCCCTGGGGAGACGAGCCCGGGTCGCGTCGGCAGCCGCCCTGCTGCTGGCCGTCCTGGCCGGTTGCGGCACCGACTCCTCGAGCGGGGGCGGTCAGTCCGGCGCGCCACTGGCCGACGAGCCGTCCTCCTCCAAGGTCAACGTCGCCACCGCGGAGATGGTCGCGGCCAAGAAGGCGTCGAAGGTGGAGGCCTGCGAGGAAGGGCCCGCCAGCGACGGTGGGCTGCCGTCGATCGTGCTGCCCTGCCTCGGCGGTGGTTCGTCGGCTGACCTGGCGTCGTTCGAGGGACCGATGGTGATCAACCTCTTCCAGGGCTTCTGCGCGCCCTGCAAGGAGGAGATGCCTGCGCTGCAGAGCTTCTACGAGAGCTACGGCGACGAGGTGCCGGTGATCGGCATCGACGTCATGGACACGGTCCCCGGAGTCGCGCTCGAGGAGGCGATCTCGCGTGGGGTGACCTTCCCGATGTACGCCGATCCGGGCGGTGAGCTGCAGGGCGGGCCGCTCACGGCGCGCGCGGTGCCTGCGACGTACGTCCTGTCCTCCTCCGGCGAGGTCGAGCTCCTGCAGATGGGTGGCATGACCAGTGCGGCCCAGGTGAAGGAGCTCGTCGAGAAGAAGCTGGGGATCGAGCTGTGAGCGACCGTCAGGCGGCCAACGGGACGCGGCCGGAGTGGTTCGACGAGATCGTCGAGGCGGCGCAGCAGATCCAGGGCGAGGACATCTCACAGTTCCTGCCCCCGGCCGACGGCAGCGCCCGCGAGTCGGCCGTGCTGATGCTCTTCGGTGAAGGACCCTCGGGTCCCGATCTGCTGCTGACCGAGCGCTCGCACACGATGCGCTCGCACCCCGGCCAGGTCTCGTTCCCCGGCGGCCGACTCGATCCGGGGGAGACCGCGGAGGAGGCGGCGCTGCGAGAGGCGTGGGAGGAGACCGGGCTCGACCCGACCGGTGTCGACGTGGTCGGCCGCCTCCCGGCGCTGTGGATCCCGTTCTCCAACCACGCCGTGGTGCCGATCATCGCGTGGTGGCGGGAGCCGTCTCCGGTCACCACGCGCTCGGTCGAAGAGGTCCACGCCGTCTACCGGGTGCCGTTGTCAGATCTCATCGACCCGGCCCACCGGATCCAGGTCGGCGCCCCCGGCCGCAGCGAATGGCTGATGCCCGCGTTCTTGATCGGACCGGAGAAGGATGTCATCCTCTGGGGCTTCACAGGTGGAATCATCAGCCGTTTCTTCACCTATCTCGGGTGGATCACGGAGATTCCGGACGCCCCGATCAAGGAGTTGCCCGAATACATGTTCCAGGGACGCGAACGGAATCAGCCGTGAACTTTCTTGACTGGATCCTGATCATCCTCGTCGGGGCCTACGCGCTCTCGGGCTACTGGCAGGGCTTCATCACCGGCGCCTTCGCGACCGGTGGACTGCTGCTCGGTGGCTTCATCGGCATCTGGCTGGCACCGAAGGTGCTCGGCAGCGCGGCCCCGTCGTTGTGGGTCTCGCTCGGCGCCCTGTTCGTCGTGATCGCGTGTGCGTCCATCGGGCAGGCGGTGCTGCAATACGGCGGCGTACGCGTACGGGACGAGATCACCTGGCAGCCGGCCCGGATCGTCGACGCCCTCGGTGGATCGCTGCTCAGCGCGGCGGCCGTGCTGGTGGTCGCCTGGGCTCTCGGAGTCGCGGTCTCGGGGGCGCAGATCAACGGGCTCACGCCCGCGGTGCGCGGCTCGACGATCCTGGCCAAGGTCGACTCGATCATGCCGTCGCCTGCGGATCGTGCGCTGAGCGCGTTCAACGACGTCGTCGGCACCTCGTTCTTCCCGCGCTACCTGGAGCCGTTCGCCCGCGAGCGGATCGTCGAGGTCGGACCCGGCCCGCGGCGCATGCTCACCGACCCCGATGTCGTACGCGCCGGCGAGTCGGTCCTCAAGATTCGCGGCGCCAACGAGTGCGGCAAGGGTGTCGAGGGCACCGGGTTCGTCATCGGCCGCGGCTACCTGATGACCAACGCCCACGTCGTCGCCGGCGTCGACGACCCCAACGTCATCGTCGGTGATGGCGCCAACGACGCCAAGGTCGTCCACTACGACCCCAAGATCGACATCGCGGTCCTGAAGTTCGAGGGTGGCGGCAACCTCAAGCGCCTCGAGTTCGACCGCACGGCCGGCGCCGAGGACCCCATCGCTGTCCTGGGCTATCCGCAGGACGGCCCCTTCGACGTACAGCCCGGCCGTATCCGTGCCGAGCAGCGTCTCCGCTCGCCCGACATCTACGGCGTCGGCACCGTCATCCGAGACGTCTACTCCGTACGCAGCCTCATCCGTCCCGGCAACTCCGGAGGCCCCATCGTCGACTCCGAGGGTGACGTCGTCGGCGTCGTCTTCGCCGCCTCGGTCACAGACTCCGAGACCGGCTACGCCCTCACCACCGACCAGGTCATCGAGATCGCCCGCGAGGCTCGCTCCCAGACCGCCACCGTCGACACCGGAGCTTGCGCCGGCTGACCCCCGCCGAGACGGTAGATATGGCGGCCGAGTCGGTAGTTCCGGACGTCGAATCTGTAGTTGTGGGTGACCCCGTAGGAGAGGAGGTCGCGCACGTAGATCACGATCTTCTTCGAGGAGGAGAACTTCTTGCCCTC
>NZ_JBEORF010000054.1:0-25634 GCF_040302125.1 Nocardioides sp. NPDC127514 | reverse complement strand
CGCCACGGACCCCTACTTCAACAACGCCCCGACCTCGCAGATCCTGGCCAGCCGCGCCGAGGCCGTGCCGGCGGGCGTCCCGTTCAAGGGTGACAAGTACTCCGACATCCTGGGCCTCTTCCAGCAGGCGATCCGACGTGTCGACGAGGGCACCGACCCCGAGAAGTCGTGGGCGACCTTCCTCGAGGGCGTCGAAGGAATGTCCTGATCCATGCCGACCACCACCTCTGCCCCGGTCGAGAACGCCACCCCGGCGCCCTCGACCGGGGCAGCACCCCGCCGCCAGGCGTGGCGTAACCGGCTCTCCCGGTGGGACTTCAAGCTCTCGCCCTACCTCTACGTCGCGCCGTTCTTCCTGGTGTTCATCGTCATCGGGCTCTACCCGATGCTCTACACCGGCTACCTGTCCTTCTTCTCCTGGCCTGCGTACGGGTCCGAGGTCGGCCCGTGGGTCGGCTGGGACAACTACGCCCACGTGCTCGGTGACTCGGTCTTCCGCAAGGCCTTCTGGAACACCATCGGGATCTTCCTGCTCTCCTCGGTGCCGCAGATCATCGTGGCGACGATCCTCGCCGCGCTGCTCGACACCCAGCTCCGTGGCCGCACCCTGTGGCGGATGAGCATCCTGCTGCCCTTCGTGGTCGCCCCCGCGGCGTCCGCGATGATCTTCGGCGCGATCTTCGCCGACGGCACCGGCCTGATCAACCAGACGCTCGCCGAGTTCGGCCTTCCGAAGGTGCCCTGGCACGCCGACCGGTTCGCCAGCTGGACCGCGATCGCCACCATGGTCAACTGGCGCTGGACGGGCTACAACGCGCTGATCATCCTCGCCGCCATGCAGGCGATCCCGCGAGACCTCTACGAGGCGGCCGACATCGACGGCGCCTCCAAGGTGAGGCAGTTCTTCCACGTCACCCTGCCCTCGATCCGGCCGACGATGATCTTCGTCATCGTCACCTCGACCATCGGTGGCCTGCAGATCTTCACCGAGCCGCGGATCTTCGACACCAACCTGCGGTTCCAGGGCGGCTCCGACTTCCAGTACACGACCTTGACGATGTACGTCTTCAACACCGCCCAGACCACGACCAACCCGTATCCGCGTGCGGCGGCCGCCGCCTGGGTGCTCTTCCTCATCATCGTGGGGATCGCCTTGGTCAACTTCCTGGTCACCCGGGCCGTTCAGCGTAGGAGCCTCCGATGAGCAAGAGACCTGGATTCCTCGTGTACGGCCTGCTCACAGCGTTCCTGATCGGGTCGGCCTTCCCCCTCTACTGGTCGTTCGTCATCGGGTCCGTGACCCGCCAGCGGGCGATCCAGTCGCCTCCCCCGCTGGTCCCGGGCGGACACTTCTTCGACAACGCCGCCCGGGTCTTCGACCGAATCGACTTCTGGACGGCGCTGCTCAACTCGATCATCGTCTCCGGGGTCTCGGCGGCATCGGTGGTGCTGTTCTCGACCCTGGCCGGCTACTCCTTCGCCAAGCTCCGCTTCCGCGGAGCCAACGCGGCGATGGTCTTCGTGGTCGCGACCTTGGCGGTGCCGACCCAGCTCGCACTGGTGCCGATGCTCAAGCAGTTCTCCAGCCTCGGCCTGACCGGCACCCTCCCTGCCGTGATCCTGCCGTGGCTGGTGACCGCGTTCGGCGTCTTCTTCATGCGGCAGTACCTGGTCGACGCGATCCCCGACGAGCTCATCGACGCAGCCCGCGTCGACGGTGCGTCCATGATCCGTACGTTCTGGACAGTCGCCCTCCCCGCCGCACGACCGGCCATGGCGATCCTCGGCCTGTTCACCTTCATGCAGGTGTGGACCGACTTCATGTGGCCGCTGATCGTGCTGCAGGGCTCCGACGTACAGACCCTGCAGACCGCGCTGGACGCGCTCAAGGTCGCGCCCGGACAGGGGCATGCCGACATGGCGCTGGTCCAGGCCGGAACGATCCTCGCGACCGTGCCCCTACTTCTGTTGTTCATCGCCACCGGCCGCCACCTGGTGTCCGGCATCATGCAAGGAGCCGTCAAGGGATGAATCTCTCGACACACCCAGCCCGCGCCGAGCGTACGTTTCCCCAGGACTTCCTCTGGGGTGCGGCGACGGCTTCCTACCAGATCGAGGGAGCCATCGACGAGGACGGACGCACGCCCAGCAACTGGGACACCTTCACGAAGGTGCCGGGGGCGATCCTCAACGGCGACACCGGGGAGGTGGCCTGCGACCACTACCACCGGGTGCCCGAGGACGTCGCGCTGATGAAGCGCCTCAACCTGGCCTCGTACCGGTTCTCGACGGCGTGGCCGCGGATCCGTCCCGACGGCGGGAAGGTCAACCAGGCAGGACTCGACTTCTACAGCCGTCTCGTCGACGAGCTTCTCGAGGCCGAGATCGCGCCGTGGATCACGCTCTACCACTGGGACCTGCCGCAGGCGCTGGAGGACCAGGGCGGCTGGACCAGCCGGGACACCGCCTACCGGTTCGTGGAGTACTCCACGACCGTCTACGACGCGCTCTCCGACCGCGTCGACAACTGGACGACGCTGAACGAGCCGTGGTGCTCGGCGTTCCTCGGCTACTCCGGTGGCCAGCACGCGCCGGGTCGCCAGGAGGGCGTGGCCGGCATCGTCGCGGCCCACCACCTCATGCTCGGGCACGGGCTCGTGATCAACGAGCTGCGCTCCCGCGGCGCGACGCCGGAGAACGGCAAGTCGCTCGGCATCACCCTCAACCCGACGGTCGTCGACCCCTACGACGCCGACCGTCCCGAGGATGTCGACATGACCCGGCGGATCGATGGTCTGCACAACCGGGTGTTCCTCGACCCGCTGTTCCGGGGCAAGTACGCCGACGACCTGGCCGCGGACACCGAGGGCCTGACCTTCCAGGGCCGGCCGTGGCAGGACTGGGTGCTCGAGGGCGACCTGGAGGTCATCTCCGCGCCGCTCGACGTGCTCGGGGTCAACTTCTACTTCGGCAACGCCATCGCGGCGGAGCCGTTCGAGATCGACCCCGACCAGGTGCTGGGCAGCCGGCTCGTTCACTCCGACCTGCCGCGGGGGAACCCCTACCCCGGCGCCGAGTTCGTCACCCCACGTACGGGCCGTGACACGACCGCCCGCGACTGGGAGATCGACCCGGTCTGGCTGACCCGGCTGCTGACCCGGCTCAGCGGTGAGTACGGCGCCCCGCCCATCTACATCACCGAGAACGGGGCCTACTACGATGATGTGGTGGAGGATGGCGCCGTGCACGACAGCGCCCGACTCGACTACATCGACACGCACCTGCGCGCCACCCTCGACGCGATGGAGCAGGGTGCGGACGTACGCGGCTACTTCGCCTGGTCCCTGCTCGACAACTTCGAGTGGAGCTACGGCTACGCGCACCGGTTCGGGATCGTGCACGTGGACTTCGAGACCCAGGTGCGTACGCCGAAGGACAGCGGCCTCTGGTTCGCCGATGTCGCGGCCAACAATCGGGTGCCGGCCCGGAAGGAATAGGCACTGTCGTGAACATGCCCACGCTCGACGAGGTCGCTCGGCTGGCTGGTGTCAGCCGGGCGACCGCGTCGCGCGCCATCAACGGCGGCTCCCGCGTCTCCGCGAAGGCCGCTGAGGCCGTGTCCGAAGCGGTCCGCACGCTCGGCTACACCCCCAACCCGGCGGCGCGGTCGCTGGTCACGCGGCGCACCGACTCGGTCGCGCTGGTCGTGCCCGAGCCCGACGAGCGGGTCTTCTCCGACCCGTTCTTCGCGCGCACGCTGCACGTCGTCACGCGGGTCTTGTCCGAGCGCGACCTGCAGGTGGTGCTGCTGATCGCACAGGGCGGCGAGGAGGAGCGGATGCTGCGGTACCTGCGCGGACGCCACGTCGACGGGGCCATCGTCGTCTCTCACCACCGCAGCGACGCCCTTCCGGACCATCTGGCCGCTATCGGACTGCCGAACGTCTTCATCGGCCGCCCTTGGACCAGCGAGGACTTGGTGTCCTACGTCGACAGCGACAACGTCGGCGCCGGGCGGCAGGCGACCCGCGTCCTGGTCGATCGCGGCTGCCGAAGGATCGGCACCATTGCCGGACCAGCCGACATGCACGCCGGCTGGGACCGGCTGACCGGCTGGCGGGCCGAGCTCGCCGAGAATGGCCTGTCGGACGAGGCCATGGTCGAAGGCGACTTCACCGAGGACGGCGGCGCGGTCGCCTGCGGGCGCCTCCTCGACGCCCACCCCCACCTCGACGGCATCTTCGCTGCCTCGGACCTGATGGCTGCCGGCGCCCTGCGCTGCCTGGGCGAGCGCGGCCTGCGCGTGCCCGATGACATCGCCCTGATCGGCTTCGACGACCTGGGCACGGCAGCACGCACGCTTCCGCCGCTCACCACCATGACCAACCCGATCGTCGCGATGGCCACCGAGGCTTGCCGGCTTCTCCTCGCCCAGCTCGACGGCACCACCACCCTCCCGCGGCGGGTCGTCTTCGCGCCCGAGCTGGTGCGGCGTACGTCTGCCTGACCTGACGCCCCGCTCGGTACGCCCGCATATCGGAGTGCGGACGCGACCCGGGCATGCCCGCGGCAAGGCTGTTAGCGTCGTGCGGCGATGCCACATCGCAATTCGACTGGCAGCGTGCCCCGCCTGAAGTCGGCTTCCCGAGTCGACTTCCGCTCACCGGACCTCGAGGACGGTCAGCACCTGTGGCGGATGGCAACGAAATCTCGGGTACTCGACGTCAATGCCTCGTACGCCTACCTGCTGTGGGCACGCGACTTCGCAGAGACGTCGCTCATCGCGACCGTCGATGACGATCCAGGAGGATTCGTCACCGGCTATCTCCGTCCGGACGATCCGGAGAGCCTGATGATCTGGCAGGTCGCCGTCGACGAGCAGCACCGCGGCCAGGGCCTGGCCCGCCGCATGCTCGACGAGCTCGTCGACCGCCTCACCGTCGACCAGGGCGTACGCCACCTGGAGACGACCATCACCGCGGACAACAGCGCCTCCATCGCCCTGTTCACCTCGTTCGCGAACGCACGCGGCGCCCCGATCGAGCGCACGCCGCTCTTCGAGCCCGCGATGTTTCCCGACGGGCACGACGCGGAGCTGCTGTTCCGCATCGGCCCGTTCCCACCCGCACGACCCGATCACGGAGGTGTCATACCCATGACGACGACCACCGAGCCTGCCACTGCGATCTTCGACTCCCTGGAGTCACAGGTACGCAGCTACTGCCGCAGCTGGCCCGCCGTGATGACCCACTCCCAGGGCGCCACCGTCACCAGCGAGGACGGGACCGAGTACCTGGACTTCTTCGCCGGGGCCGGCGCGCTCAACTACGGGCACAACAACCCCGCGCTGCTCGAGCCGCTGCTCGACTATCTGCGCGAGGGCCGCATCCTGCACTCCCTGGACATGCACACCAGCGCGAAACGGGACTTCCTGCAGACCTTCTCGGACCTGATCCTCGAGCCGCGCGACCTCGACTACAAGGTGATGTTCCCCGGTCCGACCGGGACCAACTCCGTCGAGGCCGCGCTCAAGCTGGCGCGCAAGGTGACCGGGCGACAGCACGTGCTGTCGTTCACCAACGCGTTCCACGGGATGACGCTCGGCTCGCTCGCGGTGACCGGCAACTCGATGAAGCGCAAGGGCGCGGGCATCCCGCTGACCAACAGCTCGAAGATCCCGTACGACGACTACTTCAACGGTGCCGTCGACGACTTCATGTGGCTGGAGCGGGTGCTCCAGGACAGCGGCTCCGGCGTCGACAAGCCGGCCGCGATCATCGTGGAGTCCGTCCAGGGCGAGGGCGGCCTCAACGCCGCCCGGCTGGAGTGGCTCAAGGCGCTCTCGGACCTGTGCCGCGAGTACGACATCATCTTGATCGTCGACGACGTGCAGGCCGGCTGCGGACGTACCGGCACCTTCTTCAGCTTCGAGGAGGCCGGGTTCTCCCCCGACATCGTCTGTCTGTCGAAGTCGATCTCCGGCTTCGGCCTGCCGATGGCGCTGACCCTGATCCGGCCCGAGCTGGACCAGTTCGAGCCCGGTGAGCACAACGGCACCTTCCGCGGTCACAACCTCGCCTTCGTCACCGGCCGGGCGGCGCTGGAGACGTACTGGGCCGACGACTCCTTCCAGAAGGACGTCCAGGCGAAGGCCGCCGAACTGCGGGACGGGCTGACCAAGGTCGCCGAGCGGTACGAGGGTGCGACCGTCCGCGGCCGCGGCCTGCTGACCGGCGTCGCCTTCCCGGACGTCAGCGCGGCCGGGAAGATCGCGACGGCGGCGTACGAGCGCGGCCTGCTGGTCGAGACCTCCGGCCCCGAGGACGAGGTGCTCAAGACGATGCCGCCGCTGACCATCACCTCCGAGGAGCTCGCCCGCGGCCTCGCCATCGTCGAGGAGGCCACCGCGTCCGTCCTCGGCGACGGCAACCCGGCCTGACCTCCCCCGACTGCTGAAACGAGAGAACATGCGCGTCACCTATCTGGAAGACCTCGACGAGACCGACCGAGACGTACGCGTCGAGTCCGAGCACGGCACCTGGCGCAGCCGCCGGATCGTGCTGGCCCGCGAGGGCGTCGGCTTCTCCTTCCACGAGACCAACATCCCCGCCGGGACGACGAACGAGTTCTGGTACGCCAACCACATCGAGTGCGTCTACTGCGTCGGCGGCGAGGGCGAGCTCCTCGACCGCGAGACCGGAGAGACGTACGAGATCCGCGACGGGATGTGCTACCTGCTCGACAAGCACGACAAGCACACCGTCACCGCCCATACCGATCTGCGCCTGATCTGCACCTTCAACCCGCCGGTCACCGGCCGGGAGGTGCACGACGAGGACGGCGTCTACCCGCTCCTCACCGAGCCCGACGCCAGCAACCCGACCGAGGAGGTACCTGCATGACCGCTGCGATCGAACACGTCGAGGACGTGTACCCCACCCGTCTCGAAGAGGGCTTCAGCACGCTCCCCCGCCAGGACAAGGTCGTCTGGGGCACCGCGGCCGACGGGCCGATGGACCAGCAGACGCTCGACTCCTACGACGAGCGCGGCTACCTGACCGTCCCCGAGCTGATCACGCGCGAGGAGGTCGCGGAGCTGCGCGCCGAGCTGCACCGGCTCAGCAACGACCCGGACACCCGGGCCGACGAGCGCACCATCATCGAACCCGCCTCGCAGGAGGTGCGCTCGATCTTCGAGGTGCACAGGACCAGCGACCTCATCGCCCGGCTGGCAGCCGACCCGCGCGTGGTCGGCCGGGCCCGGCAGGTCCTGGGGTCGGACGTCTACATCCACCAGAGCCGGATCAACTTCAAACCCGGCTTCGGCGGCGGTGACTTCTACTGGCACTCCGACTTCGAGACCTGGCACGCCGAGGACGGCCTGCCCCGGATGCGGACCGCCAGCATCTCGATCTCGCTGACCGACAACCACTCCTTCAACGGGCCGCTGATGATCATGCCCGGCACGCACCGGACGTACGTCTCGTGCGGCGGCGCCACTCCCGAGGACAACTACAAGTCCTCGCTGGTGATGCAGGGGGCGGGCACCCCGGACCAGGAGACCATCACGAAGATGGCGGACACCTACGGGATCGACGTGCTCGCCGGCGCCGCCGGCAGCGCGGTCATGTTCGACTGCAACTGCATGCACGGGTCCAACGGCAACATCACGCCCTACCCGCGCTCGAACGTCTTCCTGGTGTTCAACAGCGTGGAGAACACCGCGGTCGAGCCGTTCTCGGCCCCGAGGCCGCGGCCCACGTTCATCGGGGCGCGCGACTTCACGCCGGTGGGCTGACCCCTCCGCCGCCCGGCCGCCGGCCCCATCGGGGTCGGCGGCCGTTCGCGTCTGCGCGCCCGTGCTGGTGCGGCGTACGTCTGCCTGATCTTTGCCTACCCCTAGTCTGTGCGCATGACACGCACCCGCGCCTTCTCGGGCGCCACCACCGGCGCGGCACTGCTCGTGCTGCCGCTCGGTCTGTCTCTGACGGCCTGCGGCGGCTCGGACAAGGACTACGTGCAGGAGAAGACGGTCGAGCGGATCGCGACCGAGCAGCTCACCAACGCCATCGGCGTCACGCCCGAGGATCTCGACTGCCCCGGTGATCTCGAGGGCAAGGTCGGCACGGAGATGACCTGTGTCCTCACCTCCGAGGGCGAGAAGTACGACGCGATCCTCACCGTCGACGACGTCGACGGTGGCCGGGTCCACTTCCAGATCGACGTGCCGCCCAACGCCACGGAGTGAACCCACAGAGTCCCCGGAACCGATAACCTCTTGAGACGTGTCCCCTCATGCGAGGCCCTTCTTCGAACATGTCGCGCGCGTGTGCGATGGAACGCCCTACAAGGCGACCGAGACCGCGCGCGGTTTCGACGTGGAGCTCGACCTGGCCGACGAACGCTGGCACTCCATGCTGCTGGCCGCCAAGCTGCACTGGGTCTTCACCTACCACGTCTCGATGCCGACCCGGAGCTCGTACGCGATCATCGAGGACACCCGCAGCCTCGTCTGGTTCGGCGACGTGCCGCACACGCAGCGGACCGGCGTACGCCGCATCGAGGCCGATGACGAGCAGACCGACCAGGGCGTGTGGACCGTGCACGACCCCGAGGCCGTTCCCGACACGGACCAGTACCGTTTCGACGCCGAGGAGGGGCGCACGCTGATCACCAGCGTCGCTCGGCTCTACGCGCTGCAGCAACGCGGCGCGCGCCACGAGGGGGCGGGCTTCTCCGTCGCCGTCGGCCTGGTCGTGACGCTCTCGGTGATCGCGACCCTCATCGGCGTCGCGGTGATTCTCAACCTTCTCGGGACGTTCGGCGCGCCGTCGTAATCAATTCGTAAAGCCATCTGTGTGATGCTGGCCCGCATGGATCCGATCGGCGAGGCGAAACGGCAGTGGATCGCGCACGGCTGGGCCGATGCCGCCGACGGGATGGCGCTGGTGACCTCGCTCGTGCGCGTACACCAGCTCGTCATGGAGCGCGTCGACGCCGCGCTGCGCCCCCACGACCTCTCCTTCGCCCGCTACGAGGTGCTTCGCCTCCTCTCCTTCACCCAGGACGGCCAGCTCCCGATGGCCAAGCTCGGCTCCCGCCTCCAGGTCCACCCCGCCTCGGTGACCAGCGCCGTCGCCCGCCTGGAGAAGCAGGGCTTCGTACGCCGCAGCCGCTCCGCCGACGACGGGCGCGTGGTCCTCGCCGCCATCTCCGACGCCGGGCGCGAGGTCGTCGAGGCGGCCACCATCTCGCTCAACAGCGAGGTCTTCGAGAAACCCGGCATCGACGACGTGCACGGCCTGACCGCGCTGCTCACCCAGCTCCGCGCGGCCTCGGGGGATGCCGTCGGCTGAGACGCCGACGTCGCGTACTGGCAAGTACGCCAGGGACGACCTATGCTGGAATTACTTGGACGTCCAACTATTCCCTGGGAGCACCGCCCATGTCCGACCTCCACATCCCCCAGAACCACGTACGGATCGTGACCGCGAGCAGTCTGTTCGACGGTCACGACGCGGCGATCAACATCATGCGCCGGATCTTCCAGGCGCAGGGATGTGAGGTGATCCACCTCGGCCACAACCGCTCGGTGACCGAGATCGCCGACGCCGCCGTCCAGGAGGACGCGCACTGCGTGGCGGTCTCCTCCTACCAGGGCGGACACGTGGAGTTCTTCGAGTATCTGGTGTGCGCCCTCAAGGAGCGCGGCGCCGGCCACGTCAAGGTCGTGGGCGGTGGCGGCGGCGTCATCGTTCCCTACGAGATCGAGCGGCTGGCCAACTCCGGCGTCAAGATCTTCTCCCCCGAGGACGGCCAGCGGCTGGGGCTCCCGGGGATGATCAACACGGTCGTACGCGACATCGACCGCGACCTGTGGCCCACCTTCCCCATCACCCCCAACGGCGTGATCGCCGGCTACGGGCTCTCCATCGGACGCGCGATCACCGGCGCCGAGCAGGGCCGGCTCCCCGAGGACTTCCTGACCCGGCTGCGTGAGGCCGACCAGGCCGTCGTGCTCGGTGTCACCGGCACCGGCGGCTCCGGCAAGTCCTCGCTCACCGACGAGCTGGTCCGGCGGCTGCGGGTCGACCAGGAGGACAAGATCCGCATCGGCGTACTCGCCATCGACCCGACCCGGCGGCGCGGCGGCGGCGCGCTGCTGGGCGACCGCATCCGGATGAACTCGCTCGCCGCCATCACCGACGGTGGCTCGACGACGTACTACCGCTCCCTCGCCACGCGCGGCGGTCACGAGGTGCCCGAGCACTTCGGCGACGTGCTGACCGTGATGAAGGCCGCCGTCGACCTCGTCATCGTCGAGACCCCCGGCATCGGCCAGGGCGACACCGGGATCAGCGACTTCGTCGACGTCTCGCTCTACGTGATGACGCCCGAGTTCGGCGCCGCGTCGCAGCTGGAGAAGATCGACATGCTCGACTTCGCCGACGTCGTGGCGATCAACAAGTTCGAGCGGCGCGGGGCCGAGGACGCACTGCGCGACGTGTCCCGCCAGCTCGTCCGCAACCGGGAGGCGTTCACCTCCTCCCCCGACGACATGCCCGTCTTCGGCACCTCGGCCGCCGCCTTCGACGACGACGGCGTCACCGCGCTCTACCAGCACCTGCGCGGGCTCCTCGCCGAGGCGGGTCTCGCCATCAGCGAGGGCGTCCTTCCCCGGGTCTCGACCCGCCACTCGACCGGCCTCCACCCGATCATCCCCGAGAAGCGCGTCCGCTACCTCGCCGACATCGCGGGCGACGTACGCGACTACCACGCCCGCACCGTCGAGCTCGTCGCCGCGGCGCGGAAGGAGCAGGCCTACGAGATCGTGGCCGCGGACCACCCCGAGCTCGAGGCTCCTGCCAGCGAGATCCCCGACGACCTGCGCAAGCAGCTCTCCTCTTGGCAGGAGACCAGGGAGACGTACGCGGCTGACGAGAGCGGCCGCACGTCGCTCGCCGGCAACTACATCCCGCGAGTGTCGACCCCGCGCTACACCGACCGCGGCGAGCTGACCCGGTTCCTGCGCAACGAGAACCTGCCCGGGTACTTCCCGTTCACCGCGGGCGTCTTCCCCTACAAGCGAGCCAACGAGGATCCCGCGCGGATGTTCGCCGGCGAGGGCGACCCGTTCCGCACCAACCGCCGCTTCAAGCTGCTCTCCGAGGGCCAGCCGGCGACCCGGCTCTCGACCGCGTTCGACTCGGTCACCCTCTACGGCCGTGACCCCGACGTACGCCCCGACATCTACGGCAAGGTCGGCACCTCCGGCGTCTCGGTGGCGACGCTGGACGACATGAAGGCGCTCTACGACGGCTTCGACCTGCTGGCCCCGACGACCTCGGTGTCGATGACGATCAACGGTCCGGCGCCGACGATCCTGGCGTTCTTCCTCAACACCGTGATCGACCAGGCGCGCGAGCGCGGTATCGACCCGGCGAAGGCGCTGCAGACGGTCCGCGGCACGGTCCAGGCCGACATCCTCAAGGAGGACCAGGGCCAGAACACCTGCCTGTTCTCCACGGAGTTCTCGCTGCGCTGCATGGCCGACATCCAGGAGTGGTTCATCGAGAACGGTGTGCGCAACTTCTACTCGGTGAGCATCTCCGGCTATCACATCGCCGAGGCCGGGGCGAACCCCATCTCCCAGCTCGCCTTCACGCTCGCCAACGGCTTCACCTATGTGGAGTCCTACCTGGCCCGCGGCATGGACATCGACGACTTCGCTCCCAACCTGTCCTTCTTCTTCTCCAACGGGATGGACCCGGAGTACTCCGTCATCGGCCGCGTCGCCCGCCGGATCTGGGCGATCGCGATGCGGGAGCGCTACGGCGCCTCGGAGCGCTCGCAGAAGCTGAAGTACCACATCCAGACCTCGGGCCGGTCGCTGCACGCGCAGGAGATGGACTTCAACGACATCCGCACCACGCTGCAGGCGCTCATCGCGATCTACGACAACGCCCAGTCGCTGCACACCAACGCCTTCGACGAGGCTGTGACCACCCCGTCGGAGGAGTCGGTGCGGCGCGCCCTGGCGATCCAGCTGATCATCAACCGCGAGTGGGGCCTGGCGTTCAACGAGAACCCGCTCCAGGGCTCCTTCATCATCGACGAGCTCACCGACCTCGTCGAGGAGGCCGTACTGAAGGAGTTCGACCGGATCTCCGAGCGCGGCGGCGTGCTCGGCGCGATGGAGACCGGCTACCAGCGCGGAAAGATCCAGGACGAGTCGATGCTCTACGAGCACCGCAAGCACGACGGCACGCTGCCGATCGTCGGCGTCAACACGTTCGTACGTGACACCAACGGCGCCCCCGCCGGCCCCGTCGAGCTCGCCCGTGCGACCGAGACCGAGAAGAAGTCCCAGCTCGACCGCGTCCACGCCTTCCAGGCCGCCCACTCCCGTGAGGCGGAAGAGGCGATCGTACGTCTCAAGCAGGCCGCCACCTCCGACGAGAACGTCTTCGCCGCGCTCATGGACGCGGCCCGGGTCTGCTCGCTCGGCCAGGTCACCGAGGCGTTCTTCGAGGTCGGCGGACAGTATCGGCGCAACGTGTGAGGGGTGGCTGTTCACCGAGGTGACTCGGTGAACAGCCACATCCCTCGTGGAGTTCCACGAAGGAAGCGAGCGTTGAGTGAGTTACCTCGGTGAGCATTCGGGCCGACCCGACGACCTGGGCACCACGTACGACGGCCCGCACCCCGCGACCCGGGTGGTCTCGCTCGTCCCGTCGCTGACCGAGGCGCTCGTCTCGATCGCGGCGGACCGAGTCGTCGGGGCGACTGACTGGTGCACGCATCCGGCAGACCTCGACGTGCCGCGCGTGCGCGGTACCAAGAACCCGGATCTGGCCGCGATCGCGGCGCTGGCACCGGACGTGGTGGTGGCGAACAAGGAGGAGAACCGGGAGCTGGACGTACGCCGGCTGCGGGAGCGGGGTGTCCGGGTCTGGGTCACGGACATCGAGACGGTCCCCCAGGCGATCGCGTCCATGGAGAACCTTCTCGACGGCCTCGGCTGGGACCGCCCGGGATGGCTCGCGGAGGCTCGCCGGCTCTGGTGCGGGCCGCTCCCCGGGTCACTCGCCGGGTCGTGGTGCCGATCTGGCGGGACCCGTGGATGGTGGTCGGCTCACGGACGTTCACCGGAGACCTGCTGCGGCGGCTGGGCTGGGAGAACGTCTTCGGCGAGCACGCGGACCGCTATCCGCACGTCGAGCTGGCCGAGATCGACGGCGTCGGAGCCGATGCCGTGCTGCTGCCCGACGAGCCGTACGTCTTCACCGCCGAGGACGGCCCGGAGGCGTTCTCGTGGACGCCGACCGAGCTGGTCAGCGGCCGGCTGATCACCTGGTACGGACCGAGTCTGGTCGAGGCACATCGTTGGGCAGCCGGCTGATCGCCGGCACCTGAGCCAACCCGTTGATGATGACCGAGAAGATCAGCAGCGCGAGCGCCCATCCCGGCTGACCCGCGTCCAGGAGCGCCAGCGAGGCGAGCCCGAACACGATCACCTTGGCCACCGGCCGGATCACGGGACCACCGCGAGGCGCTTTCGGTGAGGCGAACAACCACCAGACGAACATCGCCACCAGCGGCAGGAGCCAGACCAACAGCCATCGCGGGTCGTGCTGCCACCCCCAGACGCCGAAGGCGGCCATCGCCAGCAGCTCATCGACGAACACCAGAGTCAGCACGAACCAGCCGAAGACCTTCACGGCGGTCAGCGTAGGGGCACCGCCCCGCCTCAACCAGCGGTTAATGCAGCCAGGTCGCGTACGGCGTAGCGGTGGTGCTCGGCCTCCTCGGCGAGGACGACCTTGAGGCAGCGGCGCACGGTGTAGTCGGCCTCGGGATCGTTGCCGATCGGCTTGCGGGTGCAGAGCCGGTCGAGGTCCGCGTCGGTGACCCCCGAGACGAACTCGCGCATCGTGCCCATCCGGGCCAGGCGTGGCTCCAGGATCTCCTCCAACGACGGGTCCGCGTCGACGGTGAGTCCGTCGACTCCGTCAGGGGCGCCGCCTGGACCGAACCCGAGCGGGTTGTACGGCGAGTCCTCCTCGAGGACCGGGTTTCCGAGCCACTTGTCGCTCGCGTAGAGCAGATGGCGCTGGGTCTCGATGAACGACCACTCCTCGTCGACCCGCCGACGATGCAGCTCCTCCGGCAGAGCCCGGACCCGCTCGAACGTCGCCGCCCAGGTCGCCTCGATCGCCGCCCAGGCCGCACGGATCTCATCCGCCGCCTGCGCCTCGCGGGCCGGCGCCCGGTTGGGCTCGACACGATCGAGCTCGGCCTCGACGTACGCCGTCACGTCGATGTCGTTGACCACGACCCGCCCGAAGTCGCCGCCGAGATAGACGTCGCGGCCGTAGCAGTCGACGATCTTCACTCGCTCCTCGAACCAGCAGTCCCGGATCTCCAGACCACTGAGGTCGCTCTGCTTGATCAGCGCGTCCCGGAACTGGTCGGTCTCGACGTACGTCTTCTGCTCGGAAGGCATGCGTCATCGTCCGTCAACCTCGTCCGCAGGTCAACGGCTTTGCCAGGGCTCTCCGCGTAGCGGCTGCTCGTTCTGGGCGCGGCGCTCGTTGTCGCGGAGCCGAGGCTCGTAGTGGGCGAAGAAGACCTTGCCGACGAGGTCGCGGCGACTGTGGACACCGGTCTTGTCGAAGATGCTCTTCAGGTGCTGCTGGACGGTGTGGGCCGAGAGCACGAGGTCGGCGGCGATCTGCGCGGTCGACCTGCCTTGCAGGACGAGCCTGGTGACCTCCTTCTCGCGTTCGGTCAACCCATAGGCGGACATCAACAACGGGTACAGCCGGCCAGGATTGGCCGGCTCGATGATGATCGCGATGCGCGGGTCACCGGTCGAGGTCAGGCGAGCGCCGTGCAGGACGACCCAGATGCCGGTTCGTGACAGAACGCGGGACACGGCGATCTCGCCGCGGTCAGGATTCTCGGCCATGCCCAGCACCCGGCCGGCGAGGGTGAGCACCGAGGACGGCAGGCGACCGGCGTCCCAGTCACCGTCGGGCAGCTCGGACAACCAGCGCTCGACGCCCGGTGTGGCGGAGTCGACGTTCCAGCTGCGGTCGAGGATGAGCAGGCCCGGGGAGTCGGCGAATTCTGGCTCGCGGGCCTGCCCCACCAGCAGCGCCGCACGGGCACCTTCGGCGAGCGCCGGTGCGACCGACATGACGAAGGCCTTCTCGAGCTCGGTGAACATCGCGTCCCGCGGTTCGCGGTAGAGACCCAGAGCTCCCCAGACTTCACCAGAACGGGTGCGGAGCCTGGCGATGAGCTCCTGGTCCCCTCCCATGGCCATGTTCCGGTGCCACCGCGGGCTGGACGATGGATCGCCGCCGGTCGCCTCGTGCAGGGTCGAGATACCCGAGGTCGAGCGGGCCACATCGGTGAGCTGATGGACGTCGTTGGCGTAGTACTCGGCAGCGAGCCACTCCCCGGGAAACTCGGCAAGACCGAGGTGGAAGTGACTGGTCATCAACAGCGAGCTGGGATCCAAGGTGTAGAAGCACGGTGTCCAGAAGTGTGGGACGACCCGTTGGAGGACCTCGGTGGTCTCGTTCCAGAGCGACACGAGATCGCGCGGCTCGGCGCAGAGCCGGGTGATCTTCTCCGCGCCCCGCCGCATCGTGTCGGCGCTCATCCACCCACCGTAGGCTCAACCGAGCGGCCCCGGAATGCCAGATTGGTGGTATATCGCGCCGTCCGCCGTCTTCCTAGCATCGTCGCAGGACGAGTGCGAGGAGCGCGCGATGACACAGACGAGGACACGGACGTCGACGAGGGTGCGGCTGGCGCCACCGCCACCGGCCCTGATGCGGATGGTCAATCCCCTGGTCAGGCGGGTCCTGACCGATCCTCGGCTGGGCCCACGCATCGCCCTCAAGGCGCTGCTGGAGTTCACCGGCCGACGCAGCGGCAGGACGCTGCGGGTGCCGGTGTGCCTGCACACGATCAACGGCATCCCGACGGTGTTCACCGAGCGGCCATGGCGGTTCAACTTCACCGACCCCGCACCGGTGACCGTCACTCAGCAGGGCCGCGTACGGCACGGCCGAGCCGTCCTCCTGCAGACCACACCGTTGCAGGTCGGCACCGCTCTGCGCGCAGCCCTGGACAACGGTGCGTCGCCGTTCGAGCTCGGGCTGAAGGTCAGCGGCTCCCAGGAGCCGACGATCGCGGACCTGTCCACCATCGAGCGCAGCATGATCCGCATCGACTTCGACGACGAGGCGTGACGTCGACGCGGACCTCGACGCGCCCTAGCGGAAGGCGGGCTTCTCCTTGGCCAGGAACGCGCGTACGCCCTCCTTGAAGTCGGCGCCGGTGTAGACCTCGCGCAGCAGGTCCTCGTCACCCTCCGGCGAGGCCTCCGACCGGGCGGCGTACGCGGCGAGCTGGCTCTTGGTGGCCCGGACCGTGACACCGGAGAGCGGCAGGATGCCCTCGACCAGCGCGTCGATCTCGTCGGCCAGCGAGTCGGTGACGGCGGTCAGCGCGCCGGTGGCGTAGGCGCGGTCAGCACCGACCAGGCGTGCCGCGAGCAGCATCTCGCGTACGACCGGCTCGCCGAAGACGGCGGCCGCGCGGTAGACGATGGATGCCGCAAGCGCGTTGCCGAGCGTCTTCGCGATCGGGTAGCCGAAGCGCGAGTGCGGCGTCGCGACCCGCAGGTCGCAGTGGGTCGCGACCGCGAGCCCGCCACCGACACAGACGCCGTCGACCGCGGCGATGGTGACCTGCGGGAGCGCGAACAGCTTCTCGAGCAGCGCGCGGATCCAGTCCTCATAGTCCACCGCGTCGCGGGAGAGGAAGTCGGAGATCTCGTTGCCGGCGGCGAACGCCCGTCCGCCGGTGCCGGTCAGCACCAGCACCTTCACCGACTCGTCGGTGGCCAGCTCGTCGCACAGGTCGTGCAGCGCGCCGTACATCTCCGCGGTGAAGGCGTTGTGCTTCTGCGGCCGGTTGAAGGTCACCTGTACGACGCCCGGGCGCCGCTCCACTACCAAGTCCTCGCTCACGAGAACCGAGCGTAGGGCACCCCGCGGGGTGCCCTACGCGGGTGCTCATCAGACGTGCGGCTTGACCTGGTCGGTGTAGATCTTCTCCAGCGCCGTCTTCAGGCTGTCCATCTCGGTCTGGACGTCCTTGTTCTCGGTGAGGATCGAGGCCATGTGGTTGGCCATCTCCAGGTCCCCACCGGGCAGGAAGACACGGGCGTAGTCCTGCGAGCGGGTGTTGGGGAGCTGGTCGATCGCGACCTGGGCCTGCGGGGTCTTCTTCAGGATCGCGGCGGGGTCGGCGGACTTGCGGATCGGCACGTAGCCGGTCGCTTCCGAGAACTTGATCGCCTGCTCGGGCTCGGTGAGGAACTTGATGAAGGTGCCGGCCGCGAGCTGCCGCTCGGGGCTGATGTCCTTCGGGATGCCGACGCCCGAGCCGCCGGTCGGGCAGATCCGCTCGGACTCCGCCGGCCCGGCGGGCAGCGGCGCGACGCCGACGTCGAACTTCGCCGAGGTGATCGCGTTGATCAGGTCACCGGTCGAGCCGACGGTGGCGCTGGCGACGCCCGCCGCGAAGTCCTGGATCTGGTCGACGCCGGCGACCCCGGCGACCTTGTCCTTGTAGACCCAGTCCTTGAGGAACGAGAGCGCCTCGACCGAGCTGGCCGAGTTGCAGGTGATGTCGAACGACTCCTCCTTCGACCAGCCACCACCCCAGCCCCACAGGTTGTTCTGCAGGGTCCAGCCGGCGTAGCCCGCCAGAGCGGGGAACTGGAAGGCGAACTTCGCGCCGCTGGTCGCGGCGAGCTTCATCTTCCACTCGCCGAACTCCTCCCAGGACTCCGGCCCCTCGTCGGGCAGCCCGGCCTTCTTCCAGTGGTCCTTGTTGTAGTAGAAGAGCGGCGTCGAGCGCGCCCACGGGACCGCCCAGTGGGCGTCGTCGTAGAGGTAGTCGCCCAGCAGCGAGTCGACGTAGTCGTCGGTGTCGAACTCGAGCGCCTCGAAGAGCGAGTCGAGCGGGATGATCTGGTCGTTCATCTTGTAGCGGAACCACCACACGTCCGACAGGTTGATGATGTCGGGCAGGTCGCCACCGGTCTGCGCGGTCTGGAACTTCTGCGCGATCTCCTCGTAGTCGGCCCCGGCCGTGACGAGCTTGACCGTGATGTCGGACTGGGAGGCGTTGAAGGCGTTGACGATCTCGGTGCTGACCTTGATCGAGTCACCCGGGTTGGAGGTCCAGAAGGTGACCTCCTTGGCCGGCTTCACGCCGCTGAAGTCGATCTGCTCGACCTTGCTGGCGCCGCCGCCTCCCCCGCTGGTCGAGGGGCCACCACCGCAGGCGGAGAGCGCCGCCGCGGAGATGCCCAGGGCGCTGAGGCCGAGGAACCGTCGTCGGTCCAGGATCAGACCCGAGCGATGCAGGTTGGACGAGGTGTTCATGAAGCATCCCTTTCCCTGTTGTGCCAACTGTGGGCTGAGAACGTCAGCCTTTGACGCCGCCTTGGGTGAAGCCGTTGACGATGTGCCGCTGCAGGAACGCGAAGACGACGAGGATCGGCAGCAGCACCATCACGGTGCCGGCCATCAGGACGCCGAACGAGCTGGCCGCGGACTCACTGTTCTGCAGCAGCGTCAGACCACGTGGCAGCGTCATCATCTCGGGATCGGTGATGATGATCAGCGGCCACAGGTAGTCGTTCCACTCGTAGACCACGTTGACCAGGGCCACGGTCGCGATCGACGGCAGCGACATCGGCACCACGCAGTGCCACAGCCTCCGCCAGTGGCCGGCGCCGTCGAGGTGAGCCGCCTCGATCACCTCGTAGGGCAGCTGCATGAAGGCCTGGCGCAGCAGGAACGTACCGAAGCCGGTGCCGAGACCGGGCAGGATGAGGCCCCAGTAGGTGTTCTCGCCACCGAGGCTGCTGATGAAGACGTAGTTGGGCAGCGCGGTGACCTGCGGCGGCACCATCATCGTGGCGAGCACGCCCCAGAAGATGTACTTCTTGCCGGGGAACTCGCAGAAGACCAGGCCGTACGCCGTCAGGATCGCCAGCAGCACCTTGAGCCCGGCGCCGACGACCGTGACGATGGTGGAGTTGAGGAAGAGCCGCCCGAAGGGGACCTTCTGCGCGGCCTCGGCGTAGTTCTCCGGCTTCCAGACCTCGGGGAAGACGACCAGGTCGGTGGTCGCCAGGTCGCCGGCGCCCTTGAAGGAGGCCAGGAACATGTAGCCGAGCGGCAGCACGACGATGAGCACGGCGAGCAGGAGCACCAGGTAGTCGCGTACGGTCAGCGGCGTCAGCCGCAGCTTGCGTGAGGGAGCCGTCGTCGTGCTCATCGGTAGTGGACCCGCCTCTCCACGACGATCAGCTGGATGAGCGTGATCACCACGAGGATCGCGAAGAGCACCGTGGAGAGCATCGCGGAGTAGCCCGCCTGGCTCTGCTCCTTGAAGCCGGTCAGATAGGCGTCGAAGATGAGCGTGCGGGCGCCGCGGCCGAGCTTGTCCATCGCGATCAGCAGGTCGAAGGCCTGCAGGCTGTTCAGGATCGTGGTGACCAGCAGGAAGAACGTGGTCGGCGACAGCAGCGGCAGGGTCACCGTGAAGAACCGCCTCACCGGGCCGGCGCCGTCGAGATCGGCCGCCTCCAGCACGTCGCCCGGCACCGCCTGCAGGCCGGCGAGGTAGATGACCGCGGCATAGCCGAGGTTCTTCCAGACGTAGACGATGATCACCATCGTCAGCGTCCACGGAGGCGAGTTGATCCACTCCGGGCTGTTCAGGCCGATGTCGCGCAGGATCGCCGAGAGCGCGCCGATGTTGGGGTCGAAGATGTAGAGCCAGGCGAGCCCGACGCCGTAGCCGGAGAGGATGTACGGCGCGAAGACCGTGGCCTGCGCGAACCCGGCGCCCGGAAGCTTTCGGTTGAGCGCCAGCGCGACACCCAGACCCAGGGCGAGGGTGAGGCCGACGGTCGCGACGGTGAAGATCGCCGTCGTGGTGAGCACCTTGCTCGCCTCGCCGGAGGTGAAGAAGTCGCGGTAGTTGCCCAGCCCGACGGGGGTCGCGAACTTCGAGCCCAGCGTCCAGTTGAGCGTGGAGTAGTAGATGTTCTGGAAGAGCGGTCGGTAGGTGAAGACCGCGATCAGAACGACGTTGGGCGCGACGAACGCGACAAAGATCAGCCACTCCCGTATGCGTCTTCCCGAGAGTGCCTGACGTGGTCGCTTGGTCGTGACGGCCGTCATACCTGGCACGATCGGTGAGTCAATCGGCTGGGTCGGACCCCGTCAAGAGTAAAACTCTTGGTCTCAAGATTTCGTTACCGGAAACTGACCGTGAACGTCATGGATTTACGAGCCAACGTCCGAGCAGCGTGCCCTCGTGCTCGATGAGCGAACCCAACGACACCGGTACGTCCGTGGGTGGCCCGGTCACGATCCGCCGGCCGTCGCCGGCGAGGAGCTTGGGCGTGATCGTGTGGCAGAGCTCGTCGACCACGCCGGCCTCGAGCAGCGAGCCGAGAAGGGCCGGCCCGCCCTCGCACAGCACATGCTGCATGCCCTCCTCGTGCAGCCGGTCGAGGAGCGCCGGCAGGTCGACCTCGGAGGTGCCGGTGACGTAGACGTTCTCCTCGCCGATCTCCTCGCGCGCCGCGTCCAGGCCGGGCGCTTCGGCCACCGTGGCGAGCCGGACCGCGCCGGGCTCGCAGCCGCGGAGACCGTCGGGGATCCGGCCGCGGCGGGAGACGACGACGATCGGCGCGCCCTTGGCCTGGTACGTCTCCGCGACGGCGGTCCCGGCGCCGACCAGAACGGCGTCGGCGAGGTCGCGCAGGACGTGGAAGACGTCGACGTCGACCGCGTTGTTGACCGTGCCGGAACGGCCGTCGGAGCCGGTCGCAGCACCGTCCAGGGAACTCACCATGTTGGCCCGCAGCCATGGCAGGCGGGGCGGCGCATAGATGGCCCGCAGGCCTTCAGGGGTCGTCGGGTCGCCGTCACCGTGCAGGAGCCTCACCCCGCAAACCTAACCGCTCAGGGCACCCCGCTATCTTCATCGCATGAGTTGGTTGGTTACCGGAGGCGCGGGCTACATCGGATCGCACGTCGTGCAGGCACTGCTCGACGCGGGCATGGAGCCGGTCGTCATCGACGACCTGTCCTCGGGGTTCGCGAAGTTCGTGCCCGACAACGTCACGTTCGTCGAGGCCACGCTGCTGGACAAGTCCGCGATCGAGCAGGCGATCTCCAACCACGGCGTCGAGGGAGTCATCCATCTCGCCGGCTTCAAGTACGCAGGCGTGTCGGTGCAGCGGCCGCTGCACACGTACGCACAGAACGTCACCGGCACCGCCAACCTCCTCGAGGCGATGACGGCCACCGGTGTCGACAAGCTGGTCTTCTCCTCCTCCGCCGCGACCTTCGGCACTCCGGACGTCGACCTGGTCACCGAGACCACGCCGACCAACCCGGAGAGCCCCTACGGCGAGTCGAAGCTGATCGGCGAGTGGCTGATCGCCGACGTGGCGCGCGCCGAGGGGCTCGCCCACACCAGCCTGCGCTACTTCAACGTCGTCGGGTCCGGCAGCAAGGACCTCTACGACACCAGCCCCCACAACCTCTTCCCGCTCGTCTTCGACGCGCTGGCCAAGGGCAAGACGCCGCAGATCAACGGCGACGACTACCCGACCCCCGACGGCACCTGCGTACGTGACTACGTGCACGTCGCCGACCTCGCCCACTCCCACGTCGTCGCCGCCAAGCGGCTCGCCGAGGGCAAGGACCTTGAGCCGGTCTACAACCTCGGCTCGGGGGACGGCTCCTCCGTACGGCAGATCATGGATGCCATCCGCGAGGTCACCGGCATCGACTTCGAGCCGGTCATCAAGCCGCGTCGCCCCGGCGACCCCGCCCGCATCGTCGCCACCGGCGAGCTCGCCCGGCGCGACCTCGACTGGGAGATGCGCCACGACCTGCGCTCCATGGTCGCCACCGCCTGGGAGGCCCGCCAGGCCGCCGGCGCCGACTACCCGAGCTGACTTCGGAGGGGATGTTCACCGAGGTAACTCGGTCAACGCCCACTTCCCTCGTGGAACTCGATGAAATAACCGACGGCTCACCGAGTTACCTCGGTGAGCCGTCGGGCATGAAGGGCCAGGATCAGGCCTTCTTGGCAGCCGTCTTCTTGGCCGGAGCCTTCTTGGCGGGGGCCGGCGTCTCGGCCGGAGCCTCGGCCTTCGGGGCCTCCGCCTTGGGAGCCTCGGCCTTGGGAGCCTCAGCCTTCGGAGCCTCGGCCGGGGCCTCAGCGGTCTCGGACTTCTTGAACTTCGCGACGAAGGTCTCACCGCGGGTGGCGAGCTTGTCGTAGGTGCCGGTGGCGGAGCCGGTGGTCTCGTCGAGCTTGGCCTTGACGGTGGTCTTCAGCTTCTCGGGGAGAACGGTGTACTGCTCCTTGGCCAGGGCCGGGAGGGACTTCGTGTCGAAGCCGGTCACGGTGGACTTGGCAGCGGTGGCCTTCTCGGTCGCCTGGGTGCGATAGGCGGTCGCCTTCTCGGTCGCCTTGGAGCGGGCGTCGGTCAGCTTGGTGGTCGCCTCGGAGCGGTAGCCGTCGACGCGCTTCTGCAGGTCGGTGGCGAGGTCCTTGACGGTCTCGTAGGCGAGGTCCGCGACACCGGCGACGGCGTTGAGGGGCTTGGTGGTCTCAATCTTGGGCAGGGTGGGCATCTGGGTTCTCCTCGTGATGGGGTTCAGCGGTTTCATCGGCGGCCGGCGCATCGTCGGTGACACGACTGTTGAGAGCAAGGAACGAGTGATAGACGTCGAGCAGCGAGTGCTTCTGCCGCTCGGTCAGGCTCGGGTCGGCGAGCACGGCGAGCTCCACGGACCCCCCGACGTTGGAGTCGGGGCTGAGGATCCCGGCACGGACATAGACCTGCTCCGCCGAGATACGCAGCGCCTTGGCGATCTGCTGGAGGACCTCAGCCGATGGCTTGCGCAGACCGCGCTCGATCTGGCTGAGGTAGGGGTTGGACACACCTGCTTGGTCGGCGAGCTGACGCAGAGACATCTCAGCCGAGATCCTCTGTTCCTTCAGATACTCGCCGAGCGTGCCAACCGCACTCGTGACCTTGCTCTTGACCATGACTCCAGTGTGCTAACAATTGCTAGCAAACACAAGGCCTGAGCAACCGAAGTGACACACATCACCCACTAGTTGCCTCATCAACCGGCGGAAACGCGCGAAACCACGCCATCCTCGACTCGCTAGCAGACCGCTAGCAGATCACAGAAGAGCGCGGATCTCCCCGACGCGTCGCCCGCCACCGAAGATCGGCGCGTCGCCGGTCGCGCGCACGGCATCGGCATCGACCCCGTCGAGGTCACCGACCCCGTCGCGCAGCAGCGCGGCGGCCATCACAGCGGCCCGCGCCCGGTCGCCGCCGTCGTCGGCCTTCAGCGCCCACGCGCGGCCGTCGGGAAGCGCGACGGCGTAGACCGCCTCGGCCCCCAGCTTGCCGATCAGCCCGGGTACGGCCCGGTGCAGCGCCACCTCGTCGCGGGTCGTGCCCGACACGTACTCGGGGTGGGACCGGATCGCCTCGGCGACCCGCGCGGCCGGGCCGTCGACCGCCGAGCCGATCATCGAGAACGCCCGCGCCAGACCGGTCAGCGACGTGGACAGGGCCGGCGCCCCGCAGCCGTCGACGGTGGCGTACGCGGTCTCGCCGGTGCACGCCTCGAGCACCTCCTGGATGCCCTCCTGGAGCGGGTGCTTCGGGTCCAAATAGTCCTCCAGCGGCCAGCCTGCCGCGACGCAGGTGGCCAGCATCGCGGCGTGCTTGCCGGAGCAGTTCATCGCCAGCCGGGTCTTCGGCTCGCCGCGACGGAGCGCCTCCTCCCGCGCCTCGACACCGAACGGGTAGTCCTCGATGTTGCCGAGCGCGGACTCGTCCAGGCCGACAGTGGCGAGGATGCGGCGTACGCCCTCCTGGTGGAACGCCTCGCCCGAGTGGGAGGCGCAGGCGAGGGCGAGCAGGTCGGGCGGCAGGTCGAGGCCGAGGATCACCATCGCGAGGGCCTGGACCGGCTTGTTCGAGGAGCGCGGCAGGATCGGGGAGTCGACGTCACCGAGCGACCAGCTCACGGTTCCGTCGGCCGCCAGGGAGACGGCGGAACCGTAATGGTGTCCCTCGACGAAGTCGGAGCGGATGATCTCGGCGAACGGCACTGGTGCTGGCATGGGGGCGAGACTATGTGAGAGTTGCCCCGTGTTCGCCGACCTCCTCACCCAAGACGCGCTCAGCGTGCTCGTGGTCAGCTTCGGCATCGGCATCGTCGTCGGGCTGACCGGCATGGGCGGTGGCGCCCTGATGACGCCGGCGCTGATCTTCCTCGGGGTGCCGCCGACGACCGCGGTCGCCAACGACCTCGTCGCCGCCTCGGTCAACAAGTCGGTCGGGGCCGCGGTGCACTGGCGCCACGGCTCGCCCAACATCAAGCTGGCGACGTACCTCATCATCGGCTCGGTGCCGTGCGCGTTCCTGGGCACCTTCGTCCACAAGCTGGCGCCGGGCGACACCGACCACTTCCTCAAGCTCGTCCTCGGCGGAGCCCTGCTGTTCGCGGCGGCGTCCTACATGTTCCGGATGTACCTGCAGCTACGTCTGGTCACCGGCGGCAACGAGGCTCCCGAGGAAGATCCCCGCCTGAAGCCGCTGCTCACCGTCGTCATCGGCGCGCTCGGCGGTCTGCTGGTCGGCATCACCTCGGTCGGCTCCGGCTCGGTCATCATGATCGCGCTGCTGCTGGTCTACCCGACCCTCTCCGCGGTGAAGCTGGTCGGTACGGACCTGCTCCAGGCGGTGCCGCTCGTCCTGGCCGCCGCGATCGGCCAGGTGCTCAACCACGGCGTCGAGTGGGCGGTGCTGATCCCGCTCATCCTCGGCGGCACCCCCGGCACGTTCCTCGGCTCCCGGATGGCGCGCTGGGTCTCCCAGTCGGTCATCCGGCGCGGCATCGTCATCATGCTGACGCTCTCCGGCGCCAAGATGCTCGGCGCCGACGCCACCTTCCTGCTGCTCCTCGGCGGCGCGATGCTGCTCCTCGGCCCGCTCCTGTGGGGCTTCATCCGACAGTCGCGCGGCCTGGAGGCCTTCGACAACAACGCCGCCGCCTGGCGGCTGCCGGAGCGTTCGGAGAAGTAGCACGGCCTGAGTCGGCCGTCAGGCCTTCAGGTAGCGGCGCAGGGCGTCGAGGTGGTCCTCGGGCTCGAACCCGGTGGCGGTGAGCTTGTCGAGGGACATCACCGAGTTGAGCGGTCGCGGCGCGACACCCTCCTTGCCCGCGAAGTAGGCCTCGGTCGAGGTCGCGCCCACATCAGCCCGGTCACGCCCCGACAGCGAGAACACCTCGGCGGCGATGTCCCGCCACGAGCACGGCTCCCCGGCGTTGGTGCAGTTGTAGACCCCGTACGCAGCCCCGGACCGGAGCAGGTGAGCGGTGGCCGCGGCGAGGGTGTCGGTGAAGGTGAGCCGGCCGATCTGGTCGTCGACCACGGTGGGCGATACGCCCTTCTCGGCGAGAGCCGCCATG
>NZ_JBEORF010000053.1:0-28974 GCF_040302125.1 Nocardioides sp. NPDC127514 | reverse complement strand
AAGACGAGCAGCACGGCCTCAGGGCGCGCCGCCTCGACCCAGACCCAGGGCGCGTGCTCGGCCCACGCGGCGACCGGTCCGCCGACCTCGCCGGCGCCTACGTCAGGCGGCGACCAGACCGCGCAGCCGCGCGTCGCGCGGCCACGCACCGGCCCAGACGAGGACAGCGGTGGCCATGGCGAAGACGGTGTTGAAGGCCGGCTGCCCGAACACCAGGTTCACCGTGACCGCGCCGCCCAGGTAGGCGGTGATCAAGATCGTGCCCATCGCCCGGGTGGCCGGGACGTGGTAGGCGACCAGCGACAGGCCGAGGACGACGCCGCAGACGACCGGGAACCAGCCCGGTGCGCCGATCTCGTCGTTGAAGTCCATGACGGGCTCGACCTGCAGCAGGTGCGTGACGATGTCGAAGCCGAGGAACAGGGTGACCAGGACGGTGATGACCCAGCCGGCTCGTTGTGCGTTGGTGCTCATCTCGATCTCCTCAGGGGTGGGTGGTGATGCTCTTACCCACGCGTCGAGCGTGCACCGGCGATCTCGACATCGCCTCTCACTATTTCTTCAGAGCAGCGGCGGCGACCCGCAGATCGGCGACCAGACCGTCGTACGTCGCCTGCCGCTCGTCCTCCGCCCTGAGGACGGCGGAGGGGTGGGTCGTCGCGAGGACCCAGGGGTCGAGGGTCTCCGTGGCGATGGCGTCGGGCCATTCGAGGAGGTGGCCGCGGGCCTCACCGACACGGAAGGACGAGCCGTACAGCGCCTTGCCGGCGGTGCCGCCGAGCAGGACGACACCGCTGGGACGTACCAGATCCAGCTCCGCCGCCAGCCACGGAGCGCAGGCGCCGACGTGCTTGCTCGTGGGCGACTGGTGGATCCGGCGCTTGCCCGAGAGGCGGTGGCGGAAGTGCTTGACGACGTTCGTCGTGTACGTCTCCTCCGGCTCGATCCCGGCATCGGCGAGCGCCTCGTGGAGGATGCCGCCCGCCGGACCGACGAACGGCTCGCCCTCACGGTCCTCGCGGTCACCGGGCTGCTCGCCGAGCAGCATCAGCGGGGCCGGCGTACGCCCCTCGCCCATCACACCCTGGGTCGCGTCGCGGTAGAGCTCGCAGCCACGGCAGTCCTGGACGGCGCTGCGCAGGTCGGACAACGTCGGCGACTCCGGCACCCACTCCGCAGCACTCACGCGACCACGTCCGTAGCGCAAGCGCCAGAATACGGACGCGGTCGCGTGTTGTCCGGACGGCTCACTCGCTGACGCTCGCTCACGGCGCCAGCGGGTCGTGTCCGACGTTCATCAGCCGGTGCCGCCAGTGGTCCTCGCCCGCGGTCGGCTCCCACTGGCCGGTGTCACCGCCGCGAAGGTCGGTCACCTTGTCGACGACGCGTCGCATCACCTCGACGTCGTCGGGAGTCACGTCGGCTCGGCGCTTGCCGAGGATGTCGGCCACCCGGTGGCCGAGCTCGCTGCCGGCCTGGTCCGGCTCCGTCTCGGCGATCTCCCCCGCACCCTGCACGGCGAGCCACTTCCGTAGGTCTCGCGAGCTCATGTTCACCGCGCGGTGGAAGTTCTCCCAGAGCCTGTCATCGACGATCGTCTCGGCCATCTCGTGCCTCCTGCCTGATCGAGTGCACCGGTTCCGGTACCCATCCCGACGGCCGGGCACACGGCCTCAACCCAGGAGGGTCCGAGCCTCCGGCGAGTCGTAGAAGCTCGAGAGCCGGCGGCGGATCAGCTGCTCGAGGACGCCGGCCTCGGCGAGCGCCTCGATCACCGGCGGGCCGAAGCGGAGCGCCTCCTCGACCAGGTCGTCGCGGCCCAGACCCCACTCCTCCAGGAGCCGGTCGAGGGTGAAGCTCCCATAGGTGTCGAAGAAGAAGTCGACGCCCGTGTCGATCAGGGCCTGCAGGTAGTCGGAGTCGCGGACGTCGAGCCAGACCTGGTAGAGCCCGACGAAGAGCGCGACCAGCTGCTCGTCGTCGACCAGGTCGGCGATCTCACGCACAGGACGGGTCGCGAGCGCGTCCCAGACCTCCAGCAGCGCGTCGTGCACCTCCTCGTCGGTGACCGAGCTCGCGGCAGTGTCGGTGAGGTAGCCGAGCAGCGCTCCGGCACCCCGCTCCGCGAGCTCGCGTGCGCTCTGGTCCACGGCCGCGCCGACCGGGGTGCCCTTCATCGTGTCCGCCATCCGGCCGGCGACACGTTCGGCGATCGAGAAGCCGAGGGAGCCACCCGGCAGGTTGTCGGCGAGCCTGCGGCCGGTGTCGACCGCACCCCGGGCCGTACCGCGCATCAAGGTGCCGACGCCCGCCTGGATCCCGGAGTTGTCCGCCAGGCTGCGCAGAACCTGCTGGCGCAGCGTACGCATCTCGACGAGGGCCTCGACGAGCTCGGCGATCCGCGGCCGGCTGACCACCTTGCCCAGCGGTGTCTCGTTGGCGGGATGCGCCTTGAGCCTCGTCGCGAGCGCACCGGCGACCTCCGGGATCGCGCCCGGGAGCCGGAAGGTGCTGACGTACTTCAGCGCGACCTCCTTGATCAGGTCGCGGGGCATCACCTGGTCGAGGGTCAGCTCGCTGGCGGAGCGCAGCGCGAAGTCGATCTCGCCGGTGACGAGATCGAGGAAACGTACGCCGCGCAGCGCCGCCATCTCATGGGCGACGTGGGCGTCGAGGAGTCGTCGAGCGAGGTCCGGCTCAGTCATGGACGACATTGTCCACGGCCGAGACCTGTCAACGACTCATTCCCACTCGATGGTGCCCGGGGGCTTCGAGGTGATGTCGACGGTGACCCGGTTGATCTCGCTCACCTCGTTGGTGATCCGGGTGGAGATGCGCTCCATGACCTCGTAGGGCAGCCGGGCCCAGTCGGCCGTCATCGCGTCCTCGGAGGTGACCGGGCGGAGCACGACGGGATGGCCGTAGGTGCGGCCGTCGCCCTGGACACCGACCGAGCGGACGTCGGCGAGCAGCACGACCGGCATCTGCCAGATGTCGCGGTCGAGACCGGCGAGGGTCATCTCCTCGCGGGCGATCGCGTCGGCCTCGCGGAGGATGTCGAGCCGCTCCTTGGTGACCTCACCGATGATCCGGATCCCGAGCCCGGGGCCGGGGAACGGCTGACGCTGGACGATCTCGTCGGGCAGGCCGAGCTGGGAGCCGACGGCGCGCACCTCGTCCTTGAAGAGCTCACGCAGCGGCTCGACCAGCTCGAACTCGAGGTCCTCGGGGAGGCCGCCGACGTTGTGGTGGGACTTGATGTTGGAGGTGCCGGCACCGCCGCCGGACTCGACGACGTCGGGGTAGAGGGTGCCCTGCACGAGGAAGGCCACCTTCTCGTCGGAGTCGCCCAGGATCTCGACCTCGGCACGCTCGAAGCAGCGGATGAACTCGCGGCCGATGATCTTCCGCTTCTCCTCCGGGTCGGTGACCCCGGCGAGCGCGTCGAGGAACTCCTTCTCGGCGTCGACGATCTTCAGCTCGGCACCGGTCGACTCCCGGAACGCCTTCTCGATCGCGACCGACTCGTTCTTCCGCATCAGGCCGTGGTCGACGTAGACGCAGGTCAGCCGGTCACCGATGGCCTTGGCGACGATGGCCGCCGCGACCGCGGAGTCGACGCCGCCCGAGAGCGCGCAGATCGCGCGGTGGTCGCCGATCTGCTCGCGTACCCGCTCGATCTGGTCCTCGGCGATGTTGCCGATGGTCCAGGTCTGGCGCGCGCCGGCGATGTCCCACAGGAAGTGCTCGAGCACCTTCTGCCCGTGCTCGGAGTGGAGCACCTCGGGGTGCCACTGCACGCCCGCGAGCTGCTTCTCGACGTTCTCGAAGGCCGCCACCGGGGTGTCCGCGGTGCTCGCGAGCACGGTGAAGCCCTCGGGCGCCTCGGAGACCGAGTCGCCGTGCGACATCCACACGTTGTGGGCCGGCGGGATGTCCTTGAGCAGCGTGCCGGAGACACCGACGGTGACCGGCGTGCGGCCGTACTCCCGGGCTCCGTTGTCGTCGACGGTCCCGCCCAGGCCCTGGGCCATCAGCTGGAACCCGTAGCACATCCCGAACACCGGGGTGCCCGCGGTGAACAGGCTGTTGTCGATGGCCGGTGCGCCCTCGGCGTACACGCTCGAGGGGCCGCCGGAGAGGATGATCGCCTTCGGGTTCTTGGCGAGCATCTCCTCGACCGGCATCGAGTGCGGCACGATCTCGGAGTAGACCTTCGCCTCACGTACGCGGCGGGCGATCAGCTGCGCATACTGCGCGCCGAAGTCCACCACGAGAACCAGATCGTGCTCTTCCGCCCCAGGAGCCTGCGTCATGCACGAATCCTAACGACGCCGTACGCCACGGCCCAATCTCACCGGACCGGGCGCCAAAACCCGTCGCGCCCCACGCCGGCAACCTGGGAATCTTGGCTGATATGGACGAAGTCGAGGTCGTCGTCGCCCACAACGAGCGAGTGACCATCCGTGTCGGCGACACCTTCTTGAAGGTCGACCCCGATCAGACGCGCATCGACGCGGAGGTCGCGGCGATGACGGCCGCGCCGATCCCGACCCCGGAGATCCTCTGGCGAAAACCGCCGGTCCTGGCTCTCGCTGCGCTACCGGGTTCCGCGCTCGGCACTCTCTACGAGCCGTCGCCCGCCTCGTCCGCGGCATGGGCTGCGGCCGGTGCCACTGCACGGATGCTGCACGAGGCACCGCTGCCGTCACGACGCGTCACCTACCTGGACGACATCGCGTCACACCTCGATCATGAGTGCCGGTGGCTTGTCGAGAACGATGTCCTCTCCTCCGACGTGGTCCGCCGCAACCGCCGGATCGCCGAGGCGGCACTCCGGCCGCTGACGCCTGCGTTCATCCACGGCGACCTGCAGATCACCCATGTGTTCGTCGATGGTGACGAGGTGACGGGTGTGATCGACTGGTCCGAGGCTGGCCAAGGAGACCCGATGTTCGACATCGCAACCTTGACGCTCGGACACGAGGACCACCTCGACGAGGTCATCGCAGGCTACGGCGCCGACGTCGACATCGCGGTGATCCGCGCGTGGTGGTCGTTGCGGAGCCTGCGGGCGATCAGGTGGCTGGTCGGTCACGGCTTCGACCCGGCACCGGAGATCGCCGTCCTGAGATCTCAGGTGTGAGGACGCCCGGCCGATGAGCGACGCAGCGCACCGCCTCGAGGCGCCGGTCGCTTGAAATGCACCAGGGCCCGGCCGGGGAGGGAGGTGGCCGGGCCCTGATTGCCCGAGGCAAAACTGTCCCGGACGAAAGACCCGGCATGTATTAGGGAGGGAGCAATCCCGGGTCTGATCACTCCAACGAACCCTCTTAACCACGGTTACGGGTCAACTAAAAACTTCCTGCCAGAAAATTCCAGCGCAGCCCGTGTCACCAACACAACAGCCTGGTCACCGTACGTCAACAATGGGCAGCTGCAGGGCAGCCGGCGCACTCGCGGGCACGGCAGGCGAGGCCGGCCTGACGGGCTGGATCCGCGCATAGCCGGCACCGAGCTCCGGCCGCGGGTCGGCCTGGTCCTTGTTGGGCCAGAACGCCATCGCCCGCTCGGCCTGAGCGGTGATCGTCAGCGACGGGTTCACGCCCAGGTTGGCCGAGATCGCGGAGCCGTCGACGACGTGCAGGCCGTCGTAGCCGTAGAGCCGCTGGTAGGGGTCGATCACGCCGGTCTCCACCGAGTCGCCGATGGTGCAGCCGCCGATGAAGTGGGCTGTCATCGGCTTGTTGAACGGCTCGCCGATCGTGCCACCGGCATACCCCGGCTTCTCGCCCGAGCTCATCACCCCGGCCATCTTCCGTACGGCGTCGAGGCCGGCGGGGATCCAGGTCGGGTTGGGCTTGCCGTGGCCCTGCTTGGACGACATCCGCCACCCGAAGATGGTGCGCTTCGGGAAGGTCGTGATCGAGTTGTCCAGCGCCTGCATGACCAGCGCGATGACGGTGCGCTCAGACCAGTGCTTGAAGTCGTAGAACGTACGCAGCGACCGCCGCTGCAGCCACATCTCCTTGAGCCACCGGCGGAGGCGATGGGGACCACCTTCGGTGAGCACCGTCTGCATCGCAGCGATCGCGTTGCTGCCGTGCCCATAGCGGACCGGCTCGATGTGGGTGTGCTCGTCGGGGTGCCACGAGGAGGTGATCGCCACGCCCTCGGTGTAGTCGATGGCGGTGTCCGGGGCGATCGCGCCCAGGATCGACTCGGAGTTGGTGCGGGTCAGCTCACCCAGGCGCGGGGAGATCTCGGGGAGGTCGCCGGTGCGCTTGAGCTTGTGGAGCAGCTTCTGGGTGCCGAGCGAGGCCGCCGAGAAGATCACCTGGTCGGCGGTGAACCGCTTCGTGCGGCCGATGCCCAGCTTGGCCTTCGTGGAGCGGGTCTCGATGACGTACCCGCTTCCGGTCTTGGCCGGGTAGACGCGCGTCACCGTGGTCAGCGGGTGCACCTCGGCGCCGTTCTTCTCGGCCAGGTAGAGGTAGTTCTTGACCAGGGTGTTCTTCGCGTTGTGCCGGCAGCCGGTCATGCACTCGCCGCAGTTGGTGCACGTACGCCGGTCGGGGCCCTCCCCGCCGAAGTAGGGGTCGGCCACCTCCTGCCCGGCCACGTGGCTCGGACCGCCGAAGAAGACGCCGACTGGCGCCTTGTGGAAGGTGTCCCCGCGGCCGGCCTCCGCCGCGACCTTCTGCATGACCTCGTCAGCAGGGGTCAGATGGGGGTAGAGGGTGACGCCGAGCATCCGCTTGGCCTGCTCGTAGTAGGGAGCGAGCTCGTCCTTCCAGTTGGTGATGTGGCTCCAGGAAGGGTCCTCGTAGAACGGGTCGAGCGGCTCGTAGAGGGTGTTGGCGTAGACCAGCGAGCCGCCGCCGACCCCGGCGCCGGCCATGATCACGGCGTCCTTGACCATGTCGATGCGCTGGATCCCGTAGCAGCCGATCGCCGGCGCCCAGAGGTATTTGCGCAGGTCGAAGGAGGTGTTGGGCAGCTCGTCGTCGGCGAACCGGCGACCCGCCTCGACCACTCCGACCTTGTAGCCCTTCTCGGTCAGGCGCAGCGCGCTGACCGATCCACCGAAGCCCGACCCGATGACGAGTACGTCGTAGTGGTTCCCGCTCATGCGCGGCCCAGCGACTTCAGCACCCGCAGCGAGGCGGTCATGAACTTGGCGTACGCCTGGTCGCTCATCCCGAACTGCGGGGCGAAGCGCAGGATGGCCTGGGAGGCGACCGACTGGGTCTCGGTGTAGCGCAGGATGCCCTCGACACCCTGGCGGCGGCCCTGGCCGGACTCGCGCATGCCGCCCATCGGGGCGTCGATGCTCGCGAAGGTGGCGCCGAAGGCCTCGTTGATGTTGATCGTGCCGCACTTGATCTGCCGGGCGATGCGGCGGGCGCGGGAGGTGTCGCGGCTGTAGATCGAGCCGTTGAGGCCGTACTCACCGTCGTTGGCGCGCTCGATCGCCTCCTCCTCGCTGTGGAAGCGGTAGATCGAGACGACCGGGCCGAAGGTCTCGTTGCCGAAGCAGGTCATCTCCGGGGTGACGCCCTCGAGGATCGTCGGCTCGAAGAAGAACGGCGCGAGGTCGGGGCGAGCCTTGCCGCCGGTGAGCACGCGGGCCCCCTTCGAGACCGCGTCCTCGACGTGGGCGGTCGCGGTGTCGACCTGGGCCTGCGAGATCAGGGTGCCCATGTCGTTCTCCCAGCCCAGGGTGGCACCGAGGGTCATCGCCTGAGTGCGGGCGACGAAGCGCTCCACGAACCGGTCGTAGACCTTGTCGTCGACGAAGAGCCGCTCGACGCTCACGCACAACTGGCCGGAGTTGGAGAAGACCGCCCGGGTCGCGCCCTCGGCGGCCTTCTCGATGTCGGCGTCCTTGAGGACGAGCATGGGGTTCTTGCCCCCGAGCTCCAGGCTGGCGCCGATCAGCCGCTCCGCCGCCTGCTTGGCGACGAGCTTGCCGGTGTTGGTCGAGCCGGTGACGCAGACGTAGTCGGCGCGCTGGATGATGCTGGTGCCGATCTTCGAGCCCGGGCCGGCGACGACGGTCCACAGGTTCTCCGGGAGCCCCGCCTCCGCGAGCAGCTCGGCACCGAGGAGCGCGCTGAGCATGGTCTGCGAGTCGGGCTTGATGACCACCGCGTTGCCCGCGGCGATCGCGGCAAGGCCGTCGCACAGCGCCATCGTGAACGGGTAGTTCCACGGGCTGATGATGCCGACGACGCCCTTGGGAACGTGGTTGAGCTCGACCCGGGTGAGCACGGGGATGACGCCGAGCTTGCGCTCGGTGTCGAGGATCTTGCTGCTCCGGCGGCCGTAGTAGCGCGCCGTGAGCGCGATGTGCAGCGGCTCGTCGAAGGCGTGCTTGCGGGCCTTGCCCGACTCCAGCACGATCAGGTCGAGGATCTCGTCCTGCCGGTCGAGGACGAGGTCGTGCAGCTTGATCAGGATGCGCTCGCGCTCGGCGACCGGCGTCGCCGCCCACTTCTCCTGCGCGACCCGCGCCTTGGCGAAGGCCGCGGCGACATCGTCATCGCTCGACTGCGGGATGTGCGCCAGCGGCGCCCCGTTGAGCGGACTGATGACCTCTCGGGACTCTCCCGTGGTCGCCACGACGCGGCCGGTCAGGCGGGCAACATAGTCAGGCTCGAGGGCCAGGGACGCCGTGGCGTCGTGCTCGGGATCGAGCGGGCCCTCGACGATCGGGCCGCCGGAAGAAGTCGGGTTCGATGCGCTCATGTACCGAGAGTATGTGACGGGCGTCTCGGAAGCCAGACAGCCGTCCCACTAACTCACCATGCGAACATCCGCGGCCCACCACAGATAGTCGTGTTGCTCGGCCGGGAGGTCGATCACGACACGGTCGAGAGGCAGCCGGTCGAGCGCGTGCACGGTGCACTCCTCCGCGGGCGTGGCCCGGTAGAGATAGGCGTCCAACGGCCATTTCGTACGCAGCCACTCGTCCAGCCTCTCGGCGACCGAGGCGGTGAGCTCGGGCTTTCGGTCCTGGCGAAGCCAGTAGCTGACCCGTGCCGTGGACCCACCGGCGTACCTGAGCAGGGTCTGGGCGTCGGCGCCCATCGCCTCCAGGTAGGGGAACAGGGGCTGCACGTAGAGACAGCCGAGGGACGACGTGCCCTCGGGGTCGAGGAAGAGGTAGGTGAACGCACGTTTCGCCTGGTGGTCGGACCAGTGCCGGATCACCAGCGGCAGGTTGTCGTCGCTGCCGAAGCCCTCCCGTGGCCACCTGCCGCAGCTGTGGTCGCGGATCACGTCCGGGCTGGCCAGGTAGGCCTCGGTGTCCAGGTCGAGCAGCTCGGGGCGGAGCGGGGCAAGCACGAAATCGTCGGTGGCCAGCGGCTCGGGGGGATCAGCGACCAAGAACATGGAGTCAGATTGCTACGTCAACCGCTTGCTCCGCCACGGCAATTCGGCTCGTCTCAGACGAGGTCCTCGACCTCCAGACGGGCGCGGTCGGCCTCCTCGTCGGTGACCTGGAGCTGGGAGCGACGCTCGGCCTCGATGCGGCGCAGGTAGTGGTCGACCTCCTCCTTGGTGCGCGTCTCGTCCCAGCCGAGTTCGTCGGCCATGATCTTGGCGACCCCTGGGGCAGCGCTGACGCCGCGGTCGAAGGTCTCCATCGAGATCCGGGTGCGGCGCTCGAGCACGTCGTCGAGGTGGCGGGCGCCCTCGTTGTTGACGGCGTAGACGACCTCGGCGGCCAGGTAGTCCTCGGCGCCCTCCAGGGGCAGCGCGAGCGGGCGGCGCTCCTGGATGAGGTCGAGCACGTCGTCGATCAGGCCGCCGTGGCGGCCCAGGAGGTGGTCGATCCGGGCGACGTGGAGGCCGGAGCGGCGGGCGAGCAGGACGCGCTGGTTCGAGCGGGTCTCGAAGCCCTCGGCGCCGACCAGCCGGACCTTGTCGGTGATCGAGTCGCGCAGGGTCATGTTGGTCGTCGTGCCGAGCGAGTGGGCGGCGGCGTCGACGGCGTCCTTGGCCATCACCCGGTAGGTCGTCAGCTTGCCGCCGGCGATCAGCACGAGGCCCGGCAGCGGCGTGACCACGGTGTGCTCGCGGCTGAGAGCGGCGGTCTGCTCGGACTCGCCGGTCAGGAGCGGGCGGAGCCCGGCGTACACGCCCTCGACGTCTTCGAGGTCGAGCGGCACGCGCAGGATCGCGTTGACGTGCTCCAGGACGTACTCGATGTCGGTCTTGGAGGCCGCCGGGTGGGCGAGGTCGTAGGTCCACGGGGTGTCGGTGGTGCCGATGATCCAGTGGCGACCCCACGGGATCACGAAGAGGACCGACTTCTCGGTGCGGACGATGAAGCCCGACTCCGAGCGGATCCGATCGCGCGGGACGACGAGGTGGATGCCCTTGGACGCCTTGACGTGCAGGGCGCCGCGGCCGCCGACCATGTCCTGGATCTCGTCGGTCCACACCCCGGCGGCGTTGACGACCGTCTTGGCCCGGATGACCAGGTCCTGGTCGTGCTCGAGGTCGCGGGCTCGGACGCCGACGACCCGCTCGCCCTCGCGCAGGAATCCGGTCACCTGGACGCGGGTCGCGATATGGGCGCCGTGGGAGGCCGCGGTGCGGGCGATGGTCATGACCAGGCGGGCGTCATCGACCTGGGCGTCGTAGTACTGGATCGCGCCGGTGATCGCGTCGGTGCGGAAGTCGGGGGCGATCCGGGCGACGCCCCGGCGGGTGAGGTGGCGGTGGCGCGGGAGGCCGGAGTTGCCCATCCCGGAGAGCGGCCCGAAGCTCGCCATCCCGTCGTAGAGCGCGAGGCCCGCGCCGATGTAGGCGCGCTCCCACACCGGGTTGGTCAGCGGGTAGAGGAACGGCACCGGACGGACCAGGTGCGGGGCCAGGGTGTTGAGCAGCAGCCCACGCTCCTGGAGCGCCTCGCGGACCAGCTCGAAGTCGAGCATCTCGAGGTAGCGGAGTCCGCCGTGGACGAGCTTCGAGCTCCGCGAGCTCGTTCCCGAGGCCAGGTCGCGCTGCTCCACCAGCCCCGTGCTCAGGCCTCTGGTGACGGCGTCCAGCGCCACCCCGGCGCCGGTCACACCCCCTCCGACGACGAGTACGTCGAGCTCGGTCTCCCCCGCCGCACCGACCATCGTGCCGATCGCGAGGTCGCGGCTGTGTGGACTCAGTGCCCCTGTACGAGTCATACGTTCGAAGTTAACTCACCACGTCGAATTGTCACTTCTGGCGCGCGAGAAATTCACCGGCGCCGCTCGATACGTCACGCAGCCGTCACAGACAGGCGGTCACAGACGCGCGGCGCTGACGAGGGTGGCGAGCCGGTCGGGAGGCATCGGCTCCTCGACGACGACCATCTTGTCGCCGTCGGCGTGGATCATCGGACGTACGCCGTCGGGCTCCGGGGGTGCGGTGGCGATGGCCACGTGGGTGATGCGGTCGCCGGGATCCTGGGCGAAGAAGTAGAGGTCGCCCGGACGGACCTCGTCGAGTTCGATCGCCGCGAGCGCGATGGCCTGGTCGCGGGCGTCTCGCGGGACACGTACGCCGATGGCCTCCGCGGCTCGGAAGACCAGGCCGGAGCAGTCGATGCCCGCGTCGGTGGTGCCGCCCCAGACGTAGGGGACGCCGAGGTAGCTGCGAGCCTTGCCCAGCAGCGTGGCCACCGGCTCGGCGAGGGCTGCTGTCGGCAGCCAGCCGGGATAGCCCCGCTCGTCCTTCGTCGAGGAGTGGGAGGGGACCACGACGTACGTCCACTCCCCCTGCGTCTTCAGGACGACGATCTCCTCGCCGGGGACGACCTCGGTCTCGTGCTCGGCGTCGTCGGAGGGCTCGGAGACGACGAAGGTGGGCTGATTGACGGTGGTCACGAGAGGACTCCTTCGATGCCGAGGCCGGGGGCGTCGGGGAACAGGATGCGGGGGCCGTCGTAGCCGATGCCACCGATATACGGACTGGTCCTCGCCCACCAGCCCGCGTCGAGGTCCTGCTCGCCGGGGATGCCTGCCGCCGCGACCAGTGCCGCGGCCGCGCCGATGCCGAGGTGCGACTCCATCATGCAGCCGACGAGACGACCGAGGCCGTGCAGCTTCGCGACCTCCAGCAGCTCGATCGCGGGCGTGATCCCGCCGCACTTGGCGAGCTTGACGTTGACCGCATCGACCGCGCCGGCGCGGATGACGTCGACGAGGTCCTCGAGGTCGAAGACCGACTCGTCGGCCAGGATCTTGTAGGGCTGGTGACGACGGACGTACGCCATCGCCTCCAGGTCTCGCCGGGCGACCGGCTGCTCGACGAACTCCAGCTCGACACCCTGGTCGGCCAAGTCCGTCAGCACCGCCACCGCCTCGTCCGCCCGCCAGCCGGTGTTGGCGTCGAGCCGGAGTACGCAACCCGGGGCGGCCTCGCGGACTGCGAGCACCCGCTCGGCATCGCCCGCGGCATCGGTCCCGACCTTGATCTTGAGCGTCGTGAATCCGTCTCGCGCTCGCGCGGCCGCTGCCTCCGCCAGCTCGTCGGGGGTGCCTACGGAGAGGGTCATGTCGGTGGTGAGCTGCGTTGGAATACCCGGTTCACCGGGTATTCCTGCACTTCTCCGGTGTTGCATTGCCCGAGAAGTGCAGGAAGTGCCTGAGCGCTGTGACGCATGAGACTGCAGATGCTCGGTCATGGACACACCTGCCCGCCGGGCGACGAGGTCGTGCAGTGCGATGTCGGCGGCCATCTTGGCCGAGCGGTTGCCGACGACCGCGCCCTGGATCAGGCCGGCCGACGACAGCTCGGCGGCGGCACCGACCAGGACGTCGGAGATGGGTCCTTCCAACGCCGCAGCGGACCCCGCGAGCGAGTCGCCGGTGACCTTCCAGACCTGCGGAGCCTCACCCCAGCCGACGCACCCCTCGGAGTCCTCGACAGTCACGACGACGGTCTCGGCGAAGTCGGTACGCCGCAGCGCGGTCACGAACGGGGTGTGCAGCGGCACCCGGACCCGCTGGGTGCGCACCGCGGTGACCCGAGGCACCGTCACAGGGTCGACCACAGATAGCGAGCGACCTCGCTGATCCGGAACTCCGACTCGTCGTCGTCCAGGCCGGTCGTGAGCACGACCATCACCTGCGGTTCACCCTGAGCCGGCCGGATGATCGCCATGTCGTGGCGTACGCCGTCGATCCAGCCGGTCTTGTTGCCGACCACCGCGTCCTCGGGGACGCCGAGCGGGATCGCGTCGCGATACTCCTGGGCGACCAGGATCCCCTCGAGCTCGGCGGTCGACTCGGGCGAGAGCAGCCGGCCGGAGGCGAGCTTGGTGAGCAGCTTGCCCATGTCGTTGGCGGTCACCAGGTTCTGCAGCCCGGCCTCGCGCGCGGGCGCGTCCTCGATCCCCCGCGAGACCGTCGTCATCGGCGTCACGCCGGCGTCGGCGAGCACGGCGGCGACCTCCTCGAGCCCGACCCGCTCGAGCACGAGGTTGACGGCCAGGTTGCCGGAGACGGTCAGGGAGCGGCGTACGAGATCACCCAGCGGCAGCGGCGAGCCGACCGCCGCCCACGTCTCAGGATCCTGATCCTCCTCCTGCGACATCTCGAAACGCGCCCCGACGACGGCAGAGTCGAAGTCGGGATGCACCGTGATCGGCTCGTCGAGCGACAGCAGCCCGCGGTCGCGCAGCCGATAGGCAGCGATCGCGACGGGCACCTTCATCAGGCTCGCCGCATAGTGCTGCTGATTGACGTTCTGCGCCTGCGTCGGGATGCCGTCGAGGCCGCTGAGCCAGGTCGAGACCAAAGGTTCCACGGCTCGAGACTAGTCGGTTCGGTCGAGCTCCTGCCGGACACGGTTCACGTCGTCGATCCAGGCGTCGACGTCCGAGGCACGCGTGGCGTACTCCTCGGCCACGTCGGGTTCGAGCGAGATCCAGAACCGCGAGCTCTGCCCGGCTTCCCAGACGGCGTCGGCGACCTCCTCGGCAGTGAGCGCGCCCTCGGCCGACCGGAAACCCGGGAGTCCGGAGGAGCGTTCGAGCATCGCCGTCTTCACGCTGCGCGCGACGATCGCCTGAGCGACGACGCCCTGGTGCCGGTAGGTGGCGGCGAGCCACTCGGCGAAGGCGATCTCGGCGTGCTCGGTGGCCGCGTACGACGGGGAGCCGAGCAGCGTGAGGAGACCCGCTGAGGAGGAGGTGACCACGAACCGGCCGGCGCCGCGGGCGACCCACTCCGGCAGCAGCAGCCGCGCTGCGCGTACGTGGGCGAGGACGTTGACCTCGTACGAGGTCATCCAGGCGTGGTCTGAGGCCTCGAGGCCGCGGCCCCGCTCGACTCCCGCGTTGCCGTACCAGGCGTCGATCTTGCCGAGCTCCTCCCGGGCAGCGTCCACCAGCGCCGCGGTGCCTGCGGCCGAGGCGGCGTCCCCGGGGACCGCCAGGGCGCCGATCGAGTCCGCCACGGAGTCGAGCTCGGCGGTCTCGATGTCCGCCACGACGACGCGACACCCCTCCGCTGCGAACCGCATGGCCAGAGCTCTCCCGATCCCTCGGGCTGCTCCGGTCACAACCACCCCGCTCCCGGGTGCGAGTACGTTCACGGACCGACCACCTCCAGTGGCGTTAGTGAGGGTTAATCACTGTAACCGAGGCCGGTCCGTGAACGTGCAGCAACCTACTGATCAGTACCGATCACTCCGCCCATCTCACTCGGGCAGACCCGACGAGGGCGGGGCGTCCGAGGCGGCGCTGTCGTCCTCCTCGATGGGGGCGTCGCCGATGTCGGTGACGAGGACCGGCGTGAGCGGCTCGGAGGCACCGTTCTTGATCTCGACCACGCTCATCCCGGAGATGCCCATGTGGGAGTCCTCGGAGAACCGGAAGGGCGCCATCCCGGGTCCTTCGAAGGAGGAACCCTCCTTCTCGATGGTCTCCACGATCGACTCGCGGGTCAGGTCCTTGCCGTTGGCCTGCAGCGCCTGGACGAAGGTGTAGGCCTGCGACATGCCGTAGATCCGGTAGTTGGTCAGCTTCTCCGAGCCCTTCTTGGAGTACTCGTCCCAGACCTTCTGCCACAGCTTGACCCACTCGTCGTCAGGAGCGTCGACGCCGGGGATGTACTCGGTCGTCATCATCCCGTCCATCAGCTTCACGCCCTGCTTGGCCGGGATCTTGCCCTTGGTCATCGAGGCCAGCAGCCCGCCGACGAGCGCCGGGTCGGAGCCGACGTTCGAGTAGAACCACTTCGACTTGAAGCCGACGCCCTGCGCGGCGATCTGGCTCAGCGCGGTGTAGGACGGCGTGTTGAAGCCGATCACCAGGTCGACGCCCTTGGACTTGAACGAGGACATCTGCGGGGAGAAGTCGGTCGACCCACCCGGCGTGTACTTCTGTACGTCGACGATCTGGGCGTCGAGGAACTGCCGTGCGCCCTTCTCGCCATCCTCGCCGAAGTCGTCGTCCTGCAGGAAGAGACCGACCTTGGCGTCGGGCATGTTCTCCTTGATGTACTGACCGATGACCTTGCCCTCGATCTCGTAGTCCGGCTGCCAGCCGAACGTCATCGGCGAGCCGGACGGGTTGTCGCCCCACTGCAGCGAGCCGCTGGAGACGAACAGGTCGGGGATGCCGTCGTCGTTGAGGCGCTGGACGACCGCGCGGTGCGTGGGGGTGCCGAGGCCACCGACCATCGCAAAGATCTCGTCCTGCAGGATCATGTCGTTGGTGACGGCGCTGGTGTTGGTCGGGTTGTAGGCGTCGTCCTTGACGACCATCTCGATGTCCCGGCCGTGGACGCCACCGTTGTCGTTGACGTACTCGTAGAACGCCTGGTGGCCAGACGGGATCTCCGAGTAGCCGGGCGCGGCCGGCCCGGTCAGGGGGAAGTGCGCACCGACCTTGATCGAGGTGTCGGTGACACCGACCGCCGACCCGTCCTCGGACGGCCTCTCCTTCCCCGCGCCACAGGCCGCGAGGAGGGAGGCAGTGGTGAGGACACAGACGATCTGTACGGCTCTGCGTGCAGTGGTTCTCATGTTGTCTTCTCCTTGGTTGACCCGAGAGTTGAGCGCGCTAGGAAGGTGCGCAGGCTGCCGACGATCCCTGCCGGAGCGAGGAGGATGACGAGCATCAGCACCAGTCCGTAGACCACCGGGGTGACCTCCGCGGCCTGGGTTGCGCTGAGCCCGACCGACTCCCCGAGATCGGTGGCGAAGTGAGGAAGGAAGGCGAGTACGCCGGCCCCGATGAGCGCTCCGGTCAGGCTGCCGAGCCCGCCCAGGACGACCGCGGCCAGGAGCGTCAGGGAGAGCGTGATCGTGAACGCGCCCGGCGCCGTGAGACGTACGTTCATGGCCATCAGGCCGCCGGCCAGCCCGGCAGCCATGGCGCTGACGGTGAAGGCGACCACGCGGGCACGGCCCAGGTGGATGCCGGCCAGCTCGGCGGAGACGTCGTCGTCCCGCACCGCCCGCCAGCGCCGACCGACCCGCGAGCGACTCAGGTTGGCGAGCGCCACGAAGGTGATCGCGAGGAGCAGCCAGCCGAGGTAGGCGAGGAAGGAGTACTGGTCGATCTCCACCGCGGTGAAGAACCAGACCAGGTCCTGGATCCAGGCCGGGAGGTCGGTCGCGCGGGGAACGGGCACCTGGAGCCCCTGCTCGCCGCCGAGGACCTCCCACTGGTTGGCCAGCCGGGGCACCGCCACGGCCAGCGTCAGGGTCGCGCCGGCGATGTAGGGCCCGTGCAGCCGCGCCGCCGGGACCCCGACCACCACCCCGACCACGGCACAGACCGCGATCGCGACGAGCAGGGCGACGAAGACGTCGGCCAGGGTCTCGCCGCCGGTGCGCTCGAGCACCAGGGTGGCGGCGTACGCTCCGACGGCCATGAGCGCGCCGTGGCCCAGCGAGAGCTGGCCGGAGAGACCGGTCAGGAGCGTGAGCCCGCCGGCGGCGATGGCGAAGTAGGCCATCTCGGCGTAGCGGGTCTGCAGGTACTGGCTGGAGCTGCCGATGACCGCCATCGCCACCACGAAGGCGACCAGGGCCACGACGAGGTGACGTGCCAGCGGCACCGAGGTCACCGGACGGACGAGTGAGCGCAGACGTTCCATGGGTCAGACCCTCCTGGCCGCAGCCGCCGCGAAGAGGCCGCTGGGACGTACCAGCAGCACCACCATCAAGATCCCGAGCGCGACCAGCGGCGCCAGGTGCTCACCGACGTAGCCGGTGACGTAGGAGAGCGAGAGGCCGAGGATCAGGCCGCCGATCACCGACCCGAGCGGCGAGTCGAGGCCGCCCAGCACCGCGGCGATGAAGCCGTAGATCACGAACGGGTCCATGAACGCCGGGTTCACCAGGTCGCCGCCGGCGATGAGCATCCCGGCCACCGCGCCCACGGCCGCGGCGAGCGCCCAGCCGAGGGTGAGCATGCGGCCGACGCGTACGCCCAGGAGCCGGGACACCTCGCCGTTGAACGCGGACGCCCGCATCCGCAGCCCCAGGTCGGTGAAGCGGAAGAGGACCACGAGCCCGGCCATCACGACGGCGACCACGACGATCGTGAGGATGCCGAACGGGGTGATCCCGATCGAGGTGTCCCCGACGTTGATCGCGTTGGTGCTGACCGGGGCCGGGAAGCCGCGGTGCTGTACGCCGAAGGTGATCGCGGTCAGGCCGTGGAGCACCATGAACAGCCCGAGGGTGAGGATCACCGCGTTGAGCTCGGCCTTGCCCTCGACCGGGCGGATGATCACCCGCTCGATCACGGCGCCGAGCCCGAACCCGGCGGCGATCGCGGCCAGGAAGGCGACCCAGTAGGGCACGTCGGCGTTGATCAGCGAGAGCGCGATGTAGGTGGTCACCATGGCCATCGCCGCCTGGGCGAAGTTGACGATCCGGGTGGAGCGCCAGATCAGGCACAGGGCCAGCGCGAACGCGGCGTAGACCGCGCCCAGGACCAGCCCGCCGAGGGTGGTGTCGAGAAACTGCTGCATGTCTGCTCCTCAGAACCCGAGATAGGCGTGGCGGAGCTGCTCGTCGGCGGCCAGCTCGGCAGCGGGCGCCGAGGCGACGACCTTGCCGAGGTTGAGCACGACTCCGTGGTCAGCGATGGACAGGGCACTGCGGGCGTTCTGCTCGACCAGGACGACGGTGAGCTCCTCGGTCTGCACCAGTCCGCGGAGCAGGTCGAAGATCTGGGCCACCACCCGGGGAGCGAGCCCCAGGGACGGCTCGTCGAGCAGGAGCACGGTCGGTCGCGCCATCAGCGCGCGGCCGATGACGAGCATCTGTCGCTCACCGCCCGAGAGCATGTGAGCGGTGGCCTCGCGGCGCTCACCCAGGCGCGGGAAGAGCTCGAAGACCCGCTCGACCGGCATCGGCTCGGAGCCGGTCGCGCGGTGCAGGCCGCCGAGCCGGAGGTTCTCGGTGACGGTCAGCTCGGCGATCACGCCGCGCCCCTCCGGGACGTGGGAGAGGCCGTACGAGGTCAGCTTCTCGGTCGCGGTGCGCGTGATGTCCTTGCCGTTCAGCGTCACGGTGCCCTTGCTGGACTTCACCAGCCCGGACACGGTGCGCAGCAGCGTGGTCTTGCCGGCGCCGTTGGCGCCCAGGACGGCGGTGACCTGGCCCCTCGACGCGGTGAAGGTGACGCCGTTGAGCGCCTTGACAGGTCCGTACGCAGCGCTCAGGTCCTCGACGGCGAACATCAGGCCTCCTCGGCGACGGTCAGTGCGTGGACCTCGGCGGCGTCGTCGTGATCGACCTGGTCACCCAGGTAGGCGGCGAGGACGGCCGGGTCGTTGCGGATCTCGTCCGGCGAGCCGGCGGCGATGACCCGGCCGAAGTCGAGCACCGTGATCCGGTGGCAGACGGACATCACCAGGTCCATGTGGTGCTCGACGAGCATCACGGCGGTGCGTTCGGTCAGGCCGGTGATGATCTCGCCGAGCTCGGTCATCTCCTCGGCGCTCAGCCCGCTGGCGGGCTCGTCGAGGAGCAGCAGCTCGGGCTCGGCCACCAGGGCCCGCGCGAGCGCGACCTTCTTCCGGATCGGGTACGGCAGGCTGCCCGGGTAGCGGGAGGCGTACGACTCGATCCCGAGCTCGCCGAGGACCTCGCGCGCCTTGGCGGCCAGCCGGGCGTCGTCGCGGTGGCCGAGCCCGAGCAGCCCGCGCACGAAGCCGGCGCGGGCGAGTCGGTCGGCGCCGACCATCACGTTGTCGAGCACCGTCATCCGCTCGAAGAGCCCGAGTCCCTGCAGGGTCCGGGCGATGCCGTGGCCGGCGAGCTGGTGCGGGCGGAGGTCGTGGATCGTCTCGCCGCGCAGCCGGAGCTCGCCCTCGGCAGGGCTGACGAAGCCGCACACGACGTTGAACAGTGTGGTCTTGCCGGCACCGTTGGGGCCGATGACGCCGAGCACCTCATGGGGCGCGACCTCCAAGGAGACGTCCTCGAGGGCGCGCACGCCCCCGAACCGGACCGAGACTCCCTCGACCGCGAACAGCGGTGGGTCTTCGCCAGGCATCTGCATCATGCTCCCTTCACCCGTTGTGACGGCTATCACTTTGGACTCTCCGCACAACTGGGGATATGGGCAGTGAGCACAAAATCTTTCGGGCGCTCCGACCGAGATTCCCTGGTTTGCTGGCGGATGCGGCAGTGGGCATGGGACGCTCCGCACATGGGTGTGACGAGTGACACAGCTCCCGACGCGGAACTCCGCCCGCTGGTCGAGCGTGCCTGGGCCTCGCTGGTGAGCCAGGCGGACGCGATCGCCGACGACATCACGCTGACCCTGATCGCGATCCAGCCGGAGTGGCACCAGAACGCCGAGCCGTCGGTGCGGGCCGACCTGCGCTCGAGCACGCGGGAGCACGTACGCCGCGGCATCCGGGCCATGGCCGGGATGACCCCGGGAGCCAATCCCGTCGACCTGTGGCGCGAGACCGGCCGGCGGCGGGCGCGGCAGGGCGTACCTCTGGAGTACTGCCTCAACGCCTACACCGTCGGCACCCGGATGCTGTGGGAGGCGATGGTCCACCAGCAGGAGGAGCTCGGGATCGACGACCGGGTGATGGTGCTGGCCGGGCGCCAGGTGTGGACCGACCTGGACGTGCAGAACTCGGTCATGTCGGGGGCCTACCGGAAGGAGGCGGCGCTGCTGCAGCGCCGCGACCTGCAGCTCCAGGGCCGGCTCCTCGACGGGCTCGCCGAGGGTCGCGGCGGCGACCCCGCGTTCGCCGCCGAGGTGCAGGACATCCTCGGGGTCGCCGCCGACGCGCGGATGGCCTGCGTGGTCGCGGCCTTCGACGGCAACCGCGACTCACCGCTGCGCAACCCCGACGACCGGTTGGAGAAGGCCGGTCTGGTGTCGTTCTGGCACGTACGCGGCGACCACCACTTCGGGCTGGTCCCGTTGGGGTCGCGCCCGGTCGCGGAGGCCGTCGCCGATCTGGTCGACCAGCTCGCCTGCTGCAACTCGGGCCGGGTCGGGATCGCCACCGCCGACGACCTCAGCGGCTTCGGCACCGCCTTCCAGCTGGCCACCCACACGGTGGAGACGGTGCCTCGAGGGCGTACGGACATCGCGGTCGTCGACGACCGTCTGCCGCAGGTGCTGCTGACCGCCTCACCCGCCGTCTCCCACCTGCTCGTACGCCGCACCCTCGGCCCGATCCTGGCGCAGCCGACCCACCAGTCCGACGTACTGCTGGCGACGCTCCGAGCCCTCATCGCGCACGGCGGTTCCCCCACCCACGCCGCCGAGGACCTGATCTGCCACCGCAACACGGTCATCTACCGCATCAAGCAGATCCAGGACCTGACCGCGAAGAGCATCTCCGACCCGCGCGACCGACTCCTGTTCGCTCTCGCCCTGATGGCACTGGAGAAGTAGCCGAGGCGTCGCTCGCGCCGGCCGAGATGGCACCGTGGTGCCACCTCGGCCGACCGGCGTGACGCCTCGGCATCAGATGTCGACGAGGGCCCCCAGACGGTCGCGATGGAGGCCGGGGAGGCCGTACGCGATCTGGTCGGCCTTGGCCCGCTTGAGGTAGAGGTGGGCGGGGTGCTCCCACGTCATGCCGATGCCGCCGTGCAGCTGCACCGCCTCCTCGGCCGCGGTGACGGCGAGGTCACCGCAGTACGCTGCGGCGACGTGGGTCGCGATCTCGGTCTCCCTCGCGTCTCCGAGAGCCAGCGCCCCGGCGGCGTAGCGCGCAGTCGCGCCGGCACCCTCGACGTTGGTGTAGAGGTCGGCGAGCCGGTGCTTGAGCGCCTGGTAGCCGCCGACGACCCGGCCGAACTGCCGCCGGACCTTGAGGTACTCCACCGTCGTGGTCAGGCACCACTGCGCCACCCCGACCTGCTCGGAGGCCATCAGCGCGGCCCCGGCCAGCAGCCCGGAGCGTACGCCCTCGGCACCGTGCTCAGCGGCCACGACCACCTCGCCGGCGGCCGGATCGAGGGTGACATCGGCGAGCTGGCGGGTCATGTCGAGCGAGCTCACCGGGGCGATCGTCGCCCGGTCCGCGGGGACGGCTCGGATCTCGATGCCGTCGGGCGTCGCCACCGGCACCAGGAGCGTGTCCGCCTCCAGGGCGCCGGCGACCGACCGGATCTCGGTCTCGACCGGCTCCAGGGGCTGGACCGTCGTGGTCGCGAGCGACACGGCCAGGGCTGCGGTGCGGTCCCCCGAGGCCAGTCCGGCCAGCAGCTCCGCACCGGCCTCGGTGGGCCCGGCCAGCAGGACAGACGTGGCCACGACGGAGCTGGTCAGGAACGGCACCGGGGCAACCGCTCGGCCCAGCTCCTCCAGGACCACGGCGGCCTCGCGGGCGGACGCCCCGGCACCACCGTAGGACTCCGGGATCAGCAGCCCCGCGAGCCCGAGCTCGCTGGCGAGCCCCTTCCACAGGACCGGGGTGAGCGAGCTGTCCCCGTCGTACGCCTTGACCACGTCGCCCGGCGAGCAGTGCTCGGCCAGGAACGACCTGACCGTGGCCCGCAGGTCGGCGTCGAGCTCGTTGTCGAGCAGTTCGACATCGCTCATCGCGGGATCTCCTTCCAGGAAACGTCCTTGTCGACCCGGTGCTCCCCGGGGAGACCGAGGACTCGCTCGGCCACGATGTTGCGCAGGATCTCCGAGGTGCCGCCCTCGATGGAGTTGCCCTTGGCGCGCAGGTAGCGATAGACGGCGTCGCGGCCGCCGAAGTCGACGTGCTCGGGCCGGACCATCGCCCAGCCGTCGCCGTCCTCGTAGCGGAGGCCCTCTTCGCCGCGCAGCTCCAGGTCGAGCCCGGTGAGCTGCTGGTTGATCTTGGCGAAGGTCAGCTTCATCGCCGACCCCTCAGGGCCGGGCTGACCGACGGCCAGCTTCTGCCGCAGCCGTGCTCCGGTCAGCCGGGCCACCTCCGACTCGACCCACAGCCTCAGCAGCCGGTCGCGCAGCTCCGGGGTGTGGTTCTCCGGATGCGTACGCCACGACTCGGCGACCACGCCGAGCATCCCGCCCTCGCGGGGCATCGCGGCGCCACCGATGGCGACCCGCTCGTTGTTGAGGGTGGCGTTGGCGACCTCCCATCCCTGCCCGACCGCGCCGAGACGGTGGGCGTCGGGGATCCGCACATCGGTCAGGAAGACCTCGTTGAACTCCGCCTCGCCGGTGATCTGGCGCAGCGGCCGCACCTCGACGCCCGGATCGTGCATATCGCACAAGAAGTAGGTCAGACCGCGATGCTTCGGGACGTCCGGATCGGTGCGGGCGACGAGGATCGCGAAGTCGGCGTTGTGGGCGCCCGAGGTCCACACCTTCTGCCCGTTGACGACCCACTCGTCACCGTCGAGGACGGCCCGGGTCGCCAGGCCGGCGAGGTCGGAGCCGGCGCCGGGCTCGGAGAAGAGCTGGCACCAGATCTCCTCGCCGCACCACAGCGGCTCCAGGAAGCGAGACTTCTGCTCCGGGGTGCCGTAGGCGAGGATCGTCGGCGCGGCCATGCCGAGCCCGATCCCGTTGCCTCGCGGGTTGTTGTCGGGGGCGCCGGCCGCCTCGAAGAGGTCGGAGACCAGCGGCTGCAGGGCGCGGGAGGCGCCGAGACCACCGTGGCCCTCGGGGAACGCGACCCACGCCAGCCCCGCCTGGTAGCGGGCGTGCAGGAAGGCGCTCGGCTCGGTCGTCGCGACCGGGTGCTCGGCGAGAAACTCCTCGACGCGGCCGCGCAGCTCCTCGGGAGTCACTGCCGTCCCTCCCGCCGCGCGGCCTGCTTGCGCAGCTCGGCCTTGGCCAGGGCGTTCTTGTGCACCTCGTCGGGGCCGTCGGCGAACCGCAGCGTACGGATGCCGGCGTAGGACTTGGCCAGCGGGAAGTCCTGGGAGAGACCACCGGCGCCGTGGGCCTGGATCGCCTTGTCGAGGATCCACTGGACGGTTGCTGGAGTGGCGATCTTGATCGCCTGGATCTCGGTGTGGGCGCCCTTGTTGCCGACCGTGTCCATCAGCCAGGCGGTCTTGAGGACGAGGAGCCTCAGCTGCTCGATCCGCACCCGCGACTCGGCGATCCAGTCACGGATCACGCCCTGCTCGGAGAGCGGCTTGCCGAAGGCGACCCGCTCCTCGACCCGGGCACACATCAGCTCGATCGCCCGCTCGGCCAGGCCGATGGAGCGCATGCAGTGGTGGATGCGGCCGGGGCCCAGGCGCGCCTGCGCGATCGCGAACCCCATGCCCTCGGTGCCGATGAGATTGCCCGCCGGGACACGTACGTCGGAGAAGATCAGCTCCGCGTGGCCGCCGTGGTCGTGGTCGTCGTAGCCGAAGACCTCCATGCCGCGCTTGATCGTGAGGCCCGGGGTGTCGCGGGGCACCAGGATCATCGACTGCTGCTTGTGGCGCTCGGCGGACGGGTCGGTCTTGCCCATCACGATGAAGATCTTGGCGTTCGGGTTCATCGCGCCGGTGATCCACCACTTGCGGCCGTTGATGACGTACTCGTCGCCGTCGGGCACGATCGAGGTCTCGATGTTGGTCGCGTCGGAGGAGGCGACGCCCGGCTCGGTCATCGCGAAGGCGCTGCGGATCTGCCCGTCCAGGAGCGGCTCAAGCCACTCCTTCTGCTGGGCCTCGTTGCCGAAGTCGTGCAGCACCTCCATGTTGCCGGTGTCGGGCGCGGCGCAGTTGAACGCAGCCGGCGCGAGGTGGCTGCGGCCAGTGATCTCGGCCAGCGGGGCGTACTGCAGGTTGGTCAGACCGGCCCCGCCCTCACCGGGCAGGAAGAGGTTCCACAGGCCGCGCTTGCGGGCCTCGGCGCGGATCTCGCCGAGGATCGGCACGCTGTCCCAGGCCCACTTGTCGTCCTGGGCCGCGAGCTGCTCCTCGAAGACGGCCTCGTTCGGCTCGACGTACGTCTTCTGGAAGTCCCATACCGAGGCGACGAGCTCCTCGGTCTTGGCGTCGGGTGCGAAATCCATGCGTCACTTCTCCTTCATTGCAGACAGTCCCATGTCCAGGAGCGGGTGGATCCCGTCCCCGATCTTGTCGAAGCCGGGCCCCACGGTCTGGCCCTTGAGGTAGCGGTAGTGGATCCCCTCGAGGATCGCGGCGAGCTTGTAGGCGGCGAGCCCGCGGTAGAAGCCGAACTCGCTCAGGTCACGCGGGCTGGCCGCGTCGTAGCGGGCGATGATCTCGTCCTCGGAGAGCCAGCCGGGGGCGTTGCTGACGTCGGTCACGGTGCCGTCGCCGGAGACCGAGGCCATCCGCTGGTAGGTGAGCAGGATCGCCAGGTCGGTGACCGGGTCGCCGAGCGTGGCCATCTCCCAGTCGACGACGGCCTTGATCTGGTCGGCCTCGTCGGTGAGCACGTTGTCGAGGCGGTAGTCGCCGTGCACGATCCCCGGCCCGGTCGAGGCGGCCTCGGCGGCACCGACCCGCGCCTCCAGCAGCGCGTGCAGCTCGTCGGCTGCGAGGAGATCGCGGGAGTACGACGCCTCGAGCTGCTTCTTCCAGCGCCTGACCTGCCGGCTCAGGAAGCCCTCGGGGCGGCCGAACTCGCTCAGCCCGACCTCGGCCGGGTCGACCGCGTGCAGCGCGGCCATCACGTCGATGAGCTGCTCCGAGATCGCCTTCGTGCGGTCCGCACCGAGCGGCTCGAGCTCGCGGGCGTAGCGGTAGGGCCGGCCGTCGACCTTCTCCATCACGTAGAACGGCGCCCCGAGCACCTCCTCGTCGTCGCAGAACGCGAACGTGTGCGGCACCGGTACGTCGGTGTCGCGCAGCGCGGTGATCACGGTGAACTCACGCTTCATGTCGTGCGCGGTGGCGAGCACGTGCCCCAGCGGCGGACGGCGGACGATCCACTCGTGGGTGCCGTCGGAGACGGCGTACGTCAGGTTGGACTTGCCTCCGGAGATGTGGGTGGCGCTGAGCTCGTGGCCGGCGCCTGTCACGTTCTTGGCCAGCCAGGGGCCGAGCCGGTCCAGATCGAGTCCGGGCAGCGATTCGGTCGTCACGCGGCACCTCCGAGGGTGGGAATCATGCGGGCGAGCGCCGCGCGGGTGCTCGCCGGGTCTGTGTGCAGCAGGGCGTCGAGGCCGACCGCCCGGGCGCCGAGGACGTTGGGCTCTGCGTCGTCGATGAAGAGGCACTCCTCGGCCGGGAGACCGAGCCTGCTCAGGGTGCGGTCGAAGATCGGCGCCTCCGGCTTCCGCATGGCGACCTCCTCGGAGATCACCACCACCTCGAACAGCGCGTCGACCTGCTTGCGCGGGTAGAAGTTGCCCCAGCTGTTGGAGAGCAGGGCCAGCCGGATCCCGGCGTCGCGGAGCTCCTCGGCCAGCGCGAACATCTCCGGGTTGGGCCGCATGCCGGCGAAGAGCCGGGACAGGACACCGTCGGGATCGACCGCGCTGCCGTCGTACGTCTCCAGGCGAGCAGCCAGGAGCTTGTCGAACTCCTTGACCGAGAGCTCGCCGAGCTCGAGGCGGTGGATAGGGGTGCCGGCGTCGGCGTAGCGGCCCAGCCACTCCTTGAGCACCTTCGTGAAGCTCTCCGGCTTGATGCCGTCAGCCTCCAGCCAGACCCGGATCGAGTCGCCGATGGGCGTGGTCAGCACCCCGCCGTAGTCGAAGATGACCGCCTTCATGCGACGTACACGACCCGTCCGACGGTGGTGCCGTCGGCAAGGCGCTGTACGCCGTCGGCCACCTCCTCCAGGGACAGCTCCTCGCTGACCAGCGGCTTGATCGAGCCCTCGGCCGCCATCCGGGTGAGCTCGCGGTGGCACTCGGCGACCAGGTCGGGCGCGAGCGCGTTGTAGAGGCCCCAGTGGAGTCCGACGATCGAGTAGTTCTTGATCAGCGAGTGGTTGAGCGCGGCTTCCTGGATGCGGCCGCCGGCGAAGCCGATGATCAGGATCCGGCCCTCGAAGGCGATGCACTTGGTGGAGCGGTCGTAGGTGTCGCCGCCGACCGGGTCGTAGATCACGTCGGCGCCCTTGCCGCCGGTGACCTCCTTGACCACCTTCACGAAGTCCTCGGTGTGGCGGTCGATCACGACATCCGCGCCGAGCTGCTTGGCGACCGCGGCCTTCTCCGGCCCGCCGACGACACCGATCACTGTCGCTCCGGCGGCCTTGCCGAGCTGGATCGCGGCGCTGCCGACCCCGCCCGCGGCGGCGTGCACGAGCAGCGTCTCGCCAGGCTGGATGTGGGCGCGGCGGTGGAGCGCGAACCAGCCGGTCTGGTAGCCGATGTAGAGGCTCGACGCCTCGGCGTCGGTGAGTGCCTCCGGAGCCGGGAACGTGGTCGCGGCGTCCATCAGCGCGAGCTCGCCGAAGCCGCCGTACGGCAGCGACCCGCCGCCGATGACGCGATCTCCGACCTGGAACCCCTCGACGCCGTCGCCGAGCGCGACGACCTCACCGCACAGCTCGACGCCGGCAGTGAACGGCAGCTCGGGCTTGACCTGGTAGAGGCCACGGCACATGAGTACGTCGGGGAAGTTGGCCGGGCTGGCCAGCACCTTCACGACGAGCTGTCCGGCTCCGGGGGTCGGGTCGGGCACCTCCTCGAGCCGCATCACGTCCTGGGGCTCGCCGAGCGAGCCGATCCGCCACGCCTTCATACCTGTCCTTCCACGTGCTGCCAGAGTCGATTCATCCCGCCGAGCCACTTGTCGGTCTGCGTCGCCCGCGCGGCGTAGTAGTCGCCCACCTCCGGGTGCGGCAGCACCAGGAAGCGGTCATCGGTCGTCGCTTCCCAGGCCGCATCGGCGACCTGCTCGGGCGTCAGCGCTCCGTCACGGCTGAGCAGGCCCGCCATCGGTCCCGATCGCTCGAGCATCCCGGTCTGCACACCCTGCGGGCAGATCGCCTGCACGACGATCCCGTGGTGGCGGTAGGTCGCCGAGAGCCACTCCGCGAAGGCGACCGCGGCGTGCTTGGTGACCGAGTAGGTCGGCGTACCGACCATCATCAGTAGCCCCGCCGCACTCGCCGTCACCACGTAGCGACCACTCTTCCGCTCGACCCAGTCGGGGACGAGGAGCCGCGCCGCCCGGACGTGGGCCATCACGTTGACCTCGTGCGAGGCCTGCCAGTCCTCCTCGGGACAGTCCAGGCCGATGCCGCGGTCGATGCCGGCGTTTCCGTACCACGCGTCGATCTGGCCGAGGTGGTCCTTCGCCGCCTCGACGAGGCGGGCCACGCCCTCGACCGAAGCCGCGTCACCGGCCACCGGATGGGCGCCGATCTCCTTGGCCGTCTCGGTCAGGCGTACGTCGTCGATGTCGTTGACCACGACGCGGACGCCCTCGGCGACGAGGCGGGCGGCGAGGGCACGTCCGATCCCGCCCGCGGCTCCGGTGACGACGGCGGTGCTGCCTGGGGCCGGGGCCATCAGACGCGTCCGCCGGCGAGGGTGAGGCCGCCGTCGACGGTGACGAGCTGGCCGGTCATCCAGCCTGCGTCCTCGGAGAGGAGGAACGAGGCGACACCGGCGATGTCCTCGGGGGTGCCGAGGCGCTTGAGCGGGTACGCCGCCGAGACCTCCTGCTCGCGGCCCTCGTAGAGGAGCTCGGCGAACTTGGTCTTCACCACGGCCGGAAGGATCGCGTTGACCCGCACCTTCGGGCCGAGCTCGACCGAGAGCTCTTGGGTGATGTAGCTGAGCATCGCCTTGCTCGCGCCGTACGTCGCGATCAGCGGGGTCGGAGCCAGGCCGGCCACGGAGGAGATGTTGACGATCGCGCCGCCGTGCTCGGACATCCACGCCCGCCAGACCTGCTGGGTCCAGCCGATCGGCGAGAGGCAGTTGACCTCGACGGTCTTGCGGGCCGACTCGCGGTCCATGTCGATCAGGCCGCCGGCCTTCGGGTTGATGCCGGCGTTGTTGACCAGCAGATCGGCGCTGCCGAAGGTGTCGATCGCAGCCTTGACGACCTCCTCCTGGTGCTCGGGGTCGTCGGCCTTGCCGGCGATGCCGAGGGCGACCTCTTTGCCTCCGAGGCCCTCGACCGCCTCTGCGAGCGCCTCGGGCTTGCGCGCCGTGATGACGACCTTCGCCCCCTCGTCCACCAGCCGCTGGGCGATGCCCAGACCGATGCCCCGGCTGGCCCCGGTGATGATCGCCGTACGTCCCTCGAACCTCGACATGCTCATTCCCTCGTATGCTCGGCTAATCTAAGCGCTTGCTTAGGTGGTGACAGCGGTCACTCTACGGGGTAGCCCAAGAACATGGAAGGTCGGCGTCCAACCAATGCCGAGAAGTCACCCCCGTCGGCCGAAAGGTCGCTCCGGTCGGCCGAAGCGTCACCTGCTGACGTCTCGGCCGACGTACGCGACGCCTCGACCTGCGGGAGTGACGCCTCGACACGGGGCCGGACCAGCTGAGGTCAGTCGTCGAGAACGCAGTTGTGGGCACGAACATTATCCCCGCCGTCCTCGGCGGCACCTCCGAGGTCCTCGACCTGGGCCGCAAGGAACGCTTCTTCACCGCC
>NZ_JBEORF010000052.1:0-31718 GCF_040302125.1 Nocardioides sp. NPDC127514 | reverse complement strand
GCCAGCCAAATCTTTTCTCGATCTGGTCCGGAGTCCAGGACCGCCGAAGGCGGCCGGCGAAGCCGGCGCCCGAAGGGCGTCCTTGACGCCGGTCCGGATCGAGAAGACCCTCCAAGAACGGGTCGGCGGCCCAGACCACCCTCCGAGCGAAACGTTCCGGCAGGGAGAGATCTCGCCCAACCAGCGAAGGCACCGTGTTGGTCTCGACACGCCTCCGCCTAGCGGCTCCGGCGGCTCGACCATCGGAGCGGGAGGTCTCGACAAAGCTCGACCACCGAGACACCAGGTCTTTACTAACCTGATCACGTGCCCCCACCCCCAGACCCCACACGCCCACCGGTCTGGATCTCCATAGCCTCGTTCGTGAGCAGCTTCGACCGGTTCGTGGTGAGCCCGATCCTGGTCCTGGTCGCGGCGACGTTCGAGGTCTCCGTGGGGCAGGCGGTGGCGATCGCGAGCGGCTACTACCTGGCGTACGGCCTCAGTCAGCCGTTGTGGGGTGCACTCTCGGACAGGTTCGGAAGAGTGCGTCTGATGCAGGGTGCGCTGGTCGGGGCGGGGATCGCGGGACTCGTCTCGGCGGCGGCCCCGAACCTGATCACTCTCGTCGTGGTGCGGGTCGTCGCGGGAGCGTTCTTCGGGGCGATCGTGCCGACCTCACTGACGTACGTCGGGGACACCGTCTCCGCGACCCATCGGCAGCGGGCGCTCTCGGACCTGATGGCCGCGATGGCGGTCGGGACGGCGTTGGCCGCAGCGGCTGCGGGGATCACCGGCCAGCTGGCCGGGTGGCGGGTCGTGTTCGCGGTGCCGGCGGTCGTGGCGCTGATCAGCGCCTGGGGCCTGCGCTCGCTCGCCGAGCCCCCACGCGCGACGACCCAAGGAGTGGGCGCGTCGTTCCGGGCGGCGCTGAGCAACCGCTGGGTGATGGTGGTCGGGCTGCTCGTCTTCGTCGAGGGCGGCCTGGTCCTGGGCGTACTCACCCTCCTCGCCCCTGCCCTGCAGGCCCAGGGTGTCGACGCGGCGCGAGCGGGGCTGGCGGCGGCTGCGTACGGCATCGCGGTCCTGCTCTCCTCGCAGGTCCTCAAGGCTCTCACCCGAAGGCTCCCGCGCTGGGCACTGATGGCGATCGGAGGCGTCGCTCTGACCGCCGGGTACGCCGCCGCGACCGTGACGGTCTCGGTGCCCACGATCGTCGGCATCGTCGTGATGCTCGGGATCACCTGGGCCTTCCTGCACACCTCGCTGCAGACCTGGGCCACCTCGATCGTCCCCGAGGCGCGCGGCACCGTCGTCGCGTGCTTCGCCGCCTCGCTCTTCATCGGCAGCTCCATCGCCGCCGTCATCGCCGGGCCGGCGGCGGACCACAACCAGTGGCACACCCTCTTCACCGCCTGTGCCGTCACCGCCGCGGTCCTCACCGTGGCCTGCGTCCTCGCGTACCGCGCCTACACCGCCCATGAGACGGCACCGAGAGGCGCGGACATCGCCACCGACGTCTAGGAGCGCAGGTGGGCGCGGATGAGCTGCTCGTACTGGTCGGTGATCCGGCTCCAGGTGAACTCCGCGGAGTGGCGGGCGCGGGCGTGGCCGGACAGCGACGCCGCCAGCTCGGGCTCGGACAGGAGCCGCTCCAAGGCAGCGACGATGCCGGCCTCGTCGGAGAAGTAGAGAGCGGCCTCGCCGGCGACCCAGCGGTTGTAGCGGTTGTCGTGGGCGATCACGGCGTTGCCGCAGCCGAGCGCCTCGACCAGGGACGGGTTGGTGCCGCCGACCTGATGACCGTGGACGTACGCCACGGAGTGGAAGCGCAGGGCCGAGACGATGTCTGTGTCATAGATCGCGCCGAGGAAGACGACCTCGTCGCCGGCCGCCTCCAGGACGGCCCGCTGGTAGTCATCCGCCGGGTCATAGGAACCCAGGACGACCAGCTTCCGGCCCCAGCGGCGGCTGGAGAAGGCCCGGACGACCTCGAGGATGCTGTTCTCCGGCACCGGCCGGGCGACCAAGGTGAGATACGAACCCGGCTCCAGCCCGTGGTCGAGCACCGCCCACTCGGGAGCGTCGACGACGCTGGGGGCGCCATAGGCGATCGTGGTGATCTTCTCGGCCGGCACCCGGGTCGCCAGGTGGCGGGCGATCTCGGGGTGGTCGGCGATGAGGTGGTCACCCAGCCAGCAGGCGGCCCGCTCCTGGGTCCACAGGAACGCTTTCTCGGGGCCCGACCAGCGGGCCCGCTTCCACTCGATGCCGTCCATGTTGATGATGTTGGGGACGCGGCGGGAGCGCAGCACCGCGTTGAGGGCGCCGGTGTTGTAGCCGAACGTCACGCACACGCTGCCGTCCACCTCGGCCTCCCGGGCTGCGTGCCGCACCGCGCCGACATCGAACTCGATCGTCCCGCGCGGACCGTCGTGCCGGGCCGGCACGTGGACGCGCTCGATGCCCTTCCACGAGTCGATCCGAAGATCCGCGTGCGGCTCGTCGTCCTGGCAGTAGACGACGACTCGCCAGCCGCGGTCGACCAGGTCCAGGCCGATGTTCTCCACCGCGGTCTCGAAGCCGCCGTGGGCCGCGGGCACGCCACGGGTGCCGAGCATCCGTACAGTGGGGGTCACGTGGGGTTGACTCCTAGTTTCTAGGAGCCGATGGCCCCTATTTTCAGCACAAGGAGCCATCCAAGGGGATCCGCAGGGGCAGCGGTCCCGAAGTAGGGGTCATATACCCCAAATCGGTTACGTCACCGCAGGTCCGCGGGTGAGCACGAACTGGCGCAGCGCGTCCGGGTCGTCCAGATCGACGTACTCGAACCCGTCGACCGCCGCCGGCGCCTCGCCGATCGCGCACATGGAGTCGTAGACCTGCACGTACGCCGCCGACTGCGGGCCCCAGTCGAGCACCTTCGCCGCGCGCTCCCGGGCCCGCAGGGCCAGCTCGACCCGCAGCTCGGGATCGTCCAGCAGCGACTCGACCGCGTCGGTGAACGCGGCCACGTCCCCGGAGGGGACGAAGAGCGCGGCGTCCTCGGCGGAGACCCGCGTCTCGACCAGGTCGAAGGAGACCGACGGCAGGGCGTACGCCATGTACTCCATGGTCTTGTTCATCGTCGAGACATCGTTGAGCGGCGTCTTCAGGTCAGGGCACAGTCCGATGGCGGCGGCGCTGAGGTGCTGAGCGATCAGCGCCGCGCCGGCCCGGCCGGTGAAGGTGACGACATCGTCGAGGCCCAGCTCGGTGCAGCGCCGCTTGAGGTCCTCGAGGCAGTCGCCGAAGCCCATCAGCACCGCGTCGACATCGCTGCGGCCGCGCCGGTGGACGAGCTCCTCCATGACCTCCAGCACCGTGTCGACGCCGTCCTGGGGGCCCATGATCCCGAGGTAGACCAGGGTGTGGCGGTCGGCGTGGAGCGCCGGGTCGTGCGGCCGCACCGGACGCATCACCGAGGTGTCCGGTCCGCTGCGGACCACGGTCACGTCCTCGGGAGCCATCCCGCCGCGGGTGATCGCGACCTTCCGGTAGGACTCGTTGGTCGAGATGACCTGGTCGGCGGTGGCGTACGTCTGCTTCTCGAGCCAGCGCAGCGCAGCCAGCTGGGCGCGACCGGACAGGGACGTCGGGGCGCCGAACCGGGAGAGGAAGAGCTCGGGGTTGAGATCGTGCTGGTCGAAGACGAACCGGACGCCGCGGCGCTTCCAGATGCGAGCCAGCAGCCAGTAGGTGTCGGGCGGGTTGCACGCCTGCATGATCGCGAACGGACGGTCCCGCCAGACCTTGTTGGCCAGCAGCGCGGTGCGGATCCAGCAGTAGACGAACTCGAGCAGATAGCCGAGCACACCGCGGGCCTGCGGCGCGGGCCGGTACTTGTAGATGCGTACGCCGCCGAGCTGCTGGCGCCCGGGATCGCCGGGGCCCTTCGGGCAGATCACGCTGACCTCGTAACCGCGCGCGACCAGCGCCTGGCACTCCAGCCAGACACGTCGGTCCAACGGCACGGGGAGGTTCTGGACAATGATCAGCACGTGCGTCTTTGCCACGCCATGTCTCTGCTGGGCTGCGTTGACCATGTGAGAAGCGTTGAGCGTGCCGAGACCGGCTTGTCGGGCATGTGCGGGCATATCCCCGAATCCGGGGATCGTGAGTGGCGACGCCGGTGCCGGAGCGGCCAGCGGCTCCTAGCCTCGCATCCTGTGAACCCGCTGGCCGAGCGAATCCGATCCGTACGCACCCGACCCCGGTCGCAGGCCGTGATCGCGGACCGGCGCATGTCGGTAGGTGCGGACGGGCTGGTCGGCGCGGCCGAGGAGCTGCGGCTCGCCCTCGTCGCGGCCGCCGGTGTCCCGCGGCCGCTGGTCGCGGTGTCGCTGCCGCTGTCCACCGACGCCGTCGTCGCGCTCGTGGCCGCGATCCTCGGCGATCTCTCGGTCTGCTTCGTGGACCCGTCGGCCGCCGAGGAGCACCGCCGGTCCCTCCTCCAGGCGCTGCATCCCGACGTGGTGCTCGACCGGTCGGGGATCCGGGCCGTCGCGTCGTCATCGTCCTCGTCTCGGGAGGCACTGGAGGCCGGGTACGTCGCGATGTCCTCCGGCTCCACGGGCGGTGGCCCCAAGGGCGTGCTGTCGTCCTGGGCCGGCATCGACGCCTTCGTCCCGCACGGCGCGGCCGTGCTCGACCTCGACCCCTCCTCGGTGTGGGCCGAGGTCTCGCATCTCTCCTACGACCTGGCGATGACCAACCTGCTTGTCGCCCTGGCCGCCGGCTCCTCCCTCCACCTCTCCGGTTCGCTGGGCGACCGGCTCCGGCCGCTCGGCTTCTGCGCCCGCGTCGAGGCGACGCACCTGCGGCTGGCTCCCCGGTTCATCGACCTCGCGGCCGCCGAGCGGGTCGACGGGGCTCCGCGGAGCCTGCGGGTCTGGGGCTCCGGCGGCGACCGGCTCTCCGCCACCGACGCTCAGCGCGTCTTCGACCTCGGGGTCGCGACCGTCGTCAACACGTACGGCACCAGCGAGACCATCGGCTTCGCGAGCGCCGCCCGGTTCGATGCCGGCGACGACCTCCATGCGGTCCACGGCGCGGTCGGCATCGGGCGTGGGGCGGTCGGGGCGTGGCGTACGTCGTTGCTCTCCGAGGCCGCGGACATGCTGGCCATCGAGTCGCCGCACCTGCCCGGCGGCTATCTCTTCGGCAACCCGAACGGGGAGTTCCCGCGCTGGGAGGGCCGGGAGCGAGTGCTCACCGGCGACCTCGGCGCCCGGCGCGGCGAGGAGCTCTTCTGCCTGGGCCGGGCGGGGCGTCGGGTGAAGCGCAGCGCGAGCTTCGTCGACCTGGACGCGCTCGACGCCGAGGTGAAGCAGGCCTTCGGCCTGGCCACCTTCACCGCCGCCACCCCCGAGGGCGGCCTCGTCAGCCTCGTCGAGGGTCCCGAGGGTCACCTGGACGACCTCCGTCGGCGGCTCCCGACGGTCCTTCGTCCCGACTCGGTCCCAGACGTACTCGTCCCCGTCGCCCAGCTCCCCCGTCTCGGCAACGGCAAGATCGACCAGGCTGCCGCTCAGCTCCTCGCCGAGGGCGGGATGTTCACCGAGTTACCTCGGTGAACGATCACTTCCCTCGTGGAACTCCGCGAAGGAAGTGACTCCAGACCGAGTTACCTCGGTGAACATCACCCCACCTGCGCCCGCACGTACTCCGCCAAGGACCCGACGGACTCGAAGACCTCGGCGTTGATGTCGTCCTCGTCCATCTCGAACCCGAAACGTTCCTCCAGGACGGTGATCAGCTCGACGAGGGCGAGCGAGTCGAGCTCGGGCAGGGAGCCGAAGAGCAGGGTGTCCGCGCTCAGCGTGCCGGCGCTGTGATCGGTGCCGATCACCTCGGTGATCGCCTCGCCGACCCCGTCGAGGGTCGCTTCGGTGGTGTCGATGGTCATGGGGACTCCTTCGGGTTCAACGGGTTCAGGGACTCAGACGAGCACTTCGAGCGGCGCCGGGTGGCTCAGGAAGGCGGTGGGGCTGGCGGTGAGGCCGTACGCCCCGGCCTGGTGGACCACGACGAGGTCGCTCACCTCGGCGCGCGGCAGACTCACCTTGTCGCCGAGCAGGTCCAGGGGCGTGCAGAGGCAGCCGACGACCTGCACGGTCTCCTCCACAGCCTCGGCATCACCGGCAGCCGCGGCGACCGAGATCGGGTAGTTGCGGCGGATGACCTGGCCGAAGTTGCCGGAGGCGGCGAGCTGGTGGTGCATGCCGCCGTCGACGATCAGGAAGGTCTTGCCGCGGGAGATCTTGCGGTCGACGACGCGGGTGACGTAGACCCCGGCCTCACCGACCAGATAGCGGCCGAGCTCGATGACGACCTGCGCGGACGGCAACGCAGGACGTACGCGGGTGGCGAGCAGCTCCTCGAGGCGCGACCCGACCAACGGGAGATCGAGAGGCTGGTCCTGGGTGTAGTAGGGGATGCCGAAGCCGCCGCCGATGTTGAGATAGGTCATCGCCTCGGGAAGGTCACCGGAGAGGCGCAGGACCAGGTCGACGGTGCGTTCCTGAGCCTCCGCCAGAATCGACGCGTGCAGGTTCTGGGAGCCGGAGAAGACGTGGAAACCGGCCACCTCGACGTCGCGGTCGTGCAGCGTCTTGAGCAGCAGCGGCACGGTCTCGGCGTCGACCCCGAACTGCTGGGCGCCGCCGCCCATCCGCATCCCGGAGCCCTTGACCTCGAAGTCCGGGTTGACCCGCACGGCGACCCGCGGCCGGATCCCGAGCCGTTCGGCGGCCTCGACCAGGCGGTCGGCCTCGAGCGGCGACTCGATCTCGACGAGCACCCCGGCCGCGACGGCCTGGGACAGCTCCGCGACCGACTTCCCCGGTCCCGCGAAGCTCACCTCGCCCGGCGCCATCCCGGTGTCGAGCGCCACCCGCATCTCCGCTCCCGAAGCGACGTCGAGCGCGTCGACCGTGCGCGCCAGGTGCTGCACCACCGCGGGCATCGGGTTGGCCTTGACCGCATAGCTCAGGTGCACGTCCCCGGGCAGCGCCTCGCGCAACGAGGCGACCCGGGCATCGATCGCGGCCCGGTCGTAGGCGAAGAACGGCGTCGAGCCGACCCTCTCCGCCAGCAGCCGCACGGGTACGCCCCCGACAGCTATGGCCCCGACGTTCGGCATCTCACCACTCCAGACATGTCAGCTCGCTGTACAGGTAGTCGACCCGCGCCGGGTCGAGGGCGTCGCTGCGCAGCATCTTCGGCCGCGACCGCGAGAGCCGGTAGGAACCGCCCGGGGCCCCGCCCGCGACCCGGTGCTCGACCAGGGTCGCCGCGGCGCCGTGCTGGGTCAGCAGGTGCGAGGCCAGCCGCGGCGCGTGCCGCCGGAGCAGCTCCGGGTTGCTGGCGTAGAGGACCGAGGCGAAGGCGCGTACGCCCTTGCGGGTGTCCTTGCGGGCCACGACGTAGCAGTGCTCGGAGCCGGTGCTCAGCACCACGTGCCGGGCCGCCGCCGCGGCCCGGTGGTCGGCATAGAGGTCCCGCTCCGCGCCCTGCAGCACCGAGTCCAGTACGTCGGGACGACTGCTCACCCGCACGCCACGCCCGGGCAGTGCCACCGCGGGGACCAGCGAGGTGGTCGTGTCCAGGTCGGTGAACTTGAGCTTCCGGTTGAGCGCGATCACGTTGCCCGAGGGCGAGAAGTCGGTGAACTCGTAGCCGGGCTGCTTGAGCAGCGTGGTCAGCAGCCGCAGCCCTTGGTGGCGGTGGCTGTCGAGCACGCACCAGGCGCCCAGGTTGCAGATCTGGAGCGTCTCCGCGCCGACCCGACGCTCGGAGTAGTAGGCGAGGTAGGCGCCGACCACCCGCTCCCCCTCGGCGAGGAAGAACCCGTGGTTGGGCTGGGGTACGTCCCACGGCACTCGCAACGCCTGGGTCCACTCCAGCTCCTGCACGCGCGGGTTCAGCTGCTCGTGCAGGAACGCGGAGACGGCCGGGAGGTCCTCGGCGGTGATCGGAGCGAGCACGGCCTTCATGCGCTCGCCACCCACTCCGGCCCACGCGGGGCGCTCATCCGGCGGGGGCTGACCAGGGTGCGTACGGCACGTCGCGACGTCTGCTTCCCCAGCAGCGCCCGGCTGCACTCGCGGGCCAGCACCATCAGCCAGTACGCAGCCCCTTGGACTCGCCCGCGGCGGACCGTGAAGAGCCGTACCCGGTTTGCAACCAGGAGTGCCCACAGCCCCGGTGAGGTGGTGGACTCGCCGCCGAGGTGCACGGCGCGGGCCGCGGGCGCGAACCGCACCCGGAAGCCCCGGTCGCGGGCGCGCAGGTGGAACTCGGTCTCCTCGGAGTAGAGGAAGTAGGACTCGTCCCAGGGGCCGCACGCGCGCCAGCACTCGGCGCTGATCAGCTGTGTCGACCCCTCGGCCCAGTCGGTGTCCTGGCCGCGGTCGTACTCGGCCGGGTCGGCCACGATCTCCCCCGCCCACCGGACCCGGCCGGCCCGGTTGGCGCCCACCACGGCGTCGGCGAAGGCCCGCACCAGGCTCGGCGCGCCACGCATCGACTCGATCAGCCGGCCCTCGGCGTCGACCAGCCGGGGCACGGCCACGCCGACCCCGGGCACGAGCTCGCGCGCGAGCGCCGCGACACAGCCCTGCTCGAGACGTACGTCCGGGTTCAGGACCAGCACCGCGTCGACGTCGGGATCCGCAGCGAAGGCGGCCGCGACACCCGCATTGATCCCGGCGGCGTAGCCGCCGTTGCGGCCGGTCTCGACGACGGTCGCGTCCGGCGCGAGGCGGCGCGCGGTCGCCACGGTGTCGTCGGCGGAGGCGTTGTCGGCGACCACCAGCCGCCACCCGAGCCCGGCGAGCCCACCCGGCAGAGAGCCGATGAGATCGGCCAGCAGGTGAGCGCTGTTGTAGGTCACCACCACGACGGCGACGGTGCGGATGGGGAGCGACACGTCACGAGTCTCAACGGGGTCCACCCCCGTCGGAGCCCCCTCCCGACCGCAGATCCCCCGTATGAGGTAGGCCTTCGCGCAGGTCGGCCGGACGAGGCCTCCGGATCCTTAGCGTGGAGGACATGCCCGCCCACGTGACCAACATCTGCTTCCACGGCATCGGCGAGCCCGAGCGCGAGCTGGAGCCGGGCGAGGACCGTTACTGGATCAGCCAGGACGCCTACGAGGACATCCTCGATGCCGTCGCCGGCCGCCCCGAGGTACGCATCAGCTTCGACGACGGCAACCACTCCGACGTAGCGATCGGGCTGCCGGGCCTGCAGGCCCGCGGCCTGACCGCGACGTTCTTCGTGCTGGCGGGACGGCTGGGGAAGCCGGGGAGCGTCGACCGCCTCGACGTCCGGCTCCTCCGGGTGGCGGGCATGCGGATCGGCACCCACGGCATGGACCACGTCAGCTGGCGCGGCCTCGACGCTGCGGGCGTACGCCGCGAGCTGATCCAGGCACGCGAGCAGATCACCATGGCGGCCGGGGAGACCATCGACGAGGCGGCGCTCCCGCTGGGCCGCTACGACCGCGCCACCCTGCGTCACCTGCGCCGGCTGAGCTACCAGCACGTCTACACCAGCGACCGCGCCCAAGCGGTGGCCGGAGCCTGGCTGCAGCCGAGGTTCAGCATCACCGCGGAGGACGACGGGGCGAGCGTACGCAGCCACATCCTGACCGGACAGGGCATCGCCAGAAGGGTGGAACGCCAGGCCGCGGGCCTGGTCAAGAGGCTGCGCTGAACCTCTGCGCCGCCCTAGAGAAGTAACCAGTATGAAGGATGCCCCCGACCACGAGGTCGGGCAGTGTCGACACGACAGTGCCGACAAGACAATGGCCATCGAGACGCGAACGGGTGCGAACACATGCCAACCAAGCCAGGCCGGCGCCGTCGGATCGCGGTCGTGGGAGGGCTGGTTCTGCTGCTGGTCGCCATGACCTGGTTCCTGTGGCCCGACTCCAGCCCAGTACGCAACGTCGGCTCCGACTCGCTGCCGACGGTCAAGCCACCCGCGAGCGTGTCCCCCTCCCCCACCCCTTCGGCCGACCCGAGCCCGTTAGTCTCCTCGGCCCCGCCGACACCGACCCCCGCGCCGTCCGCGACCCCGGAACGTACGCAGTCCTCGACCGCCGCGCCGCCGGCCAAGGGGTTCCCCACCCGTGAGTCGGCGGGCCTGCCCGCTGGCTGGAAGCCGAAGCGCACCGCGAGCGGAGACTTCTGGATCCGGCACCGCGGAGCGGTCGTGGAGGACCTGCGGATCACCAACGGCGTCATCTACGTCACCGCGCCCGGCGTCACCCTGCGCCGCGTCGAGGCGATCGCCTCGGTCGTGGTCAACGACTACAACGACCAGTGCAACACCGGGTTGCGGATCGAGGACTCTGACTTCATCCGGAGCAGCGCCCCGACGACCGAGGAGGCCTGGCCGGCGGTCTCGGCAGGCGGCTACACGGTGGACAACGTCGTCATCGACGGCGTACCCGAGGGCCTCCGCGCCTCCAACAAAGAGCGCTGCGGCGGCATCGGCATCCAGGACTCCTTCATCCGGGTCACCTCCCCGGACGTGTGCAGCGACTGGCACGGCGACGGCCTGCAGGGCTACGGCGGCGGCAAGGTCAAGGTACGCCGGACGGTGATGATCCTGGACGTCAAGAACGAGTGCCACGGCACCGCCCCGTTCTTCAACCCCGAAGGTCAGGGCAACGAATCGGTCGACATCGACGGCCTGGTCGTGGCGGGCGGCGGCTACCCCTTCCGCAACGGCATGCCCGGCCCGGTCAACAACCTCTACGTGGTCGACCAGAGCTGGGTCTACAGCCCGCTCGACGTGGACTGCTCGGTGGTCACCGAGTGGAGCGCGGCCGTGGTCACCATGGACTCAGCCGGGCAGCCCCGGCCGATCCGCGACCTACCCTGCGAGTGACTTCCGGGCTGGAAAAACCCGCCATTTATACCGAGTTTTGAGGTGCCGGGACCGTAAGGACCGTGCCTAGGGTCGATGCCGTTGCCCAGGTATCCCCCACGAACAGGTGCGTTCATGCCCTCCCACCGCACGCCCAGCAGGTCTACCCGGTGGCGGCGCACCGCCTTCGCCAGCGTCCTCGTCACCCTCATCGCAGGCAGCGCCCTCTGGGCGTTCGGGACGGCGACCGCGCACCCGGAGACGATCAGCCTTCTCCCCGACGACGCGGTCCCCGCGGTCCTGACGGACCCCGACTCCCGGCCGGTCGAGCTCGGGCTGCGGTTCCGGACCTCGGAGCCGGTCGAGGCGGTCGCGGTCCAGGTGTACCTGGGCCCGGACAACCACGGCCCGCACCTGGCGACCCTGTGGTCGGGACGGGGCCGCCCGCTCGCCCGCGTCCAGCTCGACGGCAGGGCCGGAGACGGCTTGAAGGTCGCCAAGCTCGACCGGACGGTACGTCTCGAGCCAGGCCGCTCCTACGTCGTCTCGTACACCGCGCCCGGTGGTCACTACTCGACCGACGAGCACTTCTTCGACCGCCCGATCAGTAACGGTCCGCTCTCGGCCGGCGAGAACGCGGGTGTCTACAGCTACCAGCCGGGCGAGTTCCCCCGCTCGACTTACCGGGCCACCAACTACCAGGTCGACGTCGTCGTACGACCGACCGGCTCTGGCGAGGAGCCGACGACCTCACCGACGCCGTCCGCGAGTGCGCCACCCTCCAGCGCGCCTCCGTCCGTGAGCCCCAGCCCCACGACGAGCGTCAGCCCGAGCGCGCCGGCGAGCTCCTCGACGGCTCCGTCGACGTCGCCGAGCTCCCCGAGCGGCGCTCCGACGACGTCCGCCCCCGCGCCCACCTCCGCCCCTCCCGCCGGTGGCTTCCCGACCCGCGCCTCCGCCGGGCTGCCGGACGGCTGGCAGCCGAAGCGATCGGTGACCGGGACGTACACGATCAACACACCGGGCGCCGTCGTCGAGGACCTGCGTGTCACGAACGGGACGATCGCCGTCAACGCCAGGAACGTGACCCTGCGCCGGGTGCAGGCGGTCGGCTCGGTGATCGCCAACTTCACCAGCGGCACGTGTGCGACCGGTCTCGTCATCGAGGACTCCGAGATCGTCCGTGGCACGGCCCCGACGACGGACGACGCCTGGCCCGCCGTCACCTCGGGCGGCTACACGGCCCGCAACGTACTCATCGACGGAGTTCCGGAGGGCTTCCGTGCCCAGGGGAGGTCAGCGTGCGGCGGCGTCGCCATCCACGACTCCTACGTACGTGTCGTCTCTCCCGACGTCTGCACCGACTGGCACGGCGACGGCATCCAGGGGTACGGCGGTGGTGCGCTCACCGTCCGGAAGACGGTCATCGACTTCGTCGACACCAACGGCTGTGGCGGCACGGCCCCGTTCTTCTACCCCGACCAGGACAACACCTCCGTCGACATCGACGGCCTGATCGTGAGCGGCGGCGGCTACCCGTTCCGGCTCGGCACGCCCGGCACGGTGAGGAACCTGTACGTGGTCGACCGGAGCTGGGTCTTCGGACCGCTCGACGTCAGGTGCAACCTGGTCACCCAGTGGCAGGCGTCAACCGCGACGCTGAACTCCGCCGGCCAGCCCGTCGTGGTGCGCGACCTCCCCTGCACGACCTGATCGATCCGTACGTTCCAGACGTGTGACCGCGCTCGCCAGCCCGAGCACCAGGAAGATCGTGCCCATCGTCATCGGGAAGGCGAACGCGTCGAAGAAGGCCAGCCCCGCGAAGCCGGCTGCGGCGGCGCCGATGAGCGCGACGACGAGGTCGCGCGTCTTCGGGTCCTCGCAGGCGCGATAGACCCGGGAGAGCTGGATGAACGTCGCGACGACGAACGCCACGAAGAGAAGCAGGCCGATGATCCCGATGCTCACCATCATCTGGAGGTACTGGTTGTCGAAGATGCGGTACTTCGGCAGGAACGTCCCCAGCCCGCGCCCGAAGAACGGGTTGCGGTCGACGAAGAACCAGGCCACCCCGTAGCTGTCGGTGCGCGAGGTGACGCTCGGGTCCTCCTCGGCGCCGACGAACATTCCGGTCACCGAGTTGATGATCCGGGGCGCCACCAGGAACACCAGCCCCAGCCCGCCGACCGCGAGCCCCAGCACCATCGCGCGCTGCTTGCGCGACCAGCCGATCATGCAGACAGCGACCGCGATGGCGGCGCCGAGGTAGGCCGACCGGCTCGAGGAGGCGGCGATGATCATGCAGATCAGCACCACCGGGGTCCAGCGGACGATCGGGTTGAGGTTGCGATGCTGGAAGCCGACGTGGAGCGCGATCGGCACCAGCATCCCCATCAGGGTGCCGTACTCGATCGGGCTCAGGGCGGTCCCGGCGGGACGTACGAGGCCGTTGCGCATCGCCAGCTCGACCGTCGTCATCGGGGTCAGGACGGGGACCGAGATCCGGTCGACGAAGATCTGCCGGGCGAAGAACTGGGCCAGGCCGAGGACCGCGAGGAAGGTGCCGCCCACAACCAGCCGCCACACCAGCACATGGACCCTGGCCATGCTCGGGATGGCGTCGCCGGCGAGCAGCAGCGTGCCCACCCAGGAGACCATCGCGAGGATCGCGACGTCGGCCGGGCTCACCTCGTCGCGGCTGATCGGACGCGACATCGCGATCACATAGGTGACCCCGATGCTGAACAGGAACAGCGCCAGGACCACCCGCATCGGCTGCGGGGGCCGGTCCACCGGCAGCGGCCGGCCGATGCTCAGCAGCACCCAGAGCGCGAAGCTGCCCAGGCCCATCAGCATCGAGACCGAGCCGGCGCTGCCCAACGGCCGGAAGACCAGCCAGGACGGGATCACGAAGACGGCGAACGTGTAGAGGCTCAGCCACGTCACCGCATCGACACCACGGCGTACGGCCATCGTTCCTGCCTCAGCCGTGGAGGCGCTGGACGACGTGGTCGTCGCCGCGGTCGTCCCGGTCGTTCCGGTTGTCCTGGTCGTACCGGTCGTACTGGTCGTCCTGGTCGGGCTCGTCGGGCTCGTCGTCGTAGGCGGCGTCCTGCGCAGCCAGCGACGCGGCCCGCTCCTCGCGAGCCAGGCGGCGGCGCAGCACGATCCCGTCGATCGCGTAGACCAGCACCGCGGTCATCGCGAGACCGAGCACGACGGCCATGATCCGCGCCCGCAGCGGCCCGCTGCCGTCGATGGCGGCGGTCTCGTCCAGCGCGAGCGGACGGGAGCGCAGCCGGGCGTTGCCCTTCGCGTTGACCTCGTCCTGCAGCCTGCCGAGAGTGTCGGGAATCGAGTCGGCGACGAAGTTCAACGCCTCGATGGCGCTGGCCTCACTGTCCGCGCTGACGTCGATCGCGATCACCGGTCCGCGCGTCGACTCCTCCATCGAGACCGTGACCGCAGCGCCCGGGGTGACCTCCGCGATCGCCTCCTGCGCGGGCGCGCTGGTGTAGTAGGCGACCACGACCCGGGCCGGCAGGTCGAGCCCACCGAGCCCCAGGAACGGGTTGCCACCGGGGCCGACCGCGTTCTTGGAGGGGAGCATCAGGACCAGGCCCCGGGCGGTGTAGCTCGGCGCCACGAAGGCCGACGCGCTCCAGCCGAGCACGCCGGTCAGCAGGATGCCGACCACCGCGAGATACCACCGTCGACGGATCGCACCGACGAACTCCGACAACACCATGCGGCCGAACGTACCCATCCAGGATCGGTGCGAGCCGACCTCGCCGACGTCCTACCCGATTTGGGCGATGACCCCGCTGACCTGGGCTGACTCGGCCCCGACGGACCTAGCGTTCCGACCATGGCGCTGTGGGACCTGCTGCGGGCGATGGTCCGACGATGGCCGATCGTGGTGGTCGGCGCGATCCTCACCCTCGCCGCCGCGAACTACGCGAGCCAGGACCGCAGCGTGTACTGGACACGTACGGACCTGGTCTTCCTGGCTCCGAAGAACGCGCAGTATCCCAACGCGCTGCGGGCGACCTCCGAGGACCTGGTGATCACCGCCGGCGTGGTCGGCAAGCTCGTCGTCGGCACCCGGCAGATCCCGAAGTTCACCGCCACCGACGCGGGGCTGATCGGGATGGGCGTACGTGACGGCTGGACCGTCCGGCTCCCCGACACCGGCGGCCAGTGGGCGCCCAACTACACCGACCAGTGGTTGATCATCGAGGTCGTCGGCTCCGACCCGGAGACCGTGCGCACCCGCAAGGAGCAGCTGGTCGAGGAGATGACGGCCGCGCTCGACCGGGTGCAGGACGAGTACCAGGTGGCCAAGGCGTTCCGGATGACCACCAAGGAAGCGCCCGGCTCGACCGTCGTCTACCCCGTCGGCGGGAGCTCGAAGCGGGCGTTCGCCGTCTCCGGGATGCTCGGCGCCGCCGCCACCCTCTACCTGGTCGTACGCATCGACCCGATCCTGCTGCGGCGCAAGGCACGCCGCGCCGAGACGCCGCCGGAGACCGACCTTGGCTGAGACCCGCCCCCACACCGCCCTCGCCTGGAGCATCGCCAACACGGCGGTGACCAAGCTCGGCACGATGGTCGTCGGCATCCTCGTCGCGCGGCTGCTCGGGCCGGAGAGCTACGGGACGTACGCCGTCGCCTTCCTCGCCCTGATGGCGGTGCTGAGCTTCAACGAGCTCGGCGTCAGCCTCGCGGTGGTGCGCTGGAAGGACGACCCGCGCGAGATCGCGCCGACGGTGACCACGATCTCGGTCGCGGCCAGCCTGCTCATCGCCGCGGGGATGGTGATCGGCGCCGGCCCCTATGCGCGGGCGATGGGCGAGCCGGACGCGGCGGTGCTGGTTGCTCTCTTCGCGGTCCCGGTGGTGCTCAGCGGGATCAGCGCCACGCCCGCGGCGCTGCTGCAGCGCAACCTGATGCAGGGCAAGCGGATGCTCATCGACCAGATGGCCACGCTCGTGGCGGTTCCGGTCATGCTCGGGCTCGCGCTGGCCGGCGCCGGTCCGTACTCCCTGGTCATCGGTCATCTTCTCGGTGTATCCGTCACCACGGTGATGTTCCTGCGGATGTCGCCGCTGCCGTGGCGTCTGGGGCTCTCCCGACCCCACGCGGTCACGCTGCTTCGCTTCGGTGCCCCGCTGGCGGTGACCAGCATCCTGGTCTTCGCTGTGGGGTTCGCCGACCAGATCGTCATCGGCGGCATGCTGGGTGCGACCGCACTCGGGTTCTACGTGGTCGCCTTCAACCTCTCCAGCTGGCCGGTCACGATGCTGTCGAAGCCGTTGCGGCAGGTCACACCGGTGATCTTCGCTCGGCTGCAGCACGATCCCGTTGGTATGAGGCGGGCCTTCTCCCGCCTCTCCGCGCTGGTGCTGACCGTGACGCTGCCGGGCTGCTCGGCGCTGGCCGCGCTGGCACCGGAGGTGATCGGGCTCGTCTACGGCAGCGTCTGGCAGGCGGCCGCGGCGCCGCTCCTCTGGCTCGGCGCGCTCGCCGTGCTGCGGATCTCCTTCGAGCTCGCCTACGACTTCCTGGTCATCGCCGGGTCGACGCGCAGCCTGATGACGATCCAGATCGTCTGGCTGATCGCCCTGGTGCCGGCGTTGCTGGCGGGGGCGGCGTGGGACGGCGTCGGTGGGGTCGGGCTGGCGACGTTCACGGTCGGCCTCGTCGTCATTCTGCCGCTGCATCTCTTCTACCTCGCGCGGGCCGGGGTCGGGCTCGGTGGCCTCGCCGCCGGAGCCGCCCTGCCGGCCCTCGGTGCGCTCTGCGTATGGGCCGCGGCCGTCGGGATGCGCGTCGCACAGCCGTCGGTCTGGGTGACCTGCGCGGTCACCGGCCTGGTGCTCGCCGCCGTGTGGGCGGTGCTGTTGCGACGCCGACGCGAGGACGTCCGCTGGTTCCGCTCCGGAGCCGGCTCCCCCACCCCCAGTGAGCCCCCCACGACACTGAACGAGGACGTCCATGTCTGACCGTCTCGACGACAACCACGAAACCCTGGAGGAGATGTACGCCGCCGCGGCAGCAGCCGCGCGACGACGTCCGCAGCGCGCGGCCGCCCTGGCCCAGGCCGCGGCCGAGTTCGCCTGGGGCAACCACACCGGCTGGTTCGCGTACGAGCCCCTCGAGCTGCTTCTCACCGAGCTGGGCCGCTCGCTCCCGTCCGTGGCCGTGCCGACCCGGCCGCGGCGCACGCTGCACGTGGTCACGCAGATGTACCAGAGCGGCGGGCACACCCAGATCATCGCCGGCTGGACCGACCAGCTCGCCGACCGGTCCCACGAGATCGTCGCCACCCGGCAGATGACCTCGCCGGTGCCGGCCAAGATCGCCTCCAGGCTCGGGGACCGCGTCGGCCTGACCATGCTCGACACCACGCCCGGGAGCCTGCTCCACCGCGCCGCCCGGCTGCGTGCGCTCGCTTCTACCGCCGACCTGGTGGTCTCCCACTGCCACCCCTTCGACGTGGTCCCCGCGCTCGCCTTCGCCGACCGCCGCGACCTGCCTCCCGTCGTCTACATCGACAACACCGACCACGTCTTCTGGGTCGGGGTGCGGGCCTATGACCGGGTCGTCCACCTGCGGCGCAGCGGCCAGGACCTCGCCCAGCACCGTCGCGGCCTGCCGATGGAGCGGTCGATCGTACGCAACCGGCCGCTGTCCGTCCGCGGCCGGACCAAGCGTCGCGAGACCGCGAAGCCGCAGTGGAACGTACGCGCCTCCGACGTGCTGGTCGTCACCGCGGCCGACTCGAGCAAGTTCCAGGGCGGCGACACCTACCTGGCGGCCGTCGAGGCCGCCGTGGCCGCCGAACCCCGCCTGCAGTGGCGGGTCGCCGGCCCCAACCCGGAGTCGGAGCCGTGGGCCGGGCTGGCACGGCGTACGTCCGGCCGGATCCAGGCCGTCGGCATGCTCCCCGACGTGGCCCCGCTCCACCATGCCGCCGACGTCTACCTCGACTCGTTCCCGTTCGCCGGCCTCACCTCGCTGCTCGAGTCCGGCGGCCTCGGCAACCCCGTCGTCACCTTCCGCGGGCACCGGCCAGAGTGTGCGGTCTGGGGCTCGGACTCTCCCGGGATCGACCACCTGATGCTCCGCCCGAAGAGCGCCGACCAGCTGCGCGACACCCTCCTCGACCTGGTCCGCCGCCCGCGTGAACGGGTCTCGCGCGGCACCGCGACCGCCCAGGCGATTCTCGAGTGTCACACCGGCCCTGGCTGGGTCGCGGACGCCGAGTCGCTCTACCTGACACCTCAGCGCCTCGGCGACGACCTGCTCGCCCCCGTCCGCGGCCGCGGCCACCTCGACCTGCTCACCGTCTCCGTCCAGGCGACCAACCCGTTCAGCCGTACCGGCGCCGACATCACCGCCGGCCTCCTCGGCGCGATGCCCCTCACCGACCGCATCTCCATGTGGCGCCAGACCCGCCGCGGCGGCGCCGGACGCGTCCGCGACCTCGCCCCCGAGTGGGCCGCCGCTGCGGTTCGGGCGCGGTTGCGCCGGCGGCCTGCAGGGATACCCGGTTAACCGGGTATCCCTGCACTTCTCTGGCAATGCAACACCGGAGAAGTGCAGGGATTGCCTGAGCGCTGTGACACGTGTGACTGCGGAGGCTGCCCGCAGCTCAGTGCGGCGGCGGAGACCTCAGGCGCTCCTCCGCACCTGGGCGGTCATGGCGGACTCCAGGAAAGCGCGGATCCGAGCCGCCAGGCGTACGGGATCCTGCAGGTCGGCCCACGAGATCCGCATGCAGCGCCACCCTGTCGCCTCGGCGATCCGCTCTTGGCGGCGCTTCTCCCGGAGAACCACGTCAGTCGCTGTCTCCCCGATCCGATAAGGCCGCTCGTACTTGACCTTGCCGTCGATCTCGAACCAAACGCCGAACTCCGGAAGCGCGAAGTCGAGTCGCCGAGTCTTCCCCTCGGAGTCCGTCACCTCGTACTGCGGGATCGGCATCGGCAGGCTCTGCAGCCACGCGACTCCGACGAACAATGACTCGGCGAGCGACTCGATGCGTGGGTCCGCAAGTCGCAGCACGACCTGTGTTGACAGCGAGTTCGGCCAATGGTCCATCGAGAGCTCATAGCGTGCCTTGACGCGCTCGAGGGTCGTGATCTTCCGATGCAGGAGATCGTTGACGACGCCGAGAGCCGCGACCATCGGAGCCACGGTGGTCACCTCCACGGCCGTTCGCTCCGGCGAGGTCAGCAGAAGGCCGTTCTCCGTCACGACATCCGCTTCGAGCAGCTTCCCGCTGTGTTGACGTACGCCGGCTTCGCGCCGGCCGGTGCGATGGTCCGAACGACTCAGATGCACCTCTTCGAGATCCAGACCCCACAGCGGTCCATCACGGAAGGGAACGGCCGAGACGTGTGACAGGACCACATCGGTCTTCGACTGCCGGTACGCCGCACGGCAGCGGACCGCGTACCGATCCTGCTCCGAAAGCCCCTCCCAGAGACTCCCATCCACGTAGGCGCCGCGCCGCGGCCTCGCGAGCGCACCCGTACGTAATGCCTGCGCCAGAGATCTGTCGCTGTGCCCGTTGTCGAGCAGCTCCTTGCGAAGGGCGATCGGAGTGAGCCGAGAATCGTCGAATGAGAGTGTCATGCTCTGCATCCTGCCGACGGCCACCGACATTTTCAGTCGCCCATGTTTCCGCCCATTGCCCTGCGCACGGCTGAAGTGGGCGGACTTCTCTGGCATTTCCTGCACTTCTCTGGCATTGCATTGCCTGAGAAGTGCAGGGATACCCGGTTAACCGGGTATCCCTGCACCCCTCACCCCACGAAGAACGGCCGGTTGCGCGGCCGGCTCCACAGCGGGGCGAGAGCAGCCGGGTCGGCGCCGAGGAGGAGCCAGAGGCCGGTGTCGCGGGCGAGGCCGACGACGTAGGGGCCGGTCGCGGTGGCGGCGAGGGGGGCGATCTCCTCGGGCCGCAGGCCGGAGACCAGGAGCAGCTCGGAGGGGGCGGTCGCGGCGACAGCGGCGACGACGCCGGGCCAGCGGAGGGTGGCGGCGGAGAAGGCGATGCCGTTGCGCTCCAGACCCTCGGCCTCGCCGACGGTGCCGTCGCGGGTGGGGTCGACGACGCGGATCGAGGAGCTGCCGGCGAGCCGGGCGACGTCGTCGACGAGCAGCCGGATGTCGGCGAGCACCACCTGACGCCCACGAGCATGGCCACGATCCTGCGGGACGCCGCGCAGCGAGCGGCTCACCCGACGGGCGCGGACGGACTCGCCCCAGAAGGTCCGCGCACCGCGGGCGCGCCGGACCGGCCAGGACGTGGCCCCGGCACCGTGCTCACCACCGACGATCCCGCACGTCGTCCGGACGGGCACCAGGCTCGCGTAGGTGTGGCCGACGCTGCGATGCGCGACGTCGAGGCGGGCGAGGTTGGTGGTCATGCTGTTGTGGGTCAGCGGGATGTCGACGGCGGCGGCGCGACGGCCGGAGGCGCGCATGCGGAGGCAGTACTCCACGGCGTACGCGTGCCAGGCGAGGTCGGGCGACTCCGAGAGCGGCTCGCGCAGCACCTGTGAGCGGGTGACCATGAAGAGCACCTCGTCGAGGGAGTCGACGTCGACCGGGACCGAGGTGGAGCGGCCGAGCGGGACGACCCGGTCGCGCACCGCACCCACGACCTCGCCGCGGTGGTCGACCCCGACCGCCCCCAGGACCCCCAGCGAGGGGTCGGCGAGGAGCGTCGCGGCGGCGGCCTCCAGCGCGGGCAGCGAGTGCAGATAGACGTCCTGGTGGACAAAGACGACGACCTCGTTGCGTGCCATCCGGGCGCCGTGGTTGAGCGCCGCGCCGGCGCTCGCGAACGCACCCGAGACGTTGTCGACGGGGATCACCTCGGTCTGCCGCGATGCTCCCGGAGCGGCTTTGATCGAGGCCGCCAGGCAGGACTCCAGCACCGCCGGGTCGTTGTAGACACAGACGATCGAGACCGGTGTACGCACCTCACCCATGCCTCACCGCCGCGATGAGCACGTCGGCGACGTACTCCTGCTGCTCCGGGCTCAGGTGCGGGAACATCGGCAGCGACAGGATCTCGCCCGCCGCCCGCTCCGCGACCGGGAAGGAGCCCTCGCCGAACCCCAGCGAGGCGTACGCCGCAGTCAGATGCACCGGGAACGGATAGTGGATCCCGGTGCCGATCCCGGCCTCCAGCAGCGCGGCCAGCACCCGGTCACGGTCACCGACCCGGACGACATAGAGATGCCAGACGTCGAGGTTGCCCGGCGCCGACTCGGGCACCCGGAGCCCAGGAACGCCGGAGAGAAGACGGTGGTAGCGGTCGGCGGCCTGTCGGCGCAGCTCGTTCCACTTCTCCAGACGGGCCAGCTTCGCGGCGAGCACGACGGCCTGGATCGTGTCGAGGCGGGAGTTCATCCCGACGACCTCGTGGACGTACTTGGTCTCCGAGCCGTGCGCCGCGAGCAGCCGGACCATCCGTGCGATCTCCGGGTCGGAGGTCGTCACCGCTCCGGCGTCGCCGGCCGCGCCGAGGTTCTTGCCGGGGTAGAAGCTGGTCGCCGCGACGATGGCGAGCGAGCCGCTCGGCCGGCCGTGGCGACGGGCGCCCTGCGACTGCGCGGCATCCTCGATCACCGGGATCCCGGCGGCCTCCGCGAGCGGGAGCAGCTGCTCCACGAACGCGGTCTGTCCGAACAGATGCACCGGCACGATCGCCTGCGTACGCGACGTGAGCGCCCGCTCCACCGCGACGGGGTCGATCAGCAGATGCGACTCGTCGACGTCGACGGGCACCGGTACGGCCCCGATCCGGCTGGCCGCCTCGGCGGTCGCGACGAAGGTGTTGGCGGGCACGATCACCTCGCCACCGGGCCGCACCCCGACGGCTCGCATCGCGAGCTCGAGCGCGTCGGTCCCGTTGCCGACGCCGACGCAGTGGCCTGCTCCGACGTAGGCCGCATACTCCTTCTCGAAGGCGGTGACCTCCGGTCCTCCCACGAATGCAGTTCGCGAGAAGACGTGGTCCAGCCCGAGGCGTACCTCGTCCTCGATCTCCGACTGCTGCGACCCGAGGTCGACGAACGGCACCTTCACCAGATCAGCTCCTGACGTGAATTGAGACGGCGGGCGGGCACTCCGGCCCAGGTCTCCCCGGCGGGCAGGTCGTGGAGCAGGACCGCTCCCATGCCGAGGACGGAGTCGGCTCCGACGGTGGTGCGCTGACGCACCGAGGAGCTCATCCCGAGGTAGGCGGCCTCACCGATCACGACCTCGCCGCCGAGGGTCACCCCGGCGCAGATGGTCGCGTAGTCGCCGACGATGTCGTCGTGGGTGAGGACCGCGTTGGGCATCGCGACGACATGGCGCCCGACGCGTACGCCGGCTGTCAGCACGACTCCGGCGAGCAGCACGGTCCCGGCACCGAGCTCGCAGCCGGCCGGCACCGACGCGGTGGGATGGACGATGGTCGCGTAGCGCTCCGGCGCCACCCCGTAGCCGATCAGCCGGTTGTAGAGGCGTCGGCGCGTCGACCCGGCCCCGGCGCAGATGACCAGGTCGTCACCGCAGTCGGTGGCGACCTCGATCGGCCCGATGACCTTGACCCCGCCGGTTCCGTCGACCGAGCCGATCATCTGGCCCCAGCGCTCGCGGTCGTCGTCGACGGCGACGATCTCGTCGTACTCCGCCGCTGCCGCGACCTCCCCGGCGAGCCCGCTGGCCGCGACGAGAACCAGCGTGGTCATCGACGCCCTCCCCCCTGCCGGAGTACGTCGATGACCCGCGCCTGCTCCGAGTCCGAGATCTGGTGGAAGAGCGGCAGGATGAGCGTGTTGTCGGTGAGGTGCTCGGTGGCCGGGAGGCTGAGGGACGGCGAGGCGTACGCAGGCTGCCGGTGCGACGCCATGATCCCGCGTCGCGCCGAGATCCCGGCCTCGGCCAGGGCGCTCAGCAGCCCCTCCCGGTCCAGCCCGTAGGGGTACCCCACCTCGATCCAGAACGACTGGAAGTTGCTGGTCCCCCAGGCCGGGTCGGCGACGGCGCGCAGCCCGCCGATCTCGGCGACCGACTTCGCGTAGACCGCGGCCAGCTCGCGGCGCCGGGCGACGACCTCGGGCAGCCGGTCGAGCTGAACCAGGCCGACAGCGGCCTGCAGGTCCGTCATCCGGAAGTTGAAGCCGACCTCGTCGTAGGACTCCGGTGGCGAGACCAGGCTGGCGTGCCGGTCGGCGGCGGAGACGCTCATCGCGTGCTCGCGCAGCCGGCGCGCTCGCTCGGCCAGGTCAGCGCGCGAGGTGGTGAGCATCCCGCCCTCGCCTGTGGTGAGGATCTTGCGGGGGTGGAAGGACCAGGCGGCGATCTCCGCTCCCGCGCCCACGGGACGACCTCGGTAGGTCGACCCGGCGCCGCAGGCGGCGTCCTCGACGACCATGATGTCGAGCGGGTCGCAGACCTCCCGGATCGCGTCCAGGTCGACCGGCACCCCGCCCTGGTCGACCACGATCACCGCGGTGGTCCGCGGCGTGAGGGCCTCCCGGACCGTCTCGGCGGTGAGGTTCCCGGTGACCGGCGAGACGTCGGCGAAGACCGGCCGGGCACCGACGTACACCGCCGCGTTGGCGGTCGCGATGAACGAGAAGGACGGGACGACCACGTCGTCACCGGGGCTCACCCCCGCCACGACCAGCGCCAGATGGAGCGCCGTGGTGCAGCTCGAGGTGGCGACCGCGTGCGCGGCCTGCTGCGAGGAGGCGAAGCGGCGCTCGAACTCGGCCACACGCGGCCCCTGGGCGACCCAGCCGGAGCGGAGCACCTCGGCGACCGCCTCGACCTCCTCCTCGCCCAGCCAGGGCTGCATGACGTTGATCCGGTTCACGACACGCCACCCTGGAGAGCCCGCCCGGCGGCGATCTCGGAGCGCAGCGGCGCCCACCACTCGACGAGCCGGCGCAGCCCCTCCTCGAGCCCGATCGTCGGGGACCAGCCCAGGTCCTCGCGGGCCGCGGAGATGGAGGCGAGCCGTCGGGTGACCCCGTTGACCGCTCGCTCCGGACCGTGCTCGACGCCGAGCGGCGAGTCCATCGCCCGCAGCAGCGCCTCGGCCAGCTCCAGCAGCGAGGTCTCGGTGCCGGAGGCGATGTTGTAGACGCCCTCCTTCACGTCCGAGGCGGCCGCCAGGATGTTGGCGCGGGCGATGTCGGGGACGCAGACGAAGTCCATCGTCTGGCGCCCGTCGCCGAAGATCAGCGGCGGCTTGCCGTCGGCGATCCGCTCCATCCACCGCACCAGCACCTCGGTGTAGGCGCCGTGGACGTCCATCCGGGGTCCGTAGACGTTGAAGTAGCGCAGCCCGACGTAGTCGAGCCCGTGCATCGCCCGGAAGGACCGCACCAGCCCCTCGTTGTAGGACTTCGCGGCCCCGTAGAGGGTGTCGTTGTTGTTGTGGTGGTGCCCCTCCGGCGTCGGGAACTCCTCGGCGAGCCCGAAGACCGAGGCCGAGGAGGCGTAGATCAGCTTGTCCACCCGTGCCTGCACGGCGGCCTCGACCACGTTGAAGGTGCCGTCGACGAGCACCTCGTTGGCCAGCCGAGGCTCCTCGGCACACAGCGTGATCCGGATGGCGGCCTGGTGGAAGACGAGGTCCTTGCCGGCGGTGAGGTCGCCGACCAGGTCCCGGTCGCGGATGTCGCCCTCCACGAGCCGCACCCGACCGGTGGCGAGGGCGTCGTCGAGGTTGGCCTTGCGTCCCCGGATCAGGCTGTCGAGCACGTCGACGTGCGCGACCCCGGCGTCGAGGAGCTGGTCCACGATGGTGGAGGCGATCGTGCCCGCACCTCCGGTGACCAGGACGTTCGCACCGTTCAGTTTCGTGAGGTCGGGAGAGGTCATCGGATCAGCTCCAGGGTCGGGGTCTCGGCGGCCACCTCGACGAGGGCGCCACGGGCTCGGAGGCTGGTCTGGGCCGCCTCCAGGACGGAGAGGACACGGAGCCCGGCGGCTCCGTCGGTACGCGGCGTACGGCCCTGCCGGATCGCCTCGGCGAACTCGCCGACCATCCGGGAGAGCGCCTCGTACTCGGGCAGCGCGGGCGCCCAGGTGTCGCCCAGCCGGTAGGAGATCGTCGCGGCGGCGCGGTCGGCGATGTCCACGCTCTGCTGGACCAGGTCGACGCCGCGGTCGAAGACGCTGAGCCGCTGTTGCGGGTTGAGGTCGTCCCAGACCAACGTACGCCGGCTCCCGCCGATCACCATCTGCCTGATCTTGGTGGGGCTGAGCCAGTTGACGTGGACGTGGGCCATCGCCCCGCCCTCCAGCGGCAGGGTCAGGTAGCCGACGCAGGACTTGCCCGCCCGGAGCGGGTCGGCGCCGTGCGCGGCGACCCCGGTGGGGCGCAGCCCGCCGGGCAGGATGAAGTCGAGGATGGAGAGGTCGTGCGGAGCCAGGTCCCAGAAGACGTCGACGTCGGGCTGCACCAGCCCGAGGTTGATCCGCACCGAGTCGACGAACAGGATCTCGCCGAGCGACCCGTCCTCGATCAGCTCGCGGATCTTCTGCACGACCGGCGTGTAGCAGTAGGTGTGGTCGGCCATCAGCACGAGATCGTTGGCGCGCGCGGCCTCGACCATGCTCCGCCCGGACTCCACGTCGTCGGCCAGCGGCTTCTCGACGAGCACGTGCTTCCCGGCCCGCAGCGCCCGCTCGACCAGCTGCCGATGCGTGCCCGCGGGCGTCGCGATCGCGATCGCGTCCACGTCCTCGCGCGCGAGGACCTCGTCGAGGTCGGTCGTGGCCAGCACATCCGTGCCGCCGCCGATCACCTCCTGGGCCCGCGCGAGTTCCAGGTCGACCACCGCGACCAGCGTCCAGTCGCGTGCGTTCCGGAAGTTGCGGACCAGGTTGGGCCCCCAGTAACCGGCCCCGACCACTGCCACGCCGAGCGGATCCACATCAGTCATGTCGCCCATGAAATCGGCGCGGGCGAGGCTCCGAAGAGCCTCGCCCCACCTATCCCTTCAATTAGGGACCGTTCAGCCGGCCTACGGCGACGCCGGGCGGAACCTCACGTCCACGAAGTAGTTCGTGGAGTTCCAGGATCGGTTCGGGAGCCCCCCTCCGGACCCGTACCGATACCTGCCGTTGGCTCCGCCCGGAGCCGTCAGCGGGCCGACCGTCCGAGACTGGGTGAGGGCGGCGGGCGTCGAGGCGTAGCGCCCGTTGGGCGCGTAGTAGGACACGACGTACGTCGCCCCCGGCGTGAGCGCGACCGGTGTCGGCAACGTGGCCGTCTGCCATCCGGTCGCGGTCTCGTTGGTGAAGGTCACCTGGGCGATCCGGGTGCCTGCCGAGTTCCACAGCGAGCCGGTGTGGGTGCCGGTGTTGCCGGTGCCCTTGTAGAACCGGATCGCGGTCACCGAGCCGGCCACCGACGTCCTGAAGGCCGTGCCGAGCTCGATCGGCATGATGTCGAGTGTCGAGGTGTTCTGCGGCGTCACACCGGTGAACAGCGACACCTCGGTCACGGCGGCCGGGACAGTCGTGAACGACCACGTCTGCGTGGGCAGGTTCGCCCCTTCGGTCGAGACCACCCCCGAGACCGTCACCGACACCGTCGCCCCGGACGGCAGCGCCGCCGACGGGGTGAAGCGCAGCGTACGTCCGTCGCTGCTCAGCGCCGCTGAACCCGCCACCGAGGACCCGTTGGCCGTGACCGACATGTTCCAGCCGCTCGCGATCCCTGTCGAGAACGTGATCGACGGGGTCACCGAGGTCGCCACCTCGGTCGTGCCCGGTTCCGGAGCTCGCTCGGTGACCGAGATGGTCGGGCCCGCCCGCTCGAAGACGACGTCGGCGAAGTAGTTCGTCGACCCGAACGAGTACTGCGGGAACCCGCCCGCGGCACCGTAGAGATAGCGACCGTTGTTGCCCGCCGGAGCGGTCAGGTCACCCGAGGAGTAGGCGGTCGCGAAGAACTGCGACGTGGTCGCATAGTGCCCCTGCGGAGCCAGGTAGGAGACGATGTACGACACCCCTGCCTGCACCTCGACCGGACTGGACAAGGTGGCCTGCTGCCAGCCGGACGCGGTCTCCCCGGTGAAGGTCACCTGGGCGAGGCGCTGACCGGCCATGTTCCACAGCGACCCGACGTGCGTGCCGCCGTTGCCGGCTCCCTTGTAGAACCGGATCGCCGTCACCCGCCCGTCTCGGGTGGGACTGAACACCGTCCCGACCTCGACCGGAGAGCTGTCGTCCTGGGCCTCGACCGCGGGCACCACGTCACCGAAGAGCGTCTGGCTCGATGGTGTCTCCGCCGATCTGGTCCGGAACGTCCAGGTCTGCGTGGGCAGACTCGCCCCCTCGGTCGAGGTGACCCCGCTGAGCGTGACCGTCACGTCCGCGGATGCGGGCAGCGAGGAGGTCGGGTCGAAGGTGAGCGTCGTCCCGGAGTTGCTCAGCGTCGTCGTCCCCGGGATGGACTGGCCGCCCGAGGTCGCCGACATCGTGTAGCCCGAGCTGATCGCCGAGGAGAACGACGCCACGACGTTGCTCGAGCGCGGCACCTCGACCGCCCCGGGAACCGGGCTGCGCGAGGTCATCGCCAGCGTCGGCGCACCCTTCTCGAAGACGACGTCGACCATGTAGCTCGAGGGCGAGGTCGCCGCCGGGAAGCCGGTGCCATAGGCGTACGCCCCTGCCGTCGAGGTCACCCGCAACGGCGGCTTCGACAGGTCGGCCGAGGCGAAGGCGTTCGGGGTGGCCGAGTAGTAGCCGTTGGTGCGGTAGGAGGCGATGTAGTCGGTGTTCGCCTGGATCTGCACCGGCTCGGCGAACGTCAGCGTCTGCCAGCCGCTGGTCGTCTCGCCGGTGAAGGTGCCCTGGGCGAGCACCGCCCCGTTGGCCGACCACAGGGTGCCGGTGTGCGGGGCGGCGTTGTTGACGCCCTTGTAGAACTTGACCCCGGTGACGGTGCCGGCCACGTCGGCGCGGAACCTGACGCCCAGCGTCAACTGCGCGTTCTCCGGGTCCTGGAGGACCGTCGGTGTGACGTCCTCGTCATAGATCGAGCACGGGCAGACCCCTGCCGTGGCCGGCGGTTTGGCCGTACGGAACGACCACGTCTTCCCGGTTGAGACCGCCGTCCCACCGCTGTCCTGCCCCGAGAGCGTGGCGGTGTAGGTGACGAACCCGGCGAGGTTGGCCGACGGGGTGAAGGTCACCGTCCTGGTCGTCGAGTCATAGGCCGTCGACCCGGCCACCACGTTGCCGAGGGAGTCGGTCAGCCGCAGCCCGACCGACGAGGCGACGACCGGCTTGGTGAACCGGGCGCTCACCGTCGTGTTGCGCGGGACCGAGGAGGAGTCGGCCAGCGGCCACTGGTTGGTGGCGGTCAGCGGCGAGTTGTCCGTGGTCGTGAACAGCACGTCCACGAAGTAGTTGGGGTTCTGGTAAGAGCTCGCCGGGAACTGCCCGGCATTCGCGTAGACCCCCGCCGGAGCGGCGCCGTAGCCACCCTCGACCTCGAACGGGTACGCCTCGAACCCCTGCGCCGCGAACGCCCAGGGCGCCACGGCGTAGTGCCCGGCTGGAGCCGTGTAGGAGACGGTGTACCTCGCCCCCGCGGCGACCGCGACCGGCTGGCTGAACGTCGCCGACTGCCAGCCGCCGCTCGACTCGTTGGTGAAGGTGACCTGGGCCAGCCGCTCGCCGCTGCTGCTCCACAGGGAGCCCACGTGGGTGCCGGTGTTGCCGGCACCCTTGAAGAAGCGGACGCCCGCGACGTACCCGTCGGCCTGAGGGGTGAAGCGCAGGCCGAGCTCGGCGGCACCGCCGTCGTTGGCCGACGGTGTCGCCGGGCTGGTGACGGCGTTCCACGTCGTCGGCACCTCCCGCTGCCCGAGGATGCTGCACGGGCAGGTCACGTTGAAGCTCCGGTTGACGGCGGTGCCGATGTTGGCACTGTCGTCGACGGCGCGGACCCGCACCGGGGTGCTGCCGACCCCGGGCTGGACGTACGTCACCGACCAGGCGGTCGTCCCCGTGGCCGGGTGCCACGAGGTCCCGTCGTCGAGGGAGTACTCGACTCCGGCGACCACGCCGCCGCCCGTGTCGGTTGCGGTGCCGGTGAGCGTCACCTTGGTGCCGTTGGGCTGTGTCGAGCCGGCAGCCGGCGACGTGATGGCGACCGACGGACCGGTCGTGTCGGTGGTCTTGGTCGCCGCGACCAGGCCGCTCATCAGCGTCGTCGGCTGGGCGTCCATGTCGGCCAGCAGGTTCACCTGCGCCTGCTGCATCCGGCGGTCGGCGGTCTCGTCGTGGTACGGGTTGTCGTGCTCGGAGTCGAGGCCCCAGGTCCACTGCACCGATCCCGCGCCGAAGACGAGCGCGCCGCTGGCGGCACGGTAGAGCGTGAGTGCGTGGGTCGTGGTGCCGTCGCCCGTGGTCCGGCCGAAGTCGGTCATGTACTGGTTGTCGATGAACCCGGTGGTCTCCGACATCCTGATCAGGCCGGGTGGTCGGAACCCGTTGTCCTGGTCCTCGTCGGACTCATAGCCGACCGTGTGTGGCGCCAGCTCGGTCTGGTCGGCGGTCATCGAGGACAGCCCGGTGTTGCGCCACAGCCGCAGCCCGCCCTGGGACTTCTTCACCGTCACCGGCAGGTCGGTCAGGTTGGACATGAAGATGGTGCCGGTCAGGGAGTTCTCCGGCTTCCCGCCGCCCAGGCTCTTGGGGGTGTAGCGCGGGTCGCGCCAGGTGCCGGTCGACTCCGGCGCCGGGTCGAGCTTGGCCTGCGCCCAGGACTCCTTATAGGTGACCAGGGTCCGGTAGGGCGTGTTGGTGCCGTCCTTCGAGGCCTCGTAGCGGGTCCGCCAGTAGACCTCGTTGCCGCTGAGGAACTGCAGGTTCACGCCCGCGTCCCGGGCGGCCTCGACGTTGGCCCGCTGCTGCCCGCTCCAGTATTCGTCGTGCCCGACGCTGAGGAAGGTCTCGTGGTTGGTGAGCAGCCCGCCGTGACGGTCGGTGTCGATGCCCGAGATGTAGCTGACGTCGTAGCCGTTGCGCTCGAGGAACCGCACCAGCGGGTACTCGTTGGCGAAGAAGAAGTCGTGGGACGTCCCGCCGGAGCGGGTCGAGAACGGTCGGTTGTAGCTGAGCTTGTAGGCCCGGCCGTTCCCGCCGCCGGTGTAGAAGCTGGACCCGCCGTAGTTGTTGTAGGCCTGCCAGGTGGTGTCCGAGGTCTGGAAGACCACGTCGGAGTGACTGTCGTCGTCGCGGACGATGAAGGTGATGTGGCTCGACTCGTTGGTGTCGGCGCGATCCAGCTTGGCGACATAGACGCCCGAGACCGCGGTCGCCGGCACGTTCCAGGAGGCCGAGACCGCCCAGTTGCCGCAGTCGGTGATCTCGGTGGCGGTGTCGCGATAGCAGTTCGGCTGGTTCTGCGGCAGGCTCGCCGACGGAGTCACCGAGGTGATCCGACGGGCGCCGTCACCGCCGTAGTAGCCCATCCGGTAGATCGTGACCGTGTACGCCGAGGCATCGGTGTCGACCTTGAAGTCGATCCGGTTGCCCACGTCGACACTGATGTCGGTCGCGAACCCTTGGATCGAGCTGTCACCGGCGCCGGTGATGCCCCATTCGCTCGAGGGACTTCCTGGTTTGCTGTTCTCGCAGGCGATCGCATTGCCCTCAGGGCCACACGGGTCAGCACTGGCGCTCGTGGCGGTGACGAGCGAGATGACAGGGGTGACAAGAACAACTCCGAGCAACGCGGCCAGTCCCGTTCGCAGCTTCACAGTCGTGCTCCTTCTCGGATCAGGCTCGCGAGCTCTCGTCGCGTAACCAGGTGGTGTAGTCGCCGGTCCGGACCGCTCTGCGGGAGAGCAGCCGGGCGACGAGGGTGACTGTCATGAAGACCGGAACCCGAAGTCCGATCGCAGGCTGACGCAGCCCGAGCTTGAGGAGATCCGAGAACGAGGTGGATCCGTGCCGCGCCCCGTGGGCGTCGGCTTGAGCGTTGCCGGTCGCGACGCGGATCCTGCGTCTGACCAGGTCTTTCACCGTACGCGGCGGCCGCACGACCACGGTCGCGTCGGTGACCACACGGCGCTCGGCGGGGGTGAACAGCTCCGAGGCGACCAGGTCGTCGTTCATCAGGATCGCCCCCGCACCGGTGGTGCCGGCGACCCGGGCCTGGCCCTCGGCGGTGAGGCAGAAGGCCCCGCGGCCGAACAAGCCGGTACGTACGGCGGGGAGGGCCTGCCACACGCGGTAATAGGCACGGACCGGCCAGGAGGAGTGCTCGGTCGGGATGCTCCGCCCGGGCGCGACGGCCAGCACCCCGTCCTCGTCGAGCGCGTCGACCAGCCGGAGCAGGTCGTCGCCGGTGAGGCGTACGTCGGCATCGAGGTGAAGCCGCGGATAGGTCGTGGCCGAGGCGTTGCCGACCTCGACCGCGCGCGCCTTGGAGGCCTCGGCGATCTCCAGGACGCGTACGCCCGGGACCTTCCGAGCCACCGCGGCGGTGTCGTCGGTGCAGCCGTTGCACACGACCACCACCTCGACGGCACCCTCGGGGATGCCGTCGAGCAGGGCCGTCAGGTTCTCCGACAGCCCCTTGGCCTCGTTGTGCGCCGGCACCACGACGCTCGCGATCACGACCCGCCCCTGCCGGTCGAGCCGCCGGAGCCGCTAGGCGGAGGCGTGTCGAGACCAACACGGTCCTTATCGAGCGCTGCATGGTGCCGTCGTCGTTGACCAGCTCGACCAGTGCACCGGCGGCTTCCAGACCGGCCAGCCGGGTCAGGTCC
>NZ_JBEORF010000051.1:0-33388 GCF_040302125.1 Nocardioides sp. NPDC127514 | reverse complement strand
GCGGTGACCTGGCGTTGTTCCAGATGCTCAACCGGCTGCTGCTGGAAGCCGAGGACGCTGCCCCGGGCACGGTGCTGGACCGGGACTTCATCGCCGCGAACACGGTCGGGTTCGAGGAGTTTGCGACGCATGTGCGCGGGATCTCCTGGGATCAGGTGCTGTCCGCGACGGGGCTGACTCGGGCCGAGATCGAGGAGACCCTTCGGCGGGTGCTGGCCAGCCGGCGGATCATCGTGTGCTGGGCGATGGGGCTGACCCAGCACCTGCACGGGGTGGCGACGATCCGTGAGGTCGTCAGCTTCCTGCTCCTGCGCGGCAACATCGGTCGGCCCGGGGCCGGGGTATGTCCGGTACGGGGTCACAGCAACGTCCAGGGGGATCGGACGATGGGGATCTGGGAACGCATGCCCCAAGCGTTTCTGGACGCGCTCGGGACGGAATTCGGGTTCACCCCGCCTTCTCGACACGGCTATGACTCGGTCGACGGGGTGCGGGCGATGCGCGACGGGAAGGCGAAGGTGTTCGTCGGCGTGGCCGGCAACTTCGTGCGCGCGATGTCGGACAGCACGGTCACCGAGGCCGCGCTGCGCTCGTGTCGGCTGACCGTGCAGATCTCCACCAAGCTCAACCGCTCCCACACGGTCTGTGGGGAGACGGCGTTGATCCTGCCGACGCTGGGACGCAGCGACCGGGACGTCCAGGCTGGTGGTGAGCAGTTCGTGACGGTGGAGGACTCGATGAGCGAAGTGCACGCCACCCGAGGCCGGCTCGCACCGGCCTCGCCGGATCTGTTGAGCGAGGTAGCGATCATAGGCCGGATCGCTCGGCGCACCATGGGGGAGGACAACGCGGTCCCGTGGGAGGAGTTCGAGGGCGACTACGGCCTGATCCGGGACCGGATCTCCCGGGTCGTTCCCGGGTTCGAGGACTTCAACACCCGGGTGGCCCGACCTGGTGGGTTCCGGCTGCCGAACCCGGTCAACAGCGGTGTCTTTCCGACTCCCAGTGGCAAGGCCGTCTTCACCCGCAACGACTTCGTCGATCTCCAGGCACCGCCGGGTCACCTGGTCCTGCAGACCCTGCGGTCCCACGACCAGTGGAACACGATCCCGTACGCCGACAACGACCGCTACCGGGGCATCCACAATGGACGGCGGGTGGTGTTGGTCAACCCCGACGACCTGGCCGACCTCGGCCTGACCGACCGCGACCTGGTCGACATCGTCAGCGTGTGGACCGACGGCACCGAACGACGAGCCGAAGGGTTCCGGGTGGTCGCCTACCCCGCTGCACGCGGCTCGGCGGCGTCCTACTATCCCGAGACCAACGTGCTCGTCCCGCTCGACAGCGTGGCCGAGATCAGCAACACCCCTGCATCCAAGGGCGTCATCGTACGGCTCGAGCCGGCCGGGAGCATGTGACTTGGCGGGCGGCCGGCCATGCGTCTACTGGTCTGCGCTCTGTCAGCGATAACGGACCCAGAATGTAAAGAGTCGTGCCGAATCTAGTCCCACGCAAGTCCCACGGTGCTTGGAAATCGAAGCGGCCCCTGACCGTGTTAATGCAGGTCAGGGGCCGAATTCGAAGTGGTGGACGATACTGGGTTTGAACCAGTGACCTCTTCCGTGTCAAGGAAGCGCGCTACCGCTGCGCCAATCGTCCGTGGTTATTCAGTTATATCAGGGTGGTGCTTCGAGGTGGGTACGGGATTTGAACCCGTGTACACGGATTTGCAGTCCGTTGCCTCGCCTCTCGGCCAACCCACCGCTGGAGGCAATGCCTCCGGTGGAGACCTACTCCGAGCGGACGACGAGGCTCGAACTCGCGACCTCAACCTTGGCAAGGTTGCGCTCTACCAACTGAGCTACGTCCGCTTGCTGCTTCAGGCCCGGTTTCCCGTGCCCTTGGCGACGAGAAGAACATTATCGGAGCCGCTGCCGGAGGCCAAATCCGGGGTCACCTGCGTGTCATTCACCTGTCATCTCGAGGATCACTCCGGCGCGCTTTCCCCGCTCTGACCAGGGACGTTTTAGAGTTGCCGCATGCGCGCGTGGATCGATGGTCAGCTTCTCGACAACCCTGCCGCCCCGGCGGTCTCCATCAGAGACCACGGTCTGGTGGTCGGCGACGGCGTCTTCGAGACGCTCAAGGTGATCAAGGACCAGCCGTTCGCGCTCGCCCTTCACCTCGACCGCCTCGAGCGCTCCGCGAGCGGCCTCGGCCTGCCCACCCTCGACCGCGGACTAGTCACCAAAGGGGTGGAGGCCGTGCTCGGGGCGACCCCGACGGCGTACGGACGGCTGCGGATCACCGTCACGGGCGGGCCGGCCCCGTTCGGGTCCGGGCGCGCGGACGTGGCGCCCACGATCATCATCGGCCTCGAGGACGCGGAGCCCAACCCGACGGAGACCAAGGTCGTCAGCGTGCCGTGGCGCCGCAACGAGCACGGCGCGACGACCGGCCTGAAGACGACGTCGTACGCCGAGAATGTCATCGCCCTCGCCGAGGCCCATGAGCACGGGGCCAGCGAGGCGATCTTCGCCAACACCGTGGGGGATCTGTGCGAGGGCACCGGGAGCAACATCTTCTACGTGCTCGATGGCGCGCTCAAGACTCCGACGCTCTCCAGCGGTCCGCTCGCCGGGATCACCCGCGCCCTGGTGCTGGAGTGGTTCGGTGCCGAGGAGACCGACGAGCCCTTGGCCGAGGTCGAGGAGTACGCCACGGAGGTCTTCCTCACCTCCAGCCTGCGCGACGTCCAGGCTGTGACCGAGTGGGGCACGCGCACCCTCCCGCACGGCCCGGTCACCCAGGCGGCGCAGGAGGCGTGGCGTACGAACGAGCCGAGCCTGCTCGGCCTCTGACCTGACTGACGCCGGGCTCAGCCCGTGAAGAGCTGCGCCGCGCGGCGCAGCGTCTCGATGACGCCGTAGGCCAGCGGGATCCCGACCAGCGCCCAGGCGGCGACGATCTTGGGGTTCATGCTGCGCTCCTCTCGGTCTCGGTGGAGTCGACGGACTTCGGCTCGTGGAACCGGTCCGGAACCTGGTGCACCAGCAGGTTGGCGATGAAGCCGACCGCGAGGACGCCGACCATGGTCAGCAGAGCCGGCCGGTAGGCGGCGGCGGTGAGCGTGCCGGGCTCACCCTGCGCGTCGAGGAAGGCGTTGATGATGAGCGGTCCGGCGATGCCCGCGGCCGACCAGGCGGTCAGCAGCCGGCCGTGGATGGCGCCGACCTGGAAGGTGCCGAAGAGGTCGCGCAGGTAGGCGGGGACGGTGGCGAAGCCGCCGCCGTAGAAGGACAGGATCACGACGGCGAGCAGCACGAACAGTGCCATCGAGGTGTCACCGATGGTCGCCAGCAGGAGATAGAGCACCAGTCCGACGCCGAGATACATCATGTAGATCGGCTTGCGACCGATGACGTCGGAGGTCGAGGACCAGATGAACCGGCCGCTCATGTTGGCGATCGAGAGCAGTCCGACGAAGCCGCCGGCCGCGACCGCGCTGACGGAGGAGACCCCGTCGGTGCGGAAGAAGTCCTGGATCATCGGAGCCGCCTGCTCGAGGATGCCGATCCCGGCGGTGACGTTGCAGAAGAGCACGATCCACACCAGCCAGAACGACCGCGTCCTGATCGCGTTGTTGGCCGAGACGCTCGCCGTGGTGACGAGCTTCTTCTCCTTCACGCTGGCCGGGTCCCAGCCCGCCGGCGTCCAGCCTTCGGGTGGGACGCGGACCGTGGCGGCGCCGAAGGACATGAAGACCAGGTAGAGCACGCCGAGGGTCAGGAAGAGCATCATCACCGCGTGGCCGTCGGGAACGGTGCTGGCATCACCGGTGTAGGACGGGTCGTAGAGCGCCAGCAGCCGGCCGCTCAGCGGGCTGGCGATCATCGCGCCGCCGCCGAAGCCCATGATCGCCATGCCCGTGGCCAGGCCCGGCCGGTCCGGGAACCACTTGATCAGCGTGGATACGGGCGAGATGTAGCCGATCCCGAGTCCGATACCGCCGATGACGCCGTAGCCGAGGTAGACCAGCCACAGCTGGCCAGTGCCGATGCCGAGGGCTCCGATGAAGAAGCCGGAGGACCAGAAGATCGCGGCCGCGGTCATCGCCGCACGCGGTCCGTTGCGGTCGACCCAGGTGCCCATCACCGCCGCCGAAAGGCCGAGCATCACGATCGCGATCGAGAAGATCACCCCGATCGCGGTCTGGCTCGTGTCGAAGTGCTCGACCAGGGCGGTCTTGTAGACGCTGGTGGCGTACACCTGGCCGATGCAGAGATGGACGGCGAGGGCGGCGGGCGGGATGAGCCAGCGACTGAAGCCGGGACCGGCCACCGTTCGCTCGCGAGAAAGGAAAGCTGGCAGCACTGTGACCTCCGAGGTGGTGGTGCGGGTGACGCACATCACTACCACAGTTGACGTGGCAACGGCCAGCGATTGCTTCCGGCCAGCGAAATGAACGAACCCTCCAGCCCCGGGGAGTCCGGGACGGGAGGGTTCGTGAACGAATGAGCAGGCGGGCGGAGTGCCTACTCAGCGTCGAAGGAGCTGTCCAGCAGGTCTGCGATCAGCGCGTCGAGATCCAGGTGCTGGCTCTCGGAGCCGACCGGGACGGCCGAGAAGGACTTGCCGAGGAACATCTGCACCTCGCGCGAGTCGGCGGTCGCGATCAGGCGGCCGTCAGGGGAGCTGAAGTCGAAGACGGCGACGGCCTTCGCGTCCTCGTCGATGCTGGGGTAGATCTTCACGTCGCCCTCACCGGCGGGGGCGGCCAGGCCCTGCAGCATCAGCGTGCGGGACACGACCCACTCGACGTCACCGGCGCCGGAGTGGAAGGTCAGGCTCACTGCGTACGGGTCGTTCTCGCGGTAGCCGAGGGTCGTCGGCACCTCGACGGTCCGGCCCCAAGGGTCCAGGCACGAGATCTTGATGTCCTGCTGCACTGCCGGGTGCTTGATGTCGCTCATTCGTCCGCTCCTTCTTGGTGGTCTTGCCAAGGAGACGGAGACGTACGCGGCTGATGATGCCGTTTCTACGAACTTTCTGAATCGAGTTGTCGAGACCTGTGTCACACCTGCGCGAGAGCGGCTTCCAGACGGGCGACGGGGGAAGCCAGGTTGTACGTCGCGGCCAGCTCGTGCAGGCGTGCCGGGTCGGCCGGAGCGCTCGGCAGAGCGGTGCCAGTGCGGTCCAGCGGGATGTCCCGAGCGACCGCCACGACCTTCGGCGCGACGGCCAGATAGTCGACGGCGTCGATGAACTTCTGCCGCTGCGCCTTGGTGATCGGGGTGGTCGGGTCGGCGACGGCGGCGATGATCCCCTCGAGGTCCCCGTACTGCTCGAGCAGCTTGGCAGCCGTCTTCTCGCCGACGCCCTTCACGCCCGGCAGCCCGTCCGAGGTGTCGCCGCGCATGGTGGCGAAGTCTGCGTACTGCCCGGCGCTGATGCCGTACTTGGCGAGCACCCACTTCTCGTCGACCAGATCCGGGTCGCTCACGCCCCGGGTCGGGTAGAGGATGCGTACGCCGGCAGCGTCGTCGACGAGCTGGAAGAGGTCGCGGTCGCCGGTCACGACGTCGACCGGCATCCCCGCGCCGGTCGCGAGGGTGCCGATCACGTCGTCGGCCTCGTAGCCGTCGGCGCCGATGACGCAGATCCCGGCCGCGGCGAGCACCTCGCGGATGATCGGCACCTGCACCTGCAGCGGGTCGGGGACCTCCTCGACGTCGGGCGCCGTCTCCAGTTCCTCCACCACCCGGTGCGACTTGTAGGACGGGATCAGGTCGACCCGCCACTGTGGTCGCCAGTCGTTGTCCCAGCAGCACACCAGGTCGGTGGGGGAGTAGTCGTTGACCAGCCGGGAGATGAACTCCAGCAGACCACGGACGGCATTGACCGGAGTGCCGTCCTCGGCTCGGATGTCGGGCACGCCGAAGTAGGCGCGGAAGTAGAGCGACGCGGTGTCCAGCAGGAGCATTCGAGGTTCAGCCACGAGTGAAGCCTAGTGAATGGCCCGCGTCGTGTCGGCTGGGTCGGACGAGAGTCGCTGCGCGAGCCAGATCGGCGCGACCGAGACGACGATCATGACGACCGCCACCACGTTGACGATCGGCGCCTGACCGGGGCGGAACAGGTTGGTCAGGATCCAGACCGGAAGCGTGGTGACGCCAGGGCCCGCGGCGAAGGTCGTCACGATGATCTCGTCGAAGCTGAGCGCGAACGCCAGCAGCCCGCCGGCCAGCAGCGCCGAACGCAGCTGGGGGAGCGTGACCAGCCGGAACGTGGTCCACATCCCCGCCCCCAGGTCGGCGGAGGCCTCCTCGAGGTTGCCGCCCATCCGCCGCAACCGCGCCTGCACGTTGTTGAAGACGGTCACGATGCAGAAGGTCGCGTGGGCCACCACGAGCGTGAAAAACCCCAGACGTACGCCGAGGATCGAGGAGAACGCGTTGGACAGCGCGATACCGGTGACGATGCCGGGCAGGGCGATCGGGAGCACCACCAGCAGGTTGACGGTGTCCCTCCCGAAGAAGGAGTAGCGCTGCATCGCCAGGCCGAGCAGGGTGCCGAGGAGGAGCGCCATCACGGTCGCGCACGCGGCCACCGTCAGTGAGGTGAGGATCGCGTCGTGGGCTCCCGGGTTGACCGCCGCCCGCTGCCACCACTGGGTGGTGAAGCCGCTGGGCGGCCAGGTCAGCGCCTGGGAGGTGTTGAACGAGTTCACCACGACCAGGGCGAGCGGTGCGTACAGCATGGCGAGCACCAGGGCGGTGATCACGGCGAGCAGGCGCCGGGTCGATCTCGAGATGGTCATAGGTTCTCCAGAGCTCCGGTGCGGCGTACCAACGCCAGGTAGATCATGATCACGACGATCGGGATCAGCGCGATCGCGGCAGCCAGCGGCAGGTTGGACCCCGAGTTGATGAAGACGAGGTTGCCGAGCATCTGGTTCGCGCCGCCGACGATGTTGACCGTGATGTAGTCGCCCATGGTGAGCGAGAACGAGAAGATCGAGCCCGCCACCAGTCCCGGGACGACCAGCGGCAGCACCACCGTGCGGAACGTCAGCGCGGGCCGGGCGCCGAGATCGCCGGCGGCGTCGAGCAGCGAGTCCGGGACCCGTTCATAGGCCGCGTAGACGGGCAGGATGACGTACGGAAGCCAGATGTACGCCTGGGTGAGCACGATCGCGGTGAGGCCGAATCCCGGGGTACCGAGACCGACCAGGCCGCCGGCCCAGTCCAGCAGTCCGCCGTTGGACAGCAGCGAGCGCCAGGCGAGCGCCTTGACGAGGTAGGACGCCCACAGCGGCGTCAGGAACGCGATCACCAGCAGGTGGCGTGAGCGCCGCGAGGCGACCTTGGCCATGTAGAAGCCGACCGGCAGCGCGATCAGGCAGTCGATGAGCGTCACCAGGAGCGCCACGCCGATGGTGCGCAGCGTGACGGTCCGGTAGAGCGCCTGACCGGTGATCTCACGGATGTTGTCGAGGGTGAAGGTGCGCTCGAGCTCGTTGGTGAAGGAGTCGATTGTCCAGAAGGCCGTCACCAGGAGCGCGGCGAGGGCGACGACGTAGACGAGCACCAGCCAGGTGAGGGGTGCGGCCAGCAGGAGGCCGAGGCGGAACCCCGGCCTCCTGCTGAGCGTGCTGCTGACAGAGCTCAAGGTCACCCCTTGATCTCTGCCCAGGCCTTGGTCCAGTCCTGGTAGTCGGTGCACTTCACGTCGGTCCGGCCGTCCAGGCACTTCTCGATCGGCGTGTTCCAGAACCAGATCTTCTCGGCGTACTCCTCATCGCCGGCGTGGAAGGTCTCGCAGTGGCCCTCGGAGGCGAACTCGCAGGCCTTGTCCGAGTTGGGCGCCTCGCCGAAGTACTCCGTCGCCTGGGCGTTGATCTCCGGGTCGGAGATGTGGTTGAGCCAGGCGTAGGCGCAGTTGGGGGACTTCGCGTTCGAGGAGATCATCCAGGTGTCGTTCCACCCGGTCGCGCCCTCGGAGGGGAGGATCGCCTCGACCGAGGCCTTCTTCGGGTCGATCAGGTTGGCGATCACCTGCCAGGTGGTGCCGACCACGGTGTCGCCGGTCTCGAAGGATGCCTGCGTCTTGGTGTAGTCCGACCAGTACTCACCGACGGAGGCCCGCTGCGACTTGAGCAGGTCGACGGCCGCGGCGAGCTGCTTCTCGTCGAGCGAGTAGGGGTTCTCGATCCCCAGGTCGGGCTGGTGCGCCATCAGGTAGACCGCGGCGTCGGCGATGTAGATCGGTGAGTCGTACGCGGTGACCTGGCCCTTGTGCTTCGGCGCGTCCTCGAAGACCGCCTTCCAGGACGTCGGGGCCGGCGTGACGTCCTTGGTGTTGTACATCAGCAGGTTCGCGCCGTAGCCGTGCGGGATGCCGTAGTTCTTGTCGTCCACGGTGTTCCACTCGCGGTCCTTGAGGAAGTCGTAGATGCCCTCGTAGTTGGGGATCAGGTCGGTGTTCACCTCGGCCGCCTCGCCCGCCGCGATCATGCGCAGGGTGAGGTCGCCGGAGGCGGCCACGACGTCGTACTCACCCGACTTGGCCAGGTTGAAGGCCTCGTCCGAGGTGCCGTAGACCTTCGCGGTGACCTGACAGCCGGTCTCCTCCTCGAAGCCGGAGACCCAGTCGACCTCGGGGTCGGTCGAGCCGTCCTCGACGTAGCCGGGCCAGGCCAGGATCGAGACCTCGCCCTCGTTCTCGCCGAGCTTCTCGATCGCTCCGGTCGAGGAGTCGCCGTCGTCGCCGCCACAGGCGCTCAGCGTGATCAGTGACAGGGCCGCGATGGCGCCCCCGATGGTGTGTCTGGTTCGGATGTTTCGCATGGTCAACCTCTCTGGTGTTCTCTGGCTCATCGGTGTTGCACGGCACGGGACGAATCGGTGCCCAGGGGGACCAGGTCGCCCGGCGACCAGGAGGCGACCACGCGGTCGCCCCGAGACTCTGGTTCGGAGGCATCCGGGTGCAGCGAGCCACGGCTCTGCTCGAGGGCGATCAGCCTGGTGCCGTCCTCGAGCTCGATGTGGACCCGGTGCCCGGTGCCGATGTAGATGGACTCGGTGATCACGCCGGCGGCGGTCATCGCGCCGAGCGGGGCGCTCGCGGTCTCCGGAGACAGCAGGATCTTCTCGGGCCGTAGCGCGAAGGCGCCGTCCATCTTCAGCATCCGCTTCGACGCCTGTTCGTCGAAGACGTTGGAGGTACCGACGAAGTCGGCGACGTACTGCGAGGTGGGCCGCTCGTAGATCTCCTTCGGCGTGCCCAGCTGCACGATCTGGCCGCTGTCGAAGACCGCGATCCGGTCGCTGAGAGTGAGCGCCTCCTCCTGGTCGTGGGTGACGAACACGAAGGTGATCCCCAGCTCGCGCTGGATCTGCTTGAGCTCGACCTGCATCTGCTCACGGAGCTTGAGGTCGAGGGCCCCGAGCGGCTCGTCGAGGAGAAGCACCCGAGGACGTACGACGATGGCGCGAGCCAGCGCCACCCGCTGCCGCTGACCTCCGGACAGCTCGGTCGGCTTCCGGCTCGCGACGTGGCCGAGGCGAACCATCTCCAGCGCCTCGCGTGCCCGGGCGCTGCGCTCGGCCTTCGGGACGCCGCGCACGCGCAGGCCGTACGCGACGTTCTCGAGCACGTTGAAGTGCGGGAAGAGCGCGTAGTCCTGGAAGACGGTGGTGACGTCGCGGTCGAAGGGCGCCAGGGTGGTGACGTCCTCGCTGCCGAGGCGGATCGTGCCGGAGTCGGCGTGCTCGAAGCCTGCGATCAGGCGGAGCACCGTCGTCTTCCCGGAGCCGGAAGGCCCGAGCATCGAGAAGAACTCACCATCGCCGATGGTCAGGTCGAGGGCGTCGACAGCCAGCACATCGCCGTACGCCTTGGTCACAGCTTCGAGCTGGATCTGCGGAGATTCGGTCGGTCCCATTGCTGAATCATATGGAACCAGATCTTAGATTTTAAAGGGTATCTGCGTAAGTTCTTTGTAAACCCACTCGAAGGAGGAGCCCGATCGTGGCCAACGCCCGTGCGATGACCTCGCGCGCCCGGTCGGCGATCTTCGCGCCGATCGGCGACGAAGGCAGAGCCGTACGTGTCGAGAACCGACTGGCGGAGGCGATCCGCTCCGGCGTGCTCGCCGACGGCGACCGGCTCCCGAGCGAGCAGGAGCTCGCCCAGATGCTGGGTGTAGCGACCGTGACCGCCCGGGAGGCGCTGGTGTCACTGCGGGCACAGGGCCTGGTCGTGACGACCCGAGGCCGCGGCGGCGGCTCGTTCGTGCGCGCTCCCGATCCCGGCGACGTCGTGAAGGGGCGGCTCGCCACCATGTCGCGGGTGGAGCTGCGGGACCGGGCGAGTCTCTATCAGGTCGTGCTGACCGGCTGTGCGGAGCTCGCGGCCGAACGAGCGGCCCCTGACGAGGTCGAGGACCTCCAGGACCTGCTGATCCCGATGGGCGAGGACGACGTAGGCCGGTGGCGCGATGCGGAGAGCGAGCTCTATCTCTCCGTGGCGGCGCTGACCCAGTCGGCGCGCCTCACCCGGGAGGTGGTGCGGCAGGAGGCCGACTTCGGTACGTTGCTGCGAGTGCCGCTGAGCGAGTCGGACTTCCGTCAGGCATCCGCCGCGCGGCATCGGGCGCTCGTCGCCGCGCTGGAGATGGGCGATGTCGCTGCGGCGCGGGGGAGCGTACGCGACCACGTGACCCACGCCGTTGAACGTCTGACCGAGATCCATGAGGTGGTACGACCGTGAACACCGATGTGTCGGCCGACTGTGCCGTCCGGATCGAACAGCATTTCGGTTCCATCCTCATCGAGCTCGAGCGGGTGCGCGCCGAGGTCGGCGCGCTCTTCGCGGCGGGACCGGTCACCTCGGACGAGCTGATCGCGCAGGTCGAGACGGGGACGCTGGCGTTCCTCGAGGACCCGATCCTGCTGGGTGGCGGATTCGTCGTCGCGCCGAACGCGCTCGTCGACCGGCGGCTCTACCTGGCCTGGTGGCAGGGTGCCGGCCGCGACTTCCTCGGGGACGCAGTGGTGCCGGCGACGGGCGAGGTCCTCGACTACACCCGCCAGCCCTGGTTCCGGATCCCGGCGTGCACCGGAGCGCTGCACCTCGCCGGGCCCTACGTCGACTTCGTCTGCACCGACGAGTACGTCATGACCACGACGCTGCCGGTCTACGCGGGCGGGCGGATGGTCGGCGTCGCCGGCGCCGACACCTCGGTCGAGACGCTGGAGCGGATGCTGCTGCCCGGCCTGCGCGATGTCGGTGCCACGCTGGTCAGCTCGCACGGCCGGGTCGTCGTCTCCGCCGACCCGCACCTGGCCACCGGCGAGGTCGTGAACGCCGTCCGCGACGAGGCCGTCGACGGGCGGTTGCTGTCGGTCGTCCAGCCTTCTGCGGACGGTCACGGCGAGTTGAAGACGCTCGCCGGATGGCCCTGCTGAAGCCGGAAATCTTTCGACATCAACTACTTTTTTGGACGTTGCGGCGGAGATATTGCTGTTATGGGTACGCTGTCGCCGTGACTGCACCTGAGATCGAGGCCACCGACCGTAAAATCCTCCAGCTTCTTGCGGAGGACGGCCGGATGTCCTACACGGACCTGGGCAAGGCGACCGGCCTGTCGACCTCGGCTGTGCACCAGCGCGTCAAGCGGCTCGAGCAGCGTGGTCTCATCACCGGCTACGGCGCCACCGTCAACTACGCCGCGATCGGGGTGCCGCTGACCGCGTTCGTCGCGGTGCAGCCGATGGACCCCTCACAGCCCGACGACTGCCCCGAGCGGGTCGCCGACCTCCACGAGGTCGAGGCATGCTGGTCCATCGCAGGCGTCGAGTCCTACATGCTCAAGGTGCGCGTCGCCACGCCCGAGGCGCTCGAGGAGCTGCTCGGCCGGATCCGCTCGGTCGCCAACGTGTCCACGCGCACCACGATCGCGATGTACACCTACTACGAGAACCGCCCCACCATGACGCACTGAGACCCGGCGCCCAGCGCCGGGTCCCAGTCACGCTCGGGTCACTCTGCGTGCGTACGCCACCACTCCTGGCCCGACTCGGGCAGGGTGTGGATCGGGTCGTAGTACTCGTAGGTCCTGGTCAGAGCCTCGGGGTCCGAGGCCTCGATCGATGTGCGGTAGTTCTTGGTCCAGTAGGAGATGCCGCGCTCGGTGTCGTAGTCGGCGATCTGGTGGACCCAGCGCTTGCCGACGAAAGGTACGTCGCAGACGATGCGCGGGGTGGCGAACCCGGGCAGGTAGCCCATGATGTCGTGCTGCAGCCGCTGCGCCTCGGCGACCGAGACCCGCCAGTGCTCGCTGAAGGGGATCATGTCGCACATGTAGAAGTAGTAGGGCATGATCTGCGCGCCGTCGAGCAGACGGAAGCTCAGGTCGAGCAGGCTGTGGCTGTCGGCGTTGACGCCGGCCAGCAGCACTCCCTGGTTGCGTACGTCGCGAACCCCGGCCGCCAGCAGCGCCTTGGACGCTTCGGCGACCAGCGGAGTGACCGAGTTGGCGTGGTTGGCGTGGGTGTGGATCGCCAGCGAGACGCCGCGCTCCCGAGCGATGGTGGTCACCCGGTTCATCCCCTCCAGGAGCGGCTCCTGGAGCCAGTGCTGCGGGAGGCCGATCAGGCCCTTGGTGGCCAACCGGATGTCGCGGATGTTGTCGATCGCCATCAGCTTGGTGAGGAAGTCCTCCAGCCGCGGCCAGGGCAGGTTAGCGACGTCGCCGCCGGAGACGACCACGTCGCGCACCTGCGGGGTGTTGCGGAGGTATTCGAGCATCGCCTCGTGGCGGTCGACCGGCTTGCCGGTGAGCTTGAGCTTGTCGATGACCGGGGTCGAGTTGCCGACCAGGTCCATCCGGGTGCAGTGACCGCAGTACTGCGGGCAGGTGGAGAGCAGCTCGGCGAGCACCTTGGTCGGGTAGCGGTGGGTCAGACCCTCGGCGACCCACATGTCGTGCTCGTGCAGCGAGTCACGGCTCGCCTGCGGGTGTGAGGGCCAGTCGGTGCGGCGGTCGGAGAAGACCGGGATCATGTAGTGCCGGATCGGGTCGGCGTAGAACGCTGCGGTGAACTCTTCGCCCGCGTCCGCGCCGGAGGGGACCATCGTGTTCATCATCTGCGGCGGCACCAGCATCGACATCGTCGCCCGCTCGGCCATGTCCTTCTCGAGGTCGGCGTAGAACCGCTCGTCGAGAAGATCGCCCATCAGCGCGCGGAGCTGGCGGACGTTCTTGATGCAGTTGACGCGCTGCCACTGCACGTCGCGCCACTGCTCCTCGGTGATGTCGGCCCAGCCTGGGAACCGGGTCCAGTCGGGTTCGACCAGCTCTACGCGCTGGTAGGCGTAGGGCTGTCCGTCTCGGGTCGTAGGCTCGATGGTTGCCGTCATGTTCTCCACCATAGCGGGAGATCCTGCGGCATCTGCAACCATCGGCCGCAATTCTTCCCGCAACCGCTGGTAGGGTCCGCCGTGAGATGGACGCAAGGAGGCGTACGACGATGACCACTTCTGACCCGACAGGCCTGCACCGGGTGCTCGATGAGCCGGTGGGCGGCTCGTTGCCGCTGCCCCAGGCCGCCCGGAGACTCGACACCCGCAAGGCTCTGTGGCCCGACGAGGTACGGATCCGGGTGGAGCGTCTGAACCTCGACGCCGCCTCGTTCCGGCAGCTCGAGTCCGCGCACGACGGCGACGGAGAGGCCGTACGCCGCGAGGTGCTCGGCATCGTCGCGGAGCGCGGCAAGATGCAGAACCCGGTGACCGGGTCGGGCGGCATGCTCGTCGGTGTCGTCGAGGAGGTCGGACCCGAGTCGCCTCTGGGGCTGAAGGTCGGGGACCGGGTCGCGACCCTGGTGTCGCTGACGCTGACGCCGTTGGTGATCGAGGACGGGCTCGCCGGCTGGGGCGGTGACTCCGAGCAGGTGCCGTGCGACGGCTACGCCATCCTCTTCGGCCGCTCGATCGCAGCGGTCCTGCCCGACGACCTGACCGCCGAGCTCGCGCTGTCGGTGATGGACGTGTGCGGTGCCCCGGCGCTGACCCGGCGGGTCGTCTCGGAGCGCTATGCAGGCGGTGTCGTCGCGGTGATCGGTGGCGGCGGCAAGTCCGGATCGCTGTCGCTGGCCGCGGCCCGCGACGCGGGAGCCGGCCACCTGATCGGCATCGTCCCGACCGAGGCCGAGGCCGAGCGGCTTCGCGACGCCGGCCTGGCCGACGAGGTCGTGATCGCCGACGCCCGCAACCCGGTCGCGCTGCGCGACGCGGTCACCAAGGCCGGCGGACCAGCCGACGTCACCGTCGTCTGCGTCGACGTACCCGGCTGCGAGGGCGGCGCCATCCTCGCCACCGCCGACCGCGGCACCGTCATCTTCTTCTCGATGGCCACCTCCTTCTCCGCCGCCGCGCTCGGCGCCGAGGGTCTCGCCGCCGACGTCACGATGCTCGTCGGCAACGGCTACGTCCCCGGGCACGCCGCCTACGCCCTGGATCTTCTCCGCGCCAATGCCGGGGTCCGGGCACTGTTCGAAGGAAGACTGGAACTGTGAGACTCGAACTGGACCCACGCACCATCGCCCAGGCCCGCGCGCTCGCGGCGAAGGTCGGCGACCCGATCGTCGAGATGGCCAAGATGCACACCACGGTCGCCGTCGAGCGAGCGACGCTGCGCCTGGCCGGGCTCGCCGGCGCCGACCCGGACGGCACCCCATGGGTGAATCACCTGGTCGACGCGGTGCGCGCCGACATCGGGCTGGAGCACGGCGTCGCGCTGCCGGTATGGCAGGCGCTCAGCGCCTACGACAACGATCTGGCCCGCCTCGCCGAGGAGGCCGCCGCCGGACAGGTGACCTTCCACCTGCCCGAGGGCGCCGAGGCCGAGCTGGCCGCCAAGCACGCCCGCGAGGCGGTCGGGGTCGGTATCGCCCGCCTCGACGCCAGCCGGGTGGCCCGCGAGCGGATGATCGCCGAGATCGGCGACGCACCCCGCAAGCCGTGGATCTACCTGATTGTCGCCACCGGCGACATCTACGAGGACATCCCGCAGGCGCAGGCCGCCGCGCGCGAGGGCGCCGACATCATCGCGGTGATCCGCTCGACCGGCCAGTCGCTCCTCGACTACGTGCCCGAGGGCGCCACCCGGGAAGGGTTCGCCGGGACGTACGCGACCCAGGAGAACTTCCGGCTGATGCGGGCCGCGCTCGACGAGACGAGCCGTGAGCTCGGCCGCTACGTGCGGCTCACCAACTACGCGAGCGGGCTCTGCATGCCCGAGATCGCCGCGCTGGCGGGCATGGAGCGGCTCGACATGATGCTCAACGACTCGATGTACGGGATCCTGTTCCGCGACATCAACCCGGTGCGTACGTTCGTCGACCAGCGGCTCTCGCGCCAGATCCACGCGCGGGCGGGGATCATCATCAACACCGGCGAGGACAACTACCTCACCACCGCCGACGCGGTCGAGGCGGCGCACACGGTGACCACCTCGCAGCTGCTCAATGAGTACTTCGCCAAGGAAGCCGGTCTCGAGGACTGGCAGCTGGGCCTGGGCCACGCCTTCGAGATCAATCCCGACGTACCGGACTCGTTCCGTCTCGAGCTCGCGCACGCGCTGCTGGCGAAGACGATCTTCCCCGACGCCCCGCTGAAGTGGATGCCGCCGACCCGGCACATGACCGGCGACATCTTCAAGGGCTACCTGCTCGACGGGTTCTTCAACCTGGCGGGCGCGATGACCGACCAGGGCATCCTGCTGGTTGGGATGATGACCGAAGCCGTGGTGACGCCGTGGCTCTCCGACCGCGACCTGGCCCTGCAGAACGTTCGGTACGTCATGGAGTCGGCCGGCAAGCTCGGCGAGGACTTCCACCCGGCCCCTGACGGCTTCATCGCCAACCGGGCGCGCGAGGTGCTGGGGGAGTCGATCGACCTGCTCGGGAAGATCATCGACGAGCCCAACGGGTTGCTGGACGCGATCGCGGACGGCACCTTCGGCCTGATGAAGCGCCCTGCCGACGCCGGCAAGGGCCTCGAGGGCGTGGCCGAGAAGTCCTCGGCGTACTACAACCCGGCGAGCACCATCTTGGAGGGCGAGGAATGACCATCATCAGGCCGTACGGCGACACCACCGGCGATGGGATGGTGCAGCTCTCCTTCACGTTGCCGATCAAGCACTCGAAGATCGCCGACGGCGCAGCGCTGCAGCTGGCCAACAAGATGGGCATGGAGCCGGCGATGGTCGTCCACTCCAAGCCGATGGGCGACGACTTCACCTTCTTCGTCGTCTACGGACAGGTGAACCATCTCGTCGACACCGACAAGGTGCAGGTCGTCGAGCGTGACTTCCCGCTGCTGACGCCCAAGGAGGCCAACGCGGTGATCAAGGAGACGCTGCGGCGGCCGATGGTCGTCGTCGGCGCCTGCATCGGCACCGACGCCCACACCGTCGGGATCGACGCGATCCTCAACATCAAGGGGTTCGCGGGGGAGAAGGGGCTGGAGTACTACAAGGAGATCGAGGTCGTGAACCTCGGCGCCCAGGTCTCGGTGCCCTCCCTGGTCGAGGCCGCCGTCACCCGTCGCGCCGACGCCGTGCTCGTCTCCCAGGTCGTCACCCAGCGCGACGCGCACCTGCTCAACACCCGCGAGATGTCGGCGGCGTTCCGCGAGGCCTACCCTGCCGGGGAGCGGCCGCTCCTGGTCGCCGGCGGTCCGCGGTTCGACGAGTCGATGACCGCCGAGCTCGGCGTCGACCGCATCTTCGGCCGCGGCACCACTCCCGCCGAGGTCGCCTCCTACCTCGTCCACCGCACCACCTCGAAGGAGCCCGCGGCATGAGCAAGCCCGAGATCGGCACCAAGGTCGTCCACCGCCGCTACGTGCCCTACTCCCACGCCCACTACGCCGGGAACCTGGTCGACGGGGCCTACAGCCTGGGCCTGTTCGGCGACGTCGCGACCGAGATGTGCATCCTCACCGACGGCGACGAAGGTCTCTTCGCCTCCTACGACGACGTGCAGTTCAAGGCACCTGTGCGTGCCGGCGACGTCCTGGAGATCACCTGCGAGCTGATCAAGGCCGGGACTCGGTCCCGGGTGATGGAGTTCGCCGTGTACGTCGTGGCCCGCGGAGCCGCGACCGAGGCCCGACCCGGGGCCGCGGAGATCCTGGGGGTGCCGCTTCTGGCCACCTCCGCACGCGGTACTGTCGTCGTTCCGTGAGCGCCGTAACGAGTACGCGCAGGCGACACGCCGACGTTCCTCGATAATTCGTCACTTTCTCGCGCTCCGCAGGCTGTGGTTGACCTGCGAAAACATATGTTTCCGCAGGTCAGAGCCGTGTTGACTTCTGCGGAGCCAGCGGGTGATGGTGGCAACGTTCGCCCATGCAGAGTTGCGGTCGGCGGACCGGCGCTCGACGAATCGGGTCGGGGGGTGTCGAGCCAGGCATGCCTTCGACGCGTTTTCGTGGGCGCGGTCAACGGCCGCGAGGGCAACGCGGGAGGGCCAAGGCGCCCTTAGACAACGATCGTCCCCCTGTCGCCAGCAGGGATCGGAACGGCCCGAAGAACGTCTTGCTCCTCCCGCGCTCTGTCTGTGATCGCCTCGCCATCGCACCGTCCCGATCGATCTGTCCCGCTCGATCGGGGATCTTGGGATCAACCGGTGGGCGGATATCCTGTGATCTCCACCCCCATTCCTTGACAAGGCCGGCGTACGTGACGAACGAGCAGCTTCCACCCTGGACCGAGATCGGCCGGGCGGTCATGGTCATCCCGACCTACAACGAGGCGGACAACCTCGCCTGGATCGTCGGGCGGCTGCGCAAGGCGCAGCCACGCGTCGACGTGCTGATCGTCGACGACGGCTCGCCCGACGGCACCGGCACGATCGCCAACGAGCTGGCCGACAACGACGAGCAGATCCACGTGCTGCACCGCACGGAGAAGGCCGGGCTGGGGGCTGCGTACCTGCACGGGTTCGGCTGGGCTCTCGAGCAGGGCTACGACGTCGTGGGGGAGATGGACGCCGACGGCTCGCACCAGCCGGAGGAGCTCCACCTGCTGCTCGAGGCGCTCACCTCCGCCGACCTGGTGATCGGTGCCCGCTGGATCCGCGGCGGCTCGGTGGTCAACTGGCCGCTGTCACGACGCGTGCTGTCGGTGGGCGGCAACTTCTACGTCCGGCTCCTGCTCGGCATCGGCGTTCACGACGCCACCGCGGGCTACCGCCTCTTCCGGCGTACGACGCTGGAGAAGCTGCAGCTGAACAGCGTCGAGTCGACCGGCTATGTCTTCCAGACCGAGATGGTGACGCGTACGCTGCGTGCCGGCCTGACCGTCAAGGAGGTCCCGATCCAGTTCATCGAGCGGGTCCGGGGCGAGTCGAAGATGAGCCCCGCGGTGGCCGCCGAGTCGATGCGCCGGGTGACCCGCTGGGGCCTGGCCGAACGCCGCGACCAGCTGCTCCGCCTGCTGCGCCGATTCGGGCTGGACCGTTTCGTGGGAGGCCGTCGATGACGACGCGTCGCCGCCGGTTCTCCTGGGTGCTGGTGCTGCTGTTCCTGGTGATGCCGCTGGCCGAGCTGTTCGTGCTCATTCAGGTCGGCCAGGTCATCGGCGTGTGGTGGACGATCCTGCTGCTGGTCGCCGACTCGATCTTCGGTGCCTGGCTGATGCGCCGCGAGGGCTCCCGAGCCTGGTCGGCGCTGTCCACGGCGCTCTCCTCGGGCAAGCTCCCGTCCAACGAGATCGCCGACGGCGCACTGATCCTGCTCGGTGGCGCGCTGATGCTCAGCCCCGGTTTCGTGACCGACATCTTCGGCATCGTGCTGATCCTGCCGTTCACCCGGCCGTTCTTCCGCCGCATCCTGGCCAAGGTCGTGCAGAGGCGCCTGGTCACCGCGACCATGCCCTCCACGTTCGGTGCCGCAGCCAGGCCGCGCAACGACGACATCGTCACCGGCGAGGTCATCGACAAGGACGCCTCCTAGCCGAGACGTCACAAAAGCGAATCGAGTGGTCACCGAAGTGACCACTCGATTCGCGTACGTGACGTCTCGGCGTGAGATCAGGCGTTGGCCTTCTTCTTCCCCGGTCCCTTGCGGTGCAGGTGAGCCGGGCCGATCTCGCCACCACGAAGCAGGTCGAGGCGCTCCTTGAGGATGTCCTCGAGCTCCTTCTCCGAGCGCCGCTCCAGGAGCATGTCCCAGTGCGTACGCGCCGGCTTCTCGGCCTTCTCCTCCGGCTTGGCGCCGGAGAGGTTGAGAGCTTCCATGCCGCAGCGCGGGCACTCCCAGATGGCCGGAACCTCGGCCTCGTCCGACATCGTGATCTCGAAGTCGTGACCCTGCGGGCAGCGGTATGCCACCTGCTGACGACCCGCGAACTCGATCCCGCGTTCGTCCTCAAAACTTTGTCCGCCCAGTCGGGCGCCGCGCAACGTGCGCTCGGCCATGAAGCACCTCCTGAGTCGATCGTCCCCCGTTGAATGAGCTGAAGAGCGAAGCGGTCTGCGGACTCATGACGCAGGCCGGTCAGGCCTCTTCACATCGTCAACGGTACAGAGGAGGTGATGATTCCGTGAATTGTCGAGATCCTCGCCGTGTTGTTCGACACAGGACCCGCCTGACCTGCGGATCTCTCTGAGAAAGTCCTGAGCGGCCGATGTCCCGAACCCGCCAGCCGCTCGGCGCGGTCTCAGACCCGCTCGGGCGCCCGGTCGCCCGCCTGCTCGATGCCCTTCGCGGTGTTCACGAGGGCGAGCAGCCCGCCGCCGAGGACGAAGAAGGCGATCAGCGCCAGGATCGCCGGGCGGTAGGAGTCGGTGATCTGGTAGACGAGCCCGAAGACCAGGGTCCCGAGCCAGGAGGTGCCGCGGTCCATCGCGTGGTAGAGGCTGAAGTACTCCGCCTCCTTGCCGGCCGGGATGAACAGCGAGAAGTAGGACCGGGCCAGCGCCTGGGTGCCGCCCATGACCAGGCCGATCCCGACCGCGACGACCAGAAGCGGCACCAGAGTCTGCTCGGGCACGAAGTAGGCCGCGACGACGATGACCATCCAGCCACCCAGGCCGCCGAGGATCACCCGCTTGGCGCCGAAGCTCTTGGCCAGCCGGCCGAAGAAGACGGCCCCGCCGACCGCCACGAACTGCACCAGCAGATAGATGCCGAGCATCGTGCCGGTCTCGAACCCGAGCTCCTCGACCCCGTAGATCGACGCCGAGCTGATCACCGTCTGGATGCCGTCGTTGAAGAAGAGGTACGCCAGCAGGAAGGTCAGCGCGACCGGATACTGCGGCAGCTCCCTGAGCGTCACGAACAGCTGGCCGAAGGAGCGCGCCACGACGCCGCCGGAGACGTCCTCGACGTCGGCCGGCTCGCGTCGGCGGATCCGGCGCCACGGGATGATGATGAACCCCGCCCACCACAGCCCCGCCGAGAGCATCGAGATCCGCACCGCCAGCTCGGTACCGAGCCCGAGTTGGTCGGCGAAGGTGACGAGCAGGAAGTTGATCGCGAGCAGCAGCCCGCCCCCGGCGTACCCGTAGGCCCAGCCGATCGAGGAGACCCGGTCGCGCTCCTCCTCGGTCGAGATCAGCGGCAGGATCGAGTCGCTGACCACCACCGCCGCGCCGGCGCACAGGTTGGCGATGATGAACATGATCGAGCCGAACAACCAGTTGTCCCCGGTCATGAAGAACAACAGCGCCGCGCAGAGCGCACCGGCCCAGGCGAATCCGGCCATCAGGTCCGGCTTGCGCGAGGTGCGGTCGGCGATCGCGCCGACCAGCGGGTAGATGATCGCCGACAGGATCGTCGAGAACGTGATGACGAACGACGGCAGCGCGCCGGGAGCGATCGAGAGCCCGAGCACGTCGATCCTGTTGTCGACGGCGGCTGCCTTCGCGATCTCGATCAGGTAGGGCGCGAACAGCACGCCGGCCACCGTCGTCTGGAAGGCGGAGACGGCCCAGTCGGTGAAGAACCAGCCCTTCTGCTCCCGCGTCCGCTCGACCGGCGTGAAGTCGCCGATCCCGGCTGATGTGGTCACTTCTCGGGCTCCTCGTCTTGATCCTTGTCGAACCCTGCATCGGGCTCGGCTTCGTCGACGGGCTCGACCCGAGACGGCACAGCCTCCCACAGCCCACGTTCCTCCAGGAACGCTTTCAGTACGTCGGTGCGATCGGTCATCAGTCCGTCGACGTCGCGCTTGAGCAACCGCTCCATCTCGGCCGGATCGTCGACGGTCCAGACGTGGACCTCCTTGCCCGCCTTGTGGGCGCGGCGAACGAGACCACGAGAGGCCACCCGGATCGACAGCGGCCCGCGAAGCCGCTGGTGATGAGGGATCTGGAAGGCGTCGAACCGCGACCCGACGAGCCTCTTGGCGATCCCGGTCGTGGGCGCCAGCAGGTAGGCCAGCACCTCGCGTGGATGCGCCGAGGTCCGCACCCGCCCCTCGGTCAGTCGGCGGAACGCCTTCAGCCTCCGGACCGAGAACGAGCCGACGATGACCTTGTCCTCGTGGTCGGTCGCGGCGAGCAGCTCGGCCACCGCGCCGACAGCGCCGTCGGACTTGAGGTCGATGTTGAAGGTGACCTCGGGGAACGCCTCGAAGAGCTCGGCCAGCGTCGGCACCCCGTGCAGGCCCCCGATCCGGGCGGCCTGCACCTCGGCGTACGTCATCTCCGCGATCAGGCCGCTGACGTCGGTCACCCGGTCGAGCGCCTCGTCGTGGAAGGCGAGCAGGACACCGTCGCGGGTGACGTGCACATCGGTCTCGAGATGGGTGTAGCCGAGCTCCACCGCATGCCGGAACGCCTCCATGGTGTTCTCCATCCCGACCAGGTCGGGATGGAGAGCTCCGCCACGGTGCGCATAGGCGCGTATGCGTCGTTGCTGCTCCCTCACGGGGAGCATCTAACCATCCGTGAGTCCCGGATCACATGAGCCCGCGAACTCAGATGTCGCCACAACCCAGCAAGCGCGTCGAGCCGGCTCATCGTGACCGAAAATCCCGTCGAGTCGGCGCGTCATGACGCGCCGACTCGACGGGATCGTTGCTCAGATGTCGCGGAAGGCGGTGATGTTCGCGCCGAGCTGGTTGAGCCGCTCGGCGAGGTCCTCGTAGCCGCGGGCGATGACGTAGGTCGAGCGGAGCACCGAGGTGCCCTTCGAGGCGAGCATCGCGAGCAGCACGACGACGGCGGGACGCAGCGCCGGCGGGCAGACGATCTCGGTGCCGGAGAAGTGGGTCGGCCCCTCGATCATCACCCGGTGCGGGTCCATGAGCGTGACGTTGCCGCCGAGCTTGTTGAGCTCGGTCAGGTAGATCGCCCGGTTCTCGTAGACCCAGTCATGCAGCAGCGTCTGACCCTGCGCCACCGCGGCGATCGCGGCGAAGAACGGCAGGTTGTCGATGTTGAGACCGGGGAAGGGGAGCGGGTGGATCTTGTCCAGCGGGGCGTGCAGCACCGAGTGCTTGGTATTGATGTCGACCAGGCGGGTCTTGCCGTTGAGCGCCAGGTACTCCTCGGAGAGGGTGTAGTTGAAGCCCATCTCCTCCAGCGTCGCCAGCTCGATCTCCATGAACTCGATCGGGACGCGCTTGATGGTGATCTCGGAGTCGGTCACGATCGCGGCGGTCAGCAGCGACATCGCCTCGATCGGGTCCTCGCTCGGCGCGTAGTCGACATCGACGTCGATGACCTCGCGGCCGGTGACGCGCAGCGTGGTGGTGCCGATGCCCTCGACCTCGACGCCCAGCTTCTGCAGGTAGAAGCAGAGGTCCTGGACCATGTAGTTGGACGACGCGTTGCGGATCGTGGTGGTGCCCGGGTGCAGCGCGGCAGCCATCAGGGCGTTCTCGGTGACGGTGTCGCCACGCTCGGTCAGCACGATCGGGCGGCCCGGCTGGATCTCCCGGTTGACGCTCGCGTGGTAGGCGCCGTCGGTCGCCTTGACCTCGAGGCCGAAGGGGCGCAGGGCCGACATGTGCGGCTCAACGGTGCGGGTGCCGAGGTTGCAGCCGCCGGCGTAGGGCAGCTCGAAGGTGTCCAGGCGGTGCAGCAGCGGTCCGAGGAACATGATCACCGAGCGCGTACGGCGCGCGGCGGCCTCGTCCACGGCGTCCAGACGCAGCTCCTTCGGCGGCACGATCTCGAGGTCGTTGTCGTCGTTGAGCCAGCGGGTCTGCACGCCGATCGAGTTGAGCACCTCGATGATCCGGTTGACCTCTTCGATGCGTGCGACCTTGCGCAGCGTCGTACGGCCCCGGTTGAGGAGCGAGCCGACCAGGAGGGCGACCCCGGCGTTCTTCGAGGTCTTGACCGTGATCTCACCCGACAGCGTGGTCGGACCGGTGACGCGCAGGTGCGTCGGCCCCGCCCCGATGTCGACCAGGGAGGAGTCGAGAGCGGCACCTACCCGGGCGATCATCTCGAGGGACAGGTTCTGTTGTCCCTGCTCGATGCGGTTGATCGCACTCTGGCTGGTGTTGAGGAGGTCAGCGAGCTGTGCCTGGGTCAAACCCTTGTGCTTGCGCGCATCGCGAATCAGGTTCCCGATACGACCTTTGTATCCGTCGGTCATGGTGCACCACCGTAACTCATATATGAGATAAGCCTGGATTCCCCGCGAAGTGTCGGCGTTTCGTTTCAGGGCTGTTGCCTGGCTCGTGGAACGGCCACCGTGTGCAACATCTCTTTACGCCGGGTGACAGGATGCCACCATGCGCGCGACGACTATCCATGGGGTGGGCGACATCCGCTTCACCCAGGTACCCGATCCTGCTCTGGCGAAGCCCACCGACGCCATCGTCAAAATCGTGGGTTCCTGCATCTGCGGCTCCGATCTGTGGAACTACCGCGGCTCCAACGGCGACATCGAGGAGCCCCGCACCATCGGCCACGAGTGCATCGGCGTGATCGAGGAGGTCGGTGCCGACGTACGCGACTTCAAGGCCGGCGACTTCGTGATCGTTCCCTTCGACCACTGCGACAACACCTGCCCGCACTGCCTGGCCGGAGTCCAGTCGGTCTGCGAGAACCTCGGGTTCACGGTCAGCGGACAGAGCGAGTACGCCCTCGTCAACCAGGCCGACGGCTCGCTGGTCAAGCTCGACGAGACGCCGGACCCGTCGATGTACCCCGACCTGCTGGCGCTCACCGACGTGATGGCCACCGGCTGGCACGCCGCGGTCATGTCAGGCCTCGGCAACGGAGCCCAGGGTGGCACCGCGGTCGTGGTCGGCGACGGCGCGGTCGGTCTGTGCGGCGTGCTGGCTGCCGCTCAGCTCGGCGCCGAGCGGGTCGTGGCGATGTCGCGCCACGAGGCCCGCCAGGAGATCGCCAAGAAGTTCGGCGCCACCGACATCGTGGCCGCCCGAGGCAAGGAGGGCGAGGCGGCGGTACGCGAGCTCACCGGCGGCGTCGGGGCCGACTACGTCCTGGAGTGCGTGGGCACCGACCAGTCCTTCAAGACGGCCTCCAAGGTCGCCCGCCCGGGTGCGACCGTCGGGTTCGTCGGTGTCCCGCACGACGTCAACCTTCCGGTCAACGCGCTCTTCCGCACCAACGTCGGCCTCAAGGGCGGGATGGCGCCGGTACGCCGCTACCTCCCCGACCTCCTGCGTCTGACGCTGGAGGGCACGATCAACCCCGGTCTGGTCTTCGACAAAGCCCTGCCGTTCGCGGAGGCCGCCGAGGGCTACCGCCTCATGGACGAGCGCCTCGCGACCAAGGTCCAGCTCACCTACTGAGCCACGCTGATCCCGGGCGGGGGATCGGCCGGTCGCCTCATCTGAGAGACTCGGTCGATGCCCCGCACCGACACCATGCGCCTGCGTCCGCTGTCACCGGGCGACGAACACGTCTTCGCCGACTGGGCACACGACGAGGAGTTCCGGGTGGCCAACGGCTGGCCGGAGCGCGACCGCGACGGTCACCTCCGCCACTGGCGCCGGCTGATCGATGCCCCGCCGCCGGAGCTCATCAGGCTCGCGGTCGAGCTCGACGAGGAGGTCGTCGGCTATGCCGATCTCCACGGTCTGGCTCCCGACACGCGCGAGCTCGGTATCGCCATCGGGCCCAGCTCGCGGTGGGGCCATGGTCTCGGTCAGCGCGCCATCAAGACCGCGCTCACCTACGGCTTCTCCGTCCTCGACCTGACCCGGATCTGGGCCGAGACCCATGAGACCAACACCCGGGCGAAGAAGCTCTTCGGCGCGACCGGCTTCATCGAGACCGGCCGCCACGGCTCCGACACCTACCGTGGCGAGGACGTCGGCCTCGTCCAGTACGCCGTCGAGCGCCCCTACTAGCAACTGCCGAAGCGTCACCGCCGTCGGCCGACACGTCAGGCCCTGACGCTTCGACCGACGTACCTGACGTCTCGGGCGACCGGGGTGACGTCTCGGCGGGTCAGTCGGCGATGCGTACGGGCTTCTTCTGGGGGTAGCCCTCGGGGAGGAGCATGGTGCCGTCCTGGTGGCGGTAGAGCACCTGCCAGTGCCAGTAGAGGTCGTACGCAGCGGGGGACCGCTTCATCTGCTCGGCGTAGGCGCTGACGGCCGCCACGTAGCGGTCGGAGTGGTTGTAGGACCACAGCGCGCCGGCCATGTCGCCGGGAGCGCCGTTGTTGGCGAGCATGCGGCCGGCGGCCATGATCGCGTCGGCGGGGTCGTTGATGTCGCCGCCGGCGCCGTACTGGGCGAAGGTCGAGGGCAGGAACTGCATCGGGCCCTGGGCGCCCGCGGTGCTGGTGCCGCGGATGCGGCCCATCCGGGTCTCGACCAGGTGGACGGCGGCGAGGTACTCCCACGGTGTTCCGGTCTGCTGCTGCGCCTTGCGGTAGAGGGGGCGCAGCTCGTCCGGCGTCGGCGGCGTCAGGATCTTCCAGTCGGGGAGCTCGGGCTGGGGATCGGTCATCACCATGAGCTCGCGCGCCGCGGCGATGTCTGACTGGAGCTGGGCGCGGTCGGCGCGGCCGAGCGCGCCCAGGACCTCGTCGGCCTTGGCCTTCGACCCGCGGGCGAGGTTGCGGGCGGTCGTCTGCTCGAACAGCGCGGCCTCGCGTACGTCCTCGGCTCCGGGCTCTCCAGCGGCGACCGTCGCCATCGCCTGGGTGAGGCGGTCTGCCAGCGGCACTGACGCATCGTCCAGAGGGACTGTCGTCGGCGAGGGAACGGTGCTCGAGGACGGGCCCTGCGGCGACGCCGACGGGCTGCCGGCAGGATCCGAGGACGGCTCACCGCCACAGCCGGCGACGAGCGCCAGGGCTGTGACGGTGGCCAGGGCAGCGAGCCGAGTGCGCACGCGTTCGACGCTACCCGACGGCCGACTACGCGCCGTTGCGACCGCCGCTCTGCCCGATGATCGCCGCGAGCTCGGCCGGCTTGCTCAGCTGCGGCCAGTGCCCCGTGGGCAGGTCGACGAAGGTCGCGTCCTTGTGCTTCGGGATGGCGGCCACCGACTCGGTGCCCTCAGCGATCCACGCCTTCAGATCGGCAGCGGTGTATTCGGGGCAGACGAACACTGCCGGGACCGAATAGCGACGCTCGTCGCCGAGCTCGAACGGCTCGGAGGTCAGGTTGGCGGGGGAGGGCCGCAGCAGCGCCTCGAAGGCGGCGCGGTCCAGGTCGCGTACGTCGGCCTCGTCGAACTCCTCCCACGGCACCGGCGGCAGGTCGGCGCCGTCGGTGGGGAAGTTCTTGGCGGGGATCATGCCGGGCTCGGCCGGCCAGCCGCCGACGTAGACCACGGCGGCGACCTTGTCGACGCGTGCATCGAGGGCGGCGCCGGCCACCGCGCAGCCCATCGAGTGTCCGACGAGGATCACCGGCGCAGCCGACTCGTCGATGGCGGCCACCACGGCGGCGACCTGGTCGGCGACGTGCACGTCGGTCCGGTCGGTCTCGGCCGACTCGAGGCCGGGCAGGGTGAGCGGCCGCGGAGTGTGACCGGCTTCGGTCAGGTGGGGGACGACGAGGTCCCAGGAGGAGGCGTCCAGCCAGAGGCCGGGTACGAGAACGATGTCCATGGGAACGATCCTCTGCCTGATTGCGGACGATCTGCTTCCGCCACCACAAATCTTTCGAACAAAAGAACGGTGACCACCGCGACTGCGGTGGTCACCGTTTCTGGACGCCCGAGACAGCTGACGCCAGGTCGTTCAGCGAGCGCCGGCGACCTCCAGTAGCTCCGCGACCTCGTGGGCGCGGCAGTCGCAGTCGGAGTCGCACGGCAAGAAGCGGTGACGAGCGTGACCGCAGTCGCGGCACGGCATGTCGTGAGAAAGCGTGAAGCTCTGCACCTCAACGGTGTCCCACATAATTAATTCATCCCCCAGAGAATGTTGGTCGGTCTTTATCGGTGAAGCTGCCTGATATGTAACACGATAATCCGCGACTTCGGAAGAGCTCGGACAACACGCCGAGACATTGTTTTCCCTGGTCAGTCGACCGATATGATTATTCGGTCGACCGATAGATAAACTCATAAGGGGCTGTTGTTGATGCCGCGTGGGCGTCCGCTTTACAACGCCCGCGAACGCGCTCTCGCGTGTTGACGGAATGAAAACAGAACGCAGACCTGCAGGTCACAACCCACAAGGTGGCGTCAGTTCGGAGGCCGGTTCCGGAGTGCAGAACACCTAGAGGCGAAGGTCCCAGCCGCCCTGGCTGACCCCGAATGGTCGGCGTCGGCCACCGCCCTGAGGGAATCTCGCGGGTCGGTTGAGAGTTCTACTAGTCGTGAAGAACATCGGATTCTTGTCTTTCGGCCACTGGACACCGTCGCCCTACTCGCAGACACAGTCGGCACGGGACGCGCTGATCCAGGGGATCGAGCTCGCGGTCGCCGCCGAGGAGCTGGGAATCGACGGTGCGTACTTCCGGGTCCACCACTTCGCCCGCCAGTACGCCTCTCCCTTCCCGCTGCTGTCCGCGGTCGGCGCCCGCACCTCGAGGATCGAGATCGGCACCGGTGTCATCGACATGCGCTACGAGAACCCGCTCTACATGGCCGAGGACTCGGCGGCCGCCGACCTCATCTCCGGTGAGCGCCTGCAGCTCGGGATCAGCCGCGGTTCACCCGAGCAGGTCATCGAGGGATGGCGCTACTTCGGCTATGACCCCGGCGAGAACGCCTCCGAGGCCGACATGGCCCGGGCTCACACCGAGACGTACCTCAAGATCATCGAGGGGGCGCAGTTCGCCGAGCCCAACCCGCGGCCGATGTTTCCCAACCCGCCGGGCAAGCTCCGCGTCGAGCCCTACTCCGAGACGCTGCGCGACCGGATCTGGTGGGGTTCGAGCTCGCTGGCGACCGCACGCTGGGCCGCGGGGCTCGGGATGAACCTGCAGAGCTCGACCCTCAAGAACGACGAGAACGGCAAACCGTTCCACATCCAGCAGCGCGAGCAGATCGAGGCCTACCGCGAAGCGTGGAAGGAGGCCGGTCACGAACGTGAGCCGCGCGTCTCGGTCTCGCGCTCGATCTTCGCCCTCGTCAACGACGAGGACCGGCGCTACTTCGGCCTCGATCGGCAGACCAAGGACCAGATCGGCAACATCGACGACCAGACCCGCGCGATCTTCGGGCGTTCGTACGCCGCCGAGCCCGACGTCCTGGTCGAGGAGCTCGCCGAGGACGAGGCGATCCAGGCCGCGGACACGCTGCTGCTCACGGTGCCGAACCAGCTCGGCGTCGACTACAACACCCATGCCCTGGAGAGCATCCTGACCCACGTCGCCCCTGATCTGGGCTGGCGGTAGAAACCTGCGGACCGCGCAACTTCCGAGTCACAAAAGGGCGCATAATCGTTGTCAACCGCCCCACGTGGCCGCACCATTGGCTACCGTGCACGGCGACCGTTATTCAAGGGGGACCCCTGTTGGCTACGTACGCTGAGCTGCTTGACGTCTATCTTCGCGATCCGGGCCCGGAGTCGCTGAGAGCCCTACGTGAGGCGATCCTGGAAGCTCCGAACTTCCGGCCCGATCTCGAGATCACCGAGATGATCGCCCCGATGATGTCGGTCGGCGACTACGCCGGCGCGATCGCCGCCGTCCACGGGCTGATGCCCGGCGCGATCTTCAGCCCGTCGGCCCACGCGGCCCTCGCCGACGCCCAGCGCGGCCTCGGCAATCTCGAGCAGGCTCAGCGCGAGTCGATCCTGGCCCAGTCGGCACTCGACAGCATCATCAGCACCGGAGAGGGCACCGAGTCCGAGCCGTGGTCGGTGCTGCGGACCAGCGACGCCTACGACGTGGTGCTGGCCTCGGGCAAGACGCCGCGCTCACAGGTCGCGGTCGGCAAGCTCGACCGGATCGTGTGCACCGACTCGACGGTCTGGTTCTTCGACACCAGCAACGACTTCGCCAGGGCCTGACCGCGGCGTGCCGAGATCCGTACTCATCACCGGCGCGGCCGCCGGCATCGGCCGGGCGACCGCGCTCCGTTTCGCCCGTGAGGGGTGGCTGGTCGGCGCCTACGACATCGACCCCGACGGCCTGACATCGCTGACGACCGAGGTCGAGCCGCTCGCCGGGGAGTTGGTCACCGGCACTCTCGACGTACGTGACGCCGTGTCCTGGCAGACCGCCCTGGACGACTTCGTCGCGGTGAGCGGCGGCAGCCTCGACGTACTCGTCAACAACGCCGGCATCATCCAGATCGGCAAGTTCGCCGACCTGCCGCTGGATCGGCAGCAGGCGATCATCGACGTCAACGTCAAGGGCCTGGTCAACGGCTGCCACCTCGCGCGCCCGTTCCTCCGGCCCGGCTCCCACGTCGTAAACCTCGCCTCCGCCTCGGCCATCTACGGCCAGCCCGGGATGGCGATCTACTCCGCCACCAAGTTCGCCGTACGCGGCCTCTCCGAGGCTCTCGACCTCGAGTGGTCCGGCGACGGGATCACGGTGACGGCCCTGTGGCCCCTCTTCGCCGACACCTCCATGGTGTGGGGTCATGACTTCCCGGCGCTGCGGCGGCTCAAGGTCTCGCTCACGCCCGACGATGTCGCGGAGTCGGTCTACGCCGCCGCGACCAGCGGCCACGGCCTCCTCGGTGGCGTCCACCGAGGCGTCGGCACCAAGGCGCGCGTCCTGCTCGGCCTCTCCGGAGTCACCCCGAGCTGGGCCAACCGGGTGTTCAACCGGCTGATCTCCACCTGAGCCCCACCCAGCCGATTCGGTAGAAGTGGGCGTCGAGTCCGCACTTGTGGGCGACGAAACTCCAGTTTCGTCGCCCATTCCTGCAGTCTCGGCCGACAGAAGTGCGGTTTCGGCGGGTTCTGATTGTTCACCGGGTTGTTGCCGGTAGGGACGGTGTGCGTCGGGTTCCTGACGGCCCTGGCGCGCACGCTCGGGACCATGATGAGTCGCACCTTGCGGATTCTGCTCGCCGGGATGGTTGCCGTCGTACTCGCCTCCGCGGCGCTCAGCGCGGCGAGGGCCGACGAGCCCCGGGCCTCCGACCAGGGGCAGGTCGTGTTCGACCGTCACGAGGTGCCGCCCGAGGACGCGCGGCCGGGCGGTGGCGCGGCGCCGTTCGAGACCGGTGTGGTGATCGTGCTCAACACGCTGCTCCTCGGCGGGCTCGTCGGCGGGATGCTCTGGGCGCGACGACGGCTCGGCTGCGCAGACTCCGCACTGCCGCGTGTGTCCGCATAACGATATCGCCGTCTCACGAGTCGGGATTCCACGCGTAGAGTCGATGCATGTCGACCTACACCCATGGCCATCACGAGTCGGTCCTGCGCTCGCACAGGTGGCGTACGGCGGAGAACTCCGCTGCGTACCTGCTGCCCCGGCTGAGCCCTGAGCAGCGGCTGCTCGACGTGGGTGCCGGCCCGGGGACGATCACGCTCGATCTCGCCAGCCGGGTCGCTCAGGTGACCGCCACGGAGATCGGTGAGCCCGAGCTCGCGCTCTCCCGGCAGTCCGCGGAGGCCGGGGGAGTCACGAACGTCGACTTCCGGGTCGAGGACGTGCACGCGCTGAGCATCGAGGACGATACCTACGACGTGGTTCACGCCCATCAGGTGCTGCAGCACGTGAAGGACCCGGTGCAGGCGCTGCGGGAGATGCGCCGGGTGACGAAGCCCGGGGGCATCGTGGCCGCGCGCGACAGCGACTACGCGGCCTTCGTCTGGTGGCCGGAGTCGGCCGAGCTGACCGAGTGGCTGCGTCTCTACCGTCATGCCGCGCGGGCCAACGGCGGTGAGCCCGATGCGGGGCGGCGGCTGGTCTCCTGGGCGCGCGCTGCTGGGTTCGACGACATCGAGGCCACCTCGAGCACCTGGTGCTTCTCCGCCCCGGAGGACCGGGCCTGGTGGGGCGGGATGTGGGCCGACCGGTTCACCGACTCGGCGGTCGCTCGCCAGCTCGTCGACTCCGGAGACGCCACGACCGCCGACCTCGCCCGGGTCGCGGACGGGTGGCGGTCGTGGGCCGAGGCGGAGGACGGTTGGTTCTCCGTCCTCCACGGCGAGATCCTGGCTCGCGCCTGAGGGTCGACGCCGAGCCTCAGCGGCGCAGGATCCGCGCCGAGAGCGTGTTGCCGAGCAGCTGGATGACCTGTACGAGTGCGACCAGGATGAGCACGCAGACCCAGGTGACGGTCGGGTCGTACTGCCGGTAACCGAAGGTCTGGGCGAAGCTACCCAGGCCGCCACCGGCGATCAGGCCGGCGACCGCCGACATGTCGACGACCGCCACGAAGGCGAAGGTGTAGCCGAGGATGATCGGCGCCAGCGCCTCGGGGAGGACGACGGTGGCGGCGATCCGGGCACGGCTCGCACCCATCGCGCGGGCGGCCTCGATCACTCCCGGCGGGACGGTCACGAGGTTCTGCTCGATGATTCGGGCGATGCCGAACATCGCGGCGAGGATCAGCGAGAACACCACCGCCGGCATGCCGATACCGGTGCCGACGACCAGTCGAGCGGCAGGCTGGACGGCGGCGATGAAGATGATGAACGGGATCGGCCGGAAGAAGTTGACCAGGACGTTGAGGACGACCGAGACGACGGCGTTCTCGTAGAGCCCGCCCTTGCGCGTCAGGTAGAGCCCCAACGCGAGCAGCAGACCCAGCGTGCCGCCGATCAGCATCGTCAGCGCCACCATGAGAAGCGTCTCGCCGGTGGCCTGCCAGATGTCCGGCCACAGCTCGCCGAGCCGGGTGTCGGTGGGGAGAAGCATCACAGCTCCTTCGCGGGGACGAGGGCGGCCAGCTCGCGTACGGCCTCGTCGACCGAGGTCGCAGGGCCGTCGAGGGCGAGGGTCAGGTTGCCGAAGGTGGTGCCCTGGATCTCCTCGATGCCGCCGAAGACGAGCTCGAAGGTGATCCCGCGCTCGAGGAGGACCGCGAAGATGTCGGTCTGGCGGGGCCCGCCCTCGCGCAGCTCGAGCTTCACGAACCGGCCGGGATGGCGGGACTTCATCGCCGACAGCGTGTCGGCGGCGGGCTCGTCGTCGACGACGGTGCCGACGAAGCGCCGGGTCACCGGCTGCTGAGGCGCCGAGAAGACGTCGTAGACGGCTCCGGACTCGACCACGCGCCCGTTCTCCATGACCGCGACGTGGTCGGCGAGCTCGCGGACCACCTCCATCTCGTGGGTGATCGCCACGATCGTGGTGCCGAACTCCTCGTTGACCCGCTTCAGGAGGCGCAGCACCTCGTGGGTGGTCTCCGGGTCGAGCGCGCTGGTGGCCTCGTCGGCGAGCAGCAGGGAGGGGTTGGTGGTGAGCGCGCGGGCGATGCCGACGCGCTGCTTCTGTCCGCCCGAGAGGTTGCGCGGGTAGGTGTGGGCCTTGTCGGGGAGCCCGACGAAATGGAGCAGCTCGGAGATCCGGCGCTGCTGCTCGGCCTTGTCGATGCCGGCGATCTGCAGCGGGTAGGCCAGGTTGCCCCAGACCGTACGCGACTCGAGGAGGTTGAACTGCTGGAAGATCATCCCGATGCCCAGCCGGATCGGCCGCAGCTGCCGCTCGTGCAGGCCGACCAGCTCGGTGCCGCCGACCTGGATGGAGCCCGAGGTGGCCGGCTCGAGGCCGTTGAGCAGCCGGACCAGGGTGGACTTGCCGGCCCCGGAGTAGCCGACGATCGCCTGTACGTCACCGGCGGCGATGTCGAGGTCGACGTCGACCACGGCGTGGACCTCGTCGCGGCCCTTCGCTGCCGGGTAGGTCTTGGTGACGTTGCGGAGCCGCAGGTCCATCGCGGTCAACAACGTCCGCGTCGAGGACGCCGAGAGCGAAGACCGTCACCCTGTCCGTGGAGTCGGCCGCCTTCACGACGATCTACGGCGGCGATGCCACCGAGACCGCGGCCGACGGCGCGATCGAGGT
>NZ_JBEORF010000050.1:0-35765 GCF_040302125.1 Nocardioides sp. NPDC127514 | reverse complement strand
CTTCGCCGGCCGCCTTCGGCGGTCCTGGACTCCGGACCAGATCGAGAAAAGATTTGGCTGGCTATCGGGGCGGCGGCCCGGGTGTGGCGCAGCGGGATCTTGCTTGGGACAGGTGATGTTGATGGGGCGGAAGGGTGGCCCTTCGGGCCACTTACCATCCACAGGATCGAGGTCGTTCGCTCACCGCGAAAACGGCGCCTGACCTGCATAAATATGTGGCTTTAGGGCGAGTGAAGGCGTAGAATCGGACACATCACAGCACACCTCTGAAGGAGAGGCAGCGATGAGTCTCGGCCGCTCGATCGACCACTGGGGCACCAACCCCGGCGATGCGATCGACGCTGCCTTGGCCGCCATCGAGACCGCCGTTCACGACCTCCTCGCGACTGATCCCGCCTATTGGCGCACCGGGCAGAAGAAGGACCTGCTCGAGCGGTTGGAGAAGCTCCAGGCGCAACAGGCTGCGTTGAGGCTGAGGGTGCTCGCTACGGCTGGCGATATCGCCGAAGAGACCGGTGCCAAAGACGCCTCCGGGTGGATGCGCGCCGAACTCCTCGTCGACAAAGCCGTGGCACGGTCGCAGGTGAAACTCGCGGCCAGTGTCGCGAGGTACGACCTCGTCGCCGCTGGCCTAGCCGAGGGTGTGGTGTCCCAGGACAAGGCCTGGGTGATCACCCAGGCGCTCGACAAGATCGAGGCCGACCCGGTCGCCAGCGGCGAGGACCTGGTCCTGGCGGAGAAGCTGCTCGTTGACTACGCCGGTCGGTTGACCGCCAACGAACTCCGCATCGTCGGACGCCGGATCCTGCGTGAGATCGACCCGGCCCGGTTCGAGGACGCCGAAGCCAAGGCGTTGTTGGCTGAAGAGGAGCGTGCCCAGCAGAAGACCGCGCTACGGGTGTGGGACAACCACGACGGCACCGTCGGCTTCGACGGGGTGCTGCCGGTCTCGATGGGGATGCGGTTCAAGCGGCTGGTCGAGGCCTGGGCCCAGCCCCGCAAACAACAACTGGTCGCCAAGGGTGCCCCGCTGCCGCCGTGGGAACGGCTGATGGGTCAGGGGTTCTCGCGGCTGCTCGAGACCATCGACCCGGCCGGGCTGCCTCGCCACGGTGGCGACGCGACCACCATCAACGTGGTGATCTCCCTGGAGGAGCTCCGCAAGGACCTCGGCATCGCCACCTTGGGTTATGACGAGACCAACGGCACCGCTATCTCCGCGGCGGAGGCGAGGCGGATGGCGTGCAACGCCACCATCATCCCCTGGGTCCTCGGTGGCGATAGTGAGGTCCTCGACGCCGGTCGTGGCAGCCGGTTCTTCCAGCCCATCCAGCGCAAGGCGATGCGGTTGCAGCACAAGTGCTGCCAAGCCGAGGGCTGCGACATGCCACCGGAATGGTGCGACGCCCACCACCTAGAACCCTGGGCCGCCGGCGGGAAGACGGATCTGAAGGACGGGGCGCTGCTCTGTCCCCACCATCACCGCCTGGCCCACGCACCCGGCTATACCCATGAGCGACTACCCGATGGGACCATCAGGTTCACTCGTCGCCCCTAACCGGCTGGGCGAGGAACCACTTCACCGGGTCCTGCCCGTCGGGCCTGAGGGCTCCAACCGTCGAGCGGTCTCAGCTCTCGCTAAAGGCGCCTGTCCCGGTGCCCAGATGAGCGCTCCAGCCATCTTTCTCGACTCCACGCCCGCCGCTTCCCACCGGCGAGGACACTTCCCCACCGCAGTGAAGGTTCCCCACGCTCCGGAGCAGGGGGAACCTCCATGCCCGTGGGGAACTCTCCCGATCGGTGGGGAACTCGCGACCCTGCCGGCACCGAACCCACCTCGGTCATGAACAACGGCCCGGCTTGTGAAGCATTCACAAGATCGCGCCCACTGCCATAGGCACCCACGAAGCACGACCCGCCGTCACACGACCAGCCACGGCCCCCAAGCCCGTGCCCAAACTGAATCCGCTGCGCCAGACCCCGCCGCCGACCCGATAGCCAGCCAAAATTCTCGACGGAGCCCGGTGTCAAGGATCGCCGAAGGCGACCGGCGAAGCCGGCGGCCGAAGGCCGTCCTTTACTCCGGGATTCGTTGAGAACACCATCCATAACGGGTCGGCGGCCACCAGCCCCGAAGAAAGGGTCAGCTCACAGTCCCGCCGGTTACGACCTCGGGATTCTCAGCCAGCCAAGCATCCATGTCGTCCTCACGCATGGCCGCCCACAGACGCCGACCCTCGCGCTTGTCGAGACGGACGACGCTCTGCGCGCCTTCCTTGCCCAACCCCGCCACGGGGGCGGTGAAGAACGTGAGCTCCGACGACGGCATCCGGGCGAGATCAAGGGCCAACCCACGAAGGTCGCCACCGGAGAAGCCGGAGTCGACGGTCAGGTGGCGGGTGATTATGTCGAGGAGGTCGTAGGCCTTCTTGGGGTTCTTCGGGTCGACGCTCTGCCTCAGGCCGCGGAGGATGGAGCGCAGCACGTACTGCTGGCGCTTCACCCGGTCCAGGTCGCCGCCGGGGAGGCCGTAGCGCTGGCGTACGTAGAGGAGGGCCTCTTCGCCGCTGAGCAGGTGGGTGCCCTTGGTCCAGGTGCGGTGGCGTGCGGAGTCGTGGACGGTCTCGGGGATGTAGACCTCGACGCCGCCGAGGAGGTCGCCGATCTCCTCGAAGCCGGCCCAGTCGACCCAGGCGACGTGGTCGATGCGTACGCCGGTGAGCTTCTCCACCGTCTGCACGCTGAGGCTCGGCCCACCCTGGGAGAAGGCGGCGTTGACCTTGGCCTTGCCGTGCCCGGGGATCCGTACCCAGGAGTCCCGGGGGATCGAGACGACCGACGCCGAGCGTCGGTCCGCGCTGAGGTGGAGCAGCATCATCGTGTCGGCCCGCTGCTCGCCGGGGGTCCACGATGCAGTGGCTCCGCTGCCGGTGGTGGCCTTGCCGCCGGTACGCCCGTCGGTGCCGAGAAGCAGGATGTTCATGGCGCCGGCAGCGTCGCCGGCGGCCTCGGGACGCTCCTCGAGCCCGGCGAAGACATCGACGGTCCGGACCTGACGGTCGAGCCGGTGGGCGAGGTACCAGCCGGTGCCGGTGACGGCGCCGACGAGCACGACGAACGCGATCCCGACGCCGAGCCAGATGCGCGTCTTCTTCATGGCCGTCCTCAGTGGTGGGGGTCGAGGGCGGATAGAGGCTAGTGGTCGCTACTCGCGGTCGTCGAAGTGGTCCTCCCAGGACCGTCGCAGGATCGTCGGTACGTCGCCGGCCAGGGCCGCGCGCAGCGCATCGAGCTGACCGTCGTCGAGTGCGATCCGCGGGAAGGCGCGCCCGACCTCGAGGGCGAAGGCCTGGCCACGGGTGGCCAGGGCCGGCGCCTCGGCGAGATAGGCGGTGACGTAGGGACGCAGCAGATGCGCCTGCTCGGCGATCCACATCCCCGATGCCAGCGCCCCGAAGCGACGGTTGTCGACACCGGGGGCGAGCATCGCCTCCCAGGCGGCGTCCTTCGCGCTGGTCGAGGGGCGGGCGGCGAGAGCCCGAAGCGCCCCGAGGTCTCCCTCGGCGGTGCCGTCCCGGTCGCGCTCGGTCGCGATGAAGCGCGCGTCGGCCTCACCGAGTGAGGCGAGACGTACGATCGCCGCCCAGCGTGTGGTCGGCAGCAGCGGGATGCTGACCCCGATCTTGTCGGCGTCCAGCCAGCCGCGCAGCAGCTCGGCGTCCGCGCTGGTCGCGGCCAGGGCCGCGGCCCAGGCCAGCGCTCGCTGCTCGTCGTCCGCGGACGCCGCCAGGCCCGCGGCGGACGCGGCGGCGACCCGCGCGACCGCACCAGCCGCTCGAGATGCGGGCACCCGATGCGGGATCACCACCGACCGGGTCTCGGCGAGCACTCCCTCGATGATGTCGGCCCGGGTCTCTGCGGGCAGGTGGGTCTCGAGCAGGTCGAGGTAGTCGTCGGCCGACAGGTCACGCGATCGCACCCGGAGGGCGGTGGCGGACCAGAGCACGGCACGTACGAGCGGGTCCTCGAGCCGGGAGAGCCCGCCGGAGAGCGCCTCCCACGACCCCGGGTCGAGACGGAGCGCGGCGAAGGTCTCGCCGCCGGCGTTGGGGACCACGACGAGCCCGGCGAACTCCGGCAGCGGCACCGGCTCGGCACCGAGCTCGACCCGCGTACGTCCGACGAGTCGCAGCGAGGAGTCGTAGCCGGCGACGGTGAACGCGTGCGGCCGACGCCCCTCGCGCTCCAGGACCGGGACGTCCCCGTCGCGCCGCACCGACACCGTGTCGAACCCGGGGCGCCGCAGCCAGGCGTCCACCCACCCGCGTACGTCCTTCGGCGAGCTCGCCGCGAGCGACTCGACGAAGTCGGCGAGGGTCGCGTTGGCGAACCGGAAGCGGGTCAGGTGGCGATTGACCCCGGCCATGAACTCCTCGTCGCCGAGCCAGAAGGCGAGCTGCACCAGGCAGGCCCCGCCCTTGGCGTAGGAGATGCCGTCGAAGATCGTGGCGGCGGTGTCCACGTCGGGTACGTCCACCGCCAGCGGAGCGACCGGATGGGTCGAGCGGCGCGCGTCGGAGCGGTAGCCCCACGGCTTGCTCCCGATCTCCACCTCGACCCGCAGGTCCGAGAAGCCGGCGCCCGCCTCGGCGACCCGATAGCCCATGTAGTCCGCGAACGACTCCTGCAGCCAGGTGTCCTCCCACCAGGTCATCGTCATCGAGTCGCCGAACCACATGTGCGACATCTCGTGGGCGATGATCACCGCGCGGATGGCCCGCTGGGTGTCGGTGATCGCGCCACGCGGCAACAGCTCGTCGCGGTAGGTCACGCACCCCGGCATCTCCTGCGCACCCCAGTTGAGCCCGGGCACGAAGACCTGGTCGTAGGAGTCGAAGGGATAGGGCTCGTCGATGAGGTCGGCGTAGTGGGCGAAGCACGCCTCGGACGTACGCCGCAGCTCGTCCGCGTCCCGGTCCAGCTCGGCCGCCAGCGACCGCCGGGCATGCCAGCCGAAGTCGAGGCTCTCCCCGGAACCGAGCGCGTACGTCCATCGCACCGAGTGCCACGGCCCGGCGGCGACGACCAGCAGCGCCGGCGGGATCGGGGGAGTGGTAGCGAAGACCCAGCGGCCGCCGTCGTGCGAGACGACGGCGCCGTTCGCGAGGACGGTGTCGGCCGGATCTGCGGCCACCGTGACCGCGAACGACGCCTTGAGATCGTTCTGGTCGAAGCAGGCGAAGATCTTCGAGGCGTTGTCCATGCCCAGGTAGGCCGACACGTAGCGCGATCCGTCGACGGGGTCGGTGAACGTGTGCATCCCGTCGCCGTCGGTCGTATAGGGCAGCGTCGCGGTCACCTCCACCTCGTTGACCGCCCCCTCGGGCAGCCCGGTCGAGAGGCCGGTCAGGCCCACCCGCGCACCGTCGTAGGCGGACTCGACCGCCTCCCCGTTGACGACCAAACTCACCGCGAGGGCGCCCTTCAGGTCCAGGAACGTCTCGGCGACCGTGGAACGGAACCGGACCCTGGTGTGGCTCCGGAAGGTCTCGGGACCGGTGAGGTCGAGATCGAGCGAGTAGGAGACGGAGCTGAGCACGCCGGCCCGTGTGCGGGCCTCGTCGAGTGTGAGGGACACGACCTCCAACGTACGTCCTCGCAGGTCAGCACGCGCGCGCATTTCGCTGTGAGCGTGATCCGGGGATAGTCTGTGGCAGTTGCCTCGGCGAGGGAGCGCATCGCGCTCCGTGATCGACAAGGTGGACGTCTCTTCGCAGAGACGCCGTGCCTTCGTCGCACGGCCTTCGTTGGACCAGCCGGGCGCCATTGACGTCAGCACCACTCATCGAGGAGTTCAACGCATGTCCAGCGAGAAGATCGTCGCCGAGAAGCGCACCGAGTTCGGCAAGGGTGCCGCTCGCCGCATCCGCCGTGAGAACAAGATTCCGGCGGTCGTCTACGGCCACGGCGCCGACCCGATGCACCTGACCCTGCCGGGTCACGCCACCATGATGGCGCTGAAGAACCACGGTGCGAACGCTCTCCTCGAGCTCGACATCGACGGCAAGGTCCAGCTCGCCATGACCAAGCAGGTCCAGGTCGACGACGTCCGCCGCGTCATCGAGCACGTCGACTTCGTCGCCGTCCGCGTCGGCGAGAAGGTCACCGTCGACATCAACGTCCACGTCGTGGGCGACGCGATCTCCGGCACCATGGTCGTCACCGACGCCAACACCCTGACCGTCGAGGCCGAGGCGACCCACGTCCCGGAGAGCATCGAGGTCAGCATCGAGGGCCTCGAGGCCGGCACCCAGATCCTCGCCGGCTCCGTCCCGCTGCCGAAGGGCACCACCCTGGTCACCGACCCGGAGACCCTGGTCGTCAACATCACCGAGGCCAAGACCATCGAGGAGCCCGCCGCCGACGAGGCCGCCGAGGGCGAGACCGCTGAGTCCGCCGAGGCCGAGGACACCAACGGCGAGTGACCAGTGCTGTGACCGACGGCGTCTGGCTGGTCGTCGGCCTGGGCAACCCCGGGCCGACGTACGCCGGGCACCGTCACAACATCGGCTATCTCGTCACCGACGAGCTGGCCAACCGGCTGGACGGCAAGTGGCGTGCCCACAAGTCCGGCCGTGCTGACGTCGTGGAAGGGCGGCTCCCGGGTGCCAGAAATGGACACAGCCCGGGGCTGCCCGGCCCACGCGTCGTGCTCGCCCGTTCCCGGACCTACATGAACGAGTCCGGCGGGCCGGTCAAGGCGCTCGCGACCTTCTACAAGGTCCAGCCCGACCACGTCATCGCCATCCATGACGAGCTCGACATCGCCTTCGACACGATGCGGGTCAAGCTGGGCGGTGGCGACAACGGCCACAACGGCCTCAAGTCGATGCGGTCCTCGCTGGGCACCGGCGACTTCTACCGGGTGCGCGTCGGCATCGGCCGCCCGCCCGGTCGCCAGGAGGTGCACGACTTCGTGCTCTCCAACTTCTCCACCACCGAGCGCAAGGTGCTGCCGTTCGTGGTCGACACCGCCGCCGACGCGATCGAGACGCTAATCAACGAGGGTCTGGAGAAGACCCAGCAGAAGTTCAACTCCTAGGGTCACCTCCTAGGTCAGCTCCTGGGTGGGCGCAGATACCGGTCGTACGCAGCGACCGCGGCCAGCTGGGAACCGACCTCGAACTTCCGCAGGATCGACTTCACCTGGGTCCGCACCGTCGTCTGGGCGACGCCGAAGCGCGCCGCGATCTCGGCGACGGTGGCCCCGTCGTAGAGCAGTTCGAGCACCTCGTGCTCGCGCACGGTCAGCGAACGGACCAGGCGGTGCATGCGCTCGCGACCGTCCCGGAGCAGGTGCCACTGCGCGATGAGACCCTCGGTCTCGCTCGGAGTGTGCCCGCACCGTCCTTCCGCCGCATCGCGCAGCGTGTCCTCGATCGTGTCCGAGCCGGTGTCGGCGGAGAGCACCGCGACCGCGCCGGCCTCGAGCAGGGCACCCCAGAGGCCGCCGCGCGGGGCGGGGGTCAGCACGACCCCGGGCAGTCGTACGCCGCGGATCAGGTCACACACCTCGCCGAGATGGGTCCAGCCGTCGAGGTCGGTGACCACCAGCCAGGCCGAGGGATCTCCGACCAGCAGCTCGTCCGGATCCGCTGAGGTCGAGGCGGTCGCGGTCACGGTGATCCCGCGCTCGTCGAGTGCAACCGTCACGGCATCGAGGGTCATCGTCTCGTCGGCGGAGACAGCAACCCTGAGTCGTACGGTCGAGCCTGCCATGTCTGCCGTGCCGTTCGGTCGTCTCGGGCCCCGCCAGATATCCCTGGGGGTATGGCTATTCTGGTGATCCGCAGGCGGAGATCGGGAACCTGTTCTACAGTGCCCCAAGTTTGGGGATGACCTGGGACAACGTGTCCCGCAATGTAGTTTGTGGACGACCTCGAAATTCTTTGACTCCTCAATTCTCGGTATTGGCCCGGAATGCGGTCCCGTGGCGATACGGTGCTGATTACGTTGCCTTGTAAAGGTTTCGGTCACAAACATTCAAATGGGACGGCCCGACAAGCTCGGGCTGGGGGAGCAGGGCCTGGACACGGCCCTATTCGGGACTCATACCTCACTGGCCGACCCGACCTGGGGAGCAGTATGTCTACGTCCATTTTCAAGCGGATCAACTCGGGTTGGTTAACTACCGCGTACGCCACCACCACCGCTGTCTTCGTCGGCGTCCAGAGCCTTCTGATCGCCGTCCTTCAAGGCCCTTGGGTCTCCTTCCACACCCACGGAGCGCTCCTCTGGGTCCTGCTCACGGCCATCGTCATCATCACCTCGCTCGTCGCCGCCGCAGCGCTGCTGTTCGGTGGTGTGCGCATCTACCGGCGCGTGTGCGCGGCGGAGGCGAAGGCGGCCGACGAGATCTATCACGACCTGCTCAGCGCGCGTGAGACCCAGCGTCTCCACCGGGCCCGGATGCACGAGGTGACCTCTACCCTCGCCGGCGTCCGCTCGGCCAGCGAGCTGCTGTGCAACTCCGACACGCTCGATCCGGAGCGTCGCGTCGCGATGATGACCATGATGGGCAGCGAGCTCAGGCGTCTGGAACGTCTCGTCCGTGCCCAGCGTGGCGGCGCGGACACGATGCCGATCGACGTCGGTGTGATCGATGTCGACGCCGTGATCCACAACCTCGCCCTGGCGCACGAGGCCAGCGGCACCACGGTCGTCCACGAGCCTGGCAACGCGCTCGCCGTCGGCAGCTCGGACGCGGCCGCGCGGATCATCAACATTCTTCTCGACAACGCGGCCAAGCATGGCTCCGGCGCTGTCGACGTCACCGTCCGGCACGAGCCCGGCGAGTCCGGTCAGATGGTCGTGATCGAGGTCTCCGACGACGGCCCCGGGGTAGCCCCCGAGGTGCGCGAACGAATCTTCGAGTGGGGTGTCCGTGGGCCGGACTCGGCCGGCCAGGGCATCGGGCTCAACGAGGCCCACACCGTCGCCGAGCGGATGGGCGGCTCGCTCCGCCTCGCCGCCGCAGCCCGTACGACCTTCGTGGTCACCCTTCCCAGCGCCGTGATCCAGCGCCCCACCGCCGAAGCAGACAAGGAAGGCGCCTCCGATGACGTTGTCGCCGCGTAGTCAGTATCGAGTCGTGATCGTCGAGGACCATGTCCTCTTCGCCGAGTCGCTCGAGCTCGCCGTCTCGATGGAGGGATACGACGTACGCCGCATCCCGATGCCGAGCGAGCCCGTCTCCACCGCGACCATGGTCTCCGTCGTGCTCCGCAACAAGCCGAAGGTCGTGCTCCTCGACCTCGACCTGGGCCGCTACGGCGACGGCGTACGCCTCATCGAGCCGCTGGCCAAGGCCGGCGTCGACGTGGTCGTGGTGACCGGTGCGATCGAGGAGGCGCGCTGGGGCCAGGCGCTGCGCAACGGTGCCCGCACGGTGCTGTCCAAGTCCCGCCCGCTCGGCGAGATCCTCGGCACCGTCAGGCGCCTCTACCAGGGCGCCTGCGTGCTCGCGGTGAGCGACCGCGAGCGGCTGATCCGGGTCTGGTTCGAGCGCCAGCACGAGGTCTCGGAGCTGAGCCGCCGCATCGAGCTGCTCACCAAGCGCGAGTCGCAGGTGCTCGGCCATCTGATGCTCGGCCGCACCGTCCACGAGATCGCCGTGATCGGCGTCGTCTCCGAGGCGACCGTGCGCACCCAGGTGAAGTCCATCCTCGCCAAGCTGCAGGTCACGTCCCAGATCGCCGCCGTCGGGCTCGCCCATCGCCTCGGCTGGCGGTCCCCGCAGTCGCTGGAGTGAGACGACTGGTCTGGACCAGTGGGTTCCGGTTCCCTCATTTGGTCTAACCGGACCCCCATCGGCCCCCAACGACCGCTTTCTTCCCGCATTGTTCTGGCATGAAGTAAGCGTTCGGGCGCCCAGCAGCTATGGGGGAGATTGATGACGATAGAGCTGGCGTCGGTGGAGACAGTAGTCCCGCTCGACATCAACCGCCGGAGGGTGTCCGCGAAGGCACCCTCCCTTCGGTTGCAGGCCTCGATGGTCGACGGGCTCGCGCTGATGGTCCTCGCGCCGCTGATCGTGGGACAGGAGATCGTCCACGCGCTGGTGTGGGGTCTGCTCTGGGGACTGGCCACCAGGATCACCGCGCCGAAGATCCTGCCCGGCGCCGAGCGCCTGCGGGCGACGGTCTCGGGAGTCTTCAAGGCGTTCATGGCGATGAGCATGGCGACCTGGTTGCTGGGTGCCGTGGTCGAGCTGCCGCAGGCGCAGCTGGTCGTGCAGACCATCCTCGGGCTGGTGACCGCGCTCGCGTTCCGGATCATGGGCTACATCTTCAGTTCCCGGCCGCGCACCCCGCTGCGCGTCGTCGTGGTCGAGGCGGCCCATGACCACGGTGTCATCCCGGAGTGGACCCACCGGCTCAGCGGCGGCCTGATGGAGGCGGCGGCGGTCTGCCGAGCCGACGGGCTCTCCGGCGCGATCGCCTCGGTCGCACCCGATGCCGTGCTGGTCGTCCCCGGGCCCGACCTGGCCGGCCGCGAGATCCAGCGACTGGCCTGGACGAGCGAGTCCTTCGGCCTGCCGCTGCTGGTCAGCACCCGGATGCAGGACGTGACCCCGCAGCGTACGTCCTCGATGCGGCTGGGCTCGATGACCCTTCTCTACGTCGACGAGGCCCTGCGGGCGCGGCTGACCCGGGTGGCCAAGTACGTGTGGGAGTGGCTGGCCGCGGCAGCCGCCGTCGCCGTGCTCCTCCCGGTCTTCGCCGTGATGGCGGTCGTGATCAAGCTCGACTCCCCGGGTCCGGTCTTCTTCCGGCAGGTGCGCGTCGGCCGAGGAGGCAAGCAGTTCCGGATCTGGAAGTTCCGCACCATGGTCGTCGACGCCGAGTCGCTGCTGCGCACGCTCGACCACCGGCCCGGCCACGTCCTCTTCAAGCTCCGTGCGGACCCCCGGGTGACCCGGGTGGGACGGGTGCTGCGGAAGTACTCCATCGACGAGCTGCCGCAGCTGTTCAACATCGTGCTGGGCCAGATGTCCCTGGTCGGGCCCCGGCCGGGCCTGCCGAGCGAGGTGGCGATGTACGATCGGGACTCTCATCGCCGACTTGCGGTTGCACCCGGTCTGACCGGGCTGTGGCAGGTCTCGGGGCGTTCGGACCTCTCCTGGGAGGACACGGTCCGCCTGGACCTCGACTATGTGGACAACTGGACGCTGCTGCGGGACTTCGGAATCGTCGTTCGTACAGTCAAAGCTGTTGTGCGGGGCTCTGGCGCCTACTAGTGAGTGTCGCCTAAACTCCCAGGCCGTTGTGTGAGCAAGCCAACACGTACGAACAACTGGATCCTCGACGGGAACGTCCCCCATGCAAACCTCCCCCCACCCCATGATTGCCGGCCGTTATGAGCTGCACCGCCTGATCGGGCGAGGCGGTATGGGCGAGGTATGGCAGGCCATGGACCTCACCCTGCAGCGCTGGGTCGCGGTCAAGGTCGTGCGGACGTCGGCCGATCCGACGATGATCGAGCGGTTCCGGCGTGAGTCGCTCTCCACCGCCGCCGCCAGCCACCCCGGCACCGTGCAGGTCCACGACGCCGGGATCGAACGCACCGCCAACGGCCCGATGGCCTTCCTCGTGATGGAGCTCCTCACCGGCCCCGACCTCGGCGAACGCCTGCGCTCGCACGGCCCGCTGATCGCCCGGGAGGCCGGTGAGGTCATCGTCCAGGCCGCGCGTACGCTCGCCGCGGTCCACGCCCAGGGGATCGTCCACCGCGACATCAAGCCGTCCAACCTCGTCTACGACAGCGACCGCAGGATCAGGATCGTCGACTTCGGGATCGCCCAGCTCGCCCGGCTGGGCGACCAGCGGCTGACCTCCACCCATGATGTGGTCGGAAGCCTCGGCTACCTCTCGCCCGAGCGTGGCTCGGGTGGCGAGGTCGGTCCGCCGAGCGACATCTACTCGCTGGGCTGCGTCTTCTACGAGATGCTCACCGGCCGCACCCCCTACTCCGGCGGGGCGCCGGCGACGATGGTCTACCAGCACGCCACCGCGCCCATCCCGCCGGTCAGTGGAGTGGTCCAGGTGCCGAAGATCATCGACGACCTGGTCGCGATGATGATGGCCAAGGACCCCGAGCAGCGACCGAGCGCGCAGGACGTCGTCGCGGTGCTCACCGGCTCGGGCCCGCTGCCGGTCTTCGACGCCCAGGTGCCCAGGCAGCGTCCGGTGCACCCGTCGGGTCCGATCAGCACCTCCGGTGCCTACGAGGCCTTCGGCGGGAGCGGCTCGTTCCCTGCTGCCGGGTCGACCGGTGCCACCGGCTCGTCGGGGGCGTTCGCGAAGATCGGGGCGAGCGGGTCGTTCCCGACCGGCGGGTCCCGGGTGGCGAAGCGCTCCGGCGCCAACCGGGCGTTGAGCATCCTGCTGGCCGTCGCCCTGGTCGGTGTCGCTGTCGGCGGCCTGGCCACCTTCGCCTCCTTCCGGAGCGCTTCGGAGACCGGCCGGGCGGCCGCGCTCAGCGAGGCGCTCCCGGAGACCATCGAGCTCGCCGTCGACGTGATCTTCGAACGGGACGCGCTGCAGCCCGTCGCGCAGGCACCGGTCAACGTACGCTCCACCTACCTGCACACCACGGACCTCGCGGTCGAGGAGTGGCGGACCGCGGCGGCCGAGATCGACGTCGACGGTGACGCCGAGCTGCGCAGACTCCACCACGACGTCACCGAGGTGCTCGACGACTTGGAGCTCTACCGGGTCGAGATGCAGGAAGGCGACCGGGCCAGCCAGGACGCCGCGCGCGAGGTCTACACCGCACTGGCCAGCAACCTGCTGATGCTCGCGGGGCAGGTGCCGGAGCTGGAGGACAACCAGGCCGGCGACCAGGTCCGCAACCTCAGCAAGCTGACGCAGGCGGCGGAGGCGTTCAGCATCGAGCGGGAGCTCATGGTCGTCGCACTCTCCGAGAACGAGATCGGCACGAAGTCGGTCAAGGAGCTCACCGACGCGGAGGCCGCCTGGGTGAAGGCGTCCTCGGCGTTCTACTCGGGCGCCTCGCCCGAGCTCCAGGCCGACCTCGACCGGGTCTCCGACGGCACCTTCGACAAGGGCTCGGGCGCGATGATGGTGCAGCGTACGGTCCGCGACGTCGCCGCCAAGGGCAGCATCGAGGGCGTCGCCACCGAGATGAGGGCGGCGTCGAAGGGCGAGCCGATCGTCCGCACCTGGTCCGACGGCGCCGTCGAATACATCCAGAGCCTTCTCCAGGTGATCCTGAAGTCGGCCGAGACGATGGCCAACGACGTCACCGACGAGCACGAGCGTGCCAAGACCGGGCTGATCCTGCGCGCGGTGCTGACCGGGGTGGCGCTGGTCGCCGCGATCGGACTCGGGCTGGGGCTTTATCGGAGCCGGCGGACGTCTCGCTAGAGTGCGGCAGGTGACTTTCGTACCAGGTGTGCCTACGACCGAGATCCTCGCCTCCGACCACCTGCTGGCCGCCTGGCTCGCCGAGAGCGCCGGCCGCCGGCTGCTCGAGGTGCGTGCCACCTCCGGCCTGGAGGGCAAGGAGCTCAAGGACGCCGGTGACCTGGCGGCCCACGAGCTGCTGATGGAGCTCGTCGCCGAGTACCGCCCGGATGACGCCGTCCTCTCCGAGGAGGGCAAGGACTCCAAGGAGCGACTCACCAAGGACCGGGTGTGGATCATCGATCCGCTCGACGGGACCCGCGAGTTCTCCGAGCCGCCGCGCGACGACTGGGCGGTGCACGTGGCGCTGTGGGCCTCCTCCAACGACGGAGAGCTGATCGCCGGAGCCGTCGCGCAGCCGGCGCTGGCCGACGCGTCCGTGCAGAGCACGTTCCACACCGGCGCCGCTCCGGTCGTACCGCCCTCGACCTCAGCCCGTCCCCGGATCGCCGTCTCCCGCAGCCGCCCACCGGCCTTCGTGGAGGCGCTGGCCGAGGAACTCGGCGCCGAGCTGGTGCCGATGGGATCGGCCGGGGTGAAGATGATGTCGGTCGTGCGCGACATCTCCGACGCGTACGTCCACGCGGGTGGGCAGTACGAGTGGGACTCGGCCGCGCCTGTGGCCGTTGCCGCCGCTGCCGGGCTGTTCACCTCTCGCATCGATGGGTCGCCGCTGCGCTACAACCAGGACGATGTGTATCTGCCTGATGTCATCGTTTGTCGGCCTGAGCTGTCGGAGCAGATCCTGTCGTTCATCAAGCGGCACGGGGTATGAGGGCTTTTTTGCCATTTCGCTGACCGCGAGGGTTTTCTCATTAGTTGATGTGGGCCGCCGACCCGTTCTTTGAGGGTGTTCTCGACCTGGCCCGGAGTCAAGGACGGCCTGCGGCCGCCGGCTGCGCCGGCCGCCTTCGGCGATCCTTGACACCGGACCATGTCGAGAAAGATTTGGCTGGCTATCGGGGCGGCGGCCCGGGTGTGGCCACGGCACACGCACCCACGGCGGGTGACCGCTCCACACCTAGACCAGACATGGGGCGTCCGCGTGGAAGAAAAATTTCTTCCACCAGCCAACCCCACCCCAGGCCAGGTCCTCTCTGAGGCGAACGAAAATTCGTTCGCCTCAGCGGAAGGAAAATTCCTTCCGGCGATCGGCGCCCAGTCCCCAAGCCCCTACCCAACCCATACCGCTGCGCCACACCCCTGCCGCCGACCCGATAGCCAGCCAAAATTCTTGACTCCGGGGTTCGACGAGAACACCCTCCAAGAACGGGTCGGCGGCAAACCCCAACCACAAAACACGCCACCCCGCCGGCGTGCAAAAGACTCAAGAGCCGAGCAACAACTCCTCGAGCGACTCCAAGCTCTGCCGTGCGTACCCCTTCCACATCCACCCGAAGACAGGCATCGCGTACGACGCGGCCTGAGACGCGGGCGTGACGTCCCAGGACCAGGTGACCCGGGTGCCGGTGCCGGCCGGCGCGAAGGACCAGCTCCCGGCGACGTGGCCGACCAGGAACTTGAGCGGACCTGAGAGCGGAGTGATCTCGTAGGAGAACGACGACGGGCTGTCGATGCTGGTCAGGGTCTCGCGCATCGTCGCGCCGTCGGCGAGGACGATCGTGCGGGTCTCGCCGGCGGCATCCCAGCCGCCGGCCTGGTCGCGGACCTCGGCGATCGGGCCGATCGCGGCGTACCGGCGACCGAAGATCTGCGGCAGCGGCGCCGGGAGGACGCGGGAGAGGGCGGTCTCGTACGCGACCGGGATCGCTCGGGAGGACTCGAGGTGCACTGGCTCTGGGTGCTGGGTCATGGGTACGAGCATGGCACCACCGTGCTACCGATAGCGTGAAGGCGTGGTCGAGCAGATCGAGATCGAGACACCTGACGGCACCGCCGAGGCCTATCTGGTCCAGCCCGAGAGCACGCCGAAGGGTGGCGTACTCGTCTACATGGATGCCATCGGCCTGCGGCCGCGGCTGGCCGAGATGGTCGAGCGGGTCGCCTCCTGGGGCTACGTCGTGCTCGCCCCCAACACGTTCTACCGCGACGGCAGCGTGGCGGAGCTGGCGCCGACCGGCGACCTCCGCGAGCCCGCCGCCAGGGACGCGTTCTTCACCGGCGGCGCGATGAACCGGGTCCGTGGCCTCACCGTGGACCGGCTGGCGGTCGACATCCCGGCGTACGTCGAAACCCTCCAGGCGTATGTCCAAGGCCCGCTCGCCACCCATGGCTACTGCATGGGCGCGCGGCTGGCGGTGCGGACCGCGGGGCGGTTCCCCGACGAGTTCGTCGCGGTCGGCGGCTTCCACGGCGGCGGGCTGGTCACCGCGGACGCGGACTCGCCGCACACCTGCATCGCCGGGACGAGGGCTGAGTACTACTTCGGCCACGCGGACCACGACCGCTCCATGACGCCGGAGAACGTCGACGACCTCAGCAGGGCCCTCGACGACGCCGGGGTGATCTACACCAACCTCATCTACCCCGACGCCCCGCACGGCTACACGATGGCGGACACCTCCTCCTACCAGGAGGCGGGGACTCATCGTCACTTCGCCGATCTCGAGGCGCTCTACGCCCGTACGATGGCCTGATGGCGAAACCGGTACTTGTCGTGATGGGAGTCTCGGGCTCGGGGAAGTCGACCATCGGGGCGGCGATCGCGGGGCGGCTGCGGGTGCCGTTCGAGGATGCCGACGACCTGCATCCGCCGGCGAACATCGAGAAGATGACCGCGGGGATCGCGCTCGACGACGATGACCGCTACCCCTGGCTCGAGGCGGTCGGGGAGTGGCTCGCTCGGCACGCCGAGCGCGGTGGCGTGATGGGCTGCTCGGCGCTGAAGCGGAAGTACCGCGACCAGCTCCGCAGGCACTGTCCGGAGGTGACCTTCCTCCACCTGGAGGGCACCCGTGAGGTGATCGCGAGGCGCCAGGCGAGCCGGCCGGGGCACTTCATGCCGGCCACACTCCTGGACAGCCAGTTCAAGACGCTCGAGCCGCTCGAACCGGACGAGGCCGGGATGGCCCTCGACGTCGACCAGCCCGTCGACGCGATCGTCGAGCAGTACGCAGGTCGGATCGGCGCCTGACGCTGTGCCGAAAACGGGCCGACTGGGGCCGAGAGGCGGCCGACACGCGCCCATCTCGGGTTGGGCACTGCGTGCCGGCCGCGGCCACACCCGGGTGAGGGACCAGCGGGCGGGCCCACTTCGACCGTAGCCCAGGATGCTGCCCCATAACAGGGGATCCTCGGCTATTCGTGCAGGTCAGCCCGTAAAAATATCTCCGTGGAACACGTCCGGGACCTCGGACGCCTTCGAGGTGAACTCGGGGTCCCGCTTCTCCAGGAACGCCGCGACTCCCTCCTTGCCGTCGCCGATCGAGGCGTAGAACATCGCCAGCGAGTCGGACAGGTGCGCCTCGAGCGGGTGGCGCGCAGAGGCGTTGCGGGTGATCAGCTGACGGACGAGCGCGGTGCCGACCGGCGACCGGTTCTGGGTGAACCTCCGGGCCAGGTCGATGGCGGCGGGCAGCAGCTCGTCGGGCAGGTGGATGCTGCGGATCAGACCGCCCTCGAGAGCCTGGTCGGGGTTGAGGATCTCCGCGGTGTAGAGCCACTCGAGGGCCCGGGGAACCCCCACGACGCGCGGTAGGAAGTAGGACGAGCAGGCCTCGGGGACGATGCCGAGCTTGCCGAAGACGAAGCCGATCTTCGCCTTCGAGGAGGCCAGCCGAGCGTCCATCGCGCACAGCATCGTGGCGCCGATCCCGACCGCCGGGCCGTTGACGGCGGCGATCACAGGCTTGGGGAGCGCGTGGATCGCGAGGGTGACCTTGCCGCCGGTGTCGCGTACGCCGTCGGCGTACTCGGGGTGGTTCGCCGGGTCGGCGAGGTGCTCGGCGAGCCTCTCGGGCGTCGGGTGCAGCGACTCGTCGAGGCCGAACACGTTTCCGGAGGCGGAGAGGTCCATCCCGGCGCAGAACGCCCGCCCGGCGCCCGTCACCACCACCGCACGCACCTCGTCGGCCATCGCGTCGGTGGTGAAGACCTCCTCGAGCTCGCGCGCCATCGTCACCGTGAACGAGTTGAGGGCGTCCGGGCGGTTGAGGGTCAGGAGCGCGATGCCGTCGGCGTCCACGTCGAAGGTCAGGGTCTCGTAAGCCATGGGTCACAGTCTGTATTGATTCCGTTCGGCTACGGAAGGGCGGGTCTGCCTACTGACGAAAGTCAGTACCTCGGGTGCGGGGCGGCAACTACCGTGGTGAGCGTGAGTCTGCTGCGTCGGCCCCGCTTGTCAGAACCGATCCTGTCGGGCCTCCTGGTCGTGGCGGTCGCCGCTGAGCACCTCTACATGAGCGACGCCGGTCACCCGCAGTGGTCGGGCTGGTCGGCGCTGGTGGGAGTCCTCGGCGTCACGCTCGCGATGTGGGTCCGGAAGAGACAGCCGGCGGTCGCGGTCGCGCTCGTGTGCGCGCTGGTCGGCGGCACGGTGGTGGCCAACGACGGGTGGGTCCTGATCAGCTACATCGCGTTCGCGGCGCTGGTGAGCTTCCTCGTCGGCCGATGGGCCGACCGGGTGTGGCCGTCGGCGGTCGTGGCCGGCGTGGCCGTGGTGACGCTGACCGCGCTCGACGCCGTCGTCAACGGCGGCGGCGTCCAGGTGGCGATGGCCGGCAACATGGTCATCTTCATGGCCCTGCCGTGGCTCAGCGGCCGCTATCTGCGCCAGGTCGCCCACAACCACTCGACCGAGATCGAGCAGGCTCAGCTCACCGAGCGGGCCCGGATCGCCCAGGAGATGCACGACTCGCTCGGCCACGAGCTCAGCCTGATCGCGCTCCGCGCCGGAGCGCTCGAGGTGGCACCGGGGCTCGGCGACGCCCACCGGGAGGCAGCCGGCGCCATCCGCACGGCCGCCGCCGGGGCGACCGAGCGGCTGGGCGAGATCGTCGGCGTTCTCCGCCCCGCCGCCGAGGAGGCGCCGCTGACCCCGGCCGCGGCCGGGATCGGTGGCCTGGTCGAGCGTGCGCATGAGTCAGGGATGGACGTACGTCTGGAGGGCTCGCTCGACGACGGCGACGGGGTGCGGGACGTCGCCGCCCATCGCATCGTGCAGGAGGCGTTGACCAACGCGGCCCGGCACGCCCCGGGGTCGTCGGTGACGGTCTCGGTGGAGACCGGAGTCGACGGCGTACGCCTCTCGGTGACGAACGGCCGCGCGACCCTCCCGCCGCGCGCCGGAGCCACCACCGGCCTCGGCCTGGCCGGGCTGGAGGAGGCGGCGCGCGCCGCCGGAGGCACGCTGCGCCACGGCCCCGCCGCCGGTGGCGGGTTCGAGGTGGTCGCCGATCTGCCGGCCCGCGAGGACCAGCGGCGCGGGGTGCGCCTGTGATCCGGGTGCTGCTCGCCGATGACGAGGCGATGGTGCGGGCCGGCGTACGAGCGATCCTGGAGACCGACGAGCGGATCGAGGTCGTCGCCGAGGCCGCCGACGGGCGCGAGGCGGTCGAGGCTGCCCAGCGCCACCGGCCCGACGTCGCGCTGCTCGACGTCAGGATGCCGCGGATGGACGGTCTGGCCGCGGGGGCCGAGATCGCCCGGACCGCCCCGGAGACCGCGCGGGTCATGCTGACCACCTTCTCCGAGGACGCCTACATCGCCCGCGCCCTCGGCGACGGGGCGAGCGGGTTCCTGCTGAAGTCCGGCGATCCCCGCGAGCTGCTCGCGGGCGTGCACGCGGTCGCCGACGGCGCCGCCTTCCTCTCGCCACGGGTCGCCCAGCGCGTCATCGCCGAGCTCGGCGCGGGTGCCGGTGACCGGATGTCGCGGGCCGCGGACGCTCGAGCCAAGGTCGCCGCCCTCACCGACCGCGAGCGCGACGTGATGGCGCTGGTCGGCGCCGGGCTCTCCAACGCCGAGATCGGTCGCCGTCTCCATCTCGTGGAGGGGACCGTGAAGGCCTATCTGAGCACCGCCTTCGGTCGTCTCGGCGTACGCAACCGGGTACAAGCAGCAGTCCTCGCTCACGAGGCGGGGCTCGTGAGCGAGGACTGAGGTCGCTGGTGGTCGCGGCTCAGGCGTCGCGCCTGCGGAACACCACGTAGCCGGCCAGGAGCGTGACCACCGACCAGCCGGCGAGGAGGCCGAGACCGCCGTTGCCGTCGTAGGGGAGCCCGTCCTCGAGCCCGAAGATGGTCGCGATCCCGACGCCGAGATACTCCGTGCCGGCGGTCCCCGGCAGGTAGTAGGACACCTCGGTCATCAGGTCCATCCCGCTCATCATCAGCACCATCGGCAGCAGGAAGAGCGCCAGGAAGGCGACGACCAGCGCCCCGGCCGTGCTGCGCAGCGCCACGGCGAGACCGATCGCCAGCGCGACGACCGCGCCCATGTAGACGCTCATCCTGCCGGCGACCTCGGCCACCGCGGAGACGTCGAAGACTCCGTAGTCACCCGCGGTCAGGTAGCCGAGGCCGGCGCCCAGGAGGGCGAGGAGCGCCCCGGCGACCAGCGCGACGACCTCGACGACCAGCAGCTTCGCCACCAGCACCCGGCCGCGCCGGGGCTCGCACTGCAGCGTCGTCCGCATGCTGCCCGAGGCGTACTCCGAGGTCACCGTCAGCAGGGCCAGCGCGATCAGGGCGAACTGGGTGAAGAGCATCCCCGCCGTGGCGACCTCCTCGACGTGGAGCAGCTGGTCGGCGTGGGACAGCTCCAGGTTGGGATCGGCGGCGTCGAAGCCCAGGGGCACCGAGTAGAGCGCCATCAGCGCGGCCGCGCCGATCAGGCACCACCAGGTCGAGCGGACGGACCAGAGCTTGGTCCATTCGGACGAGATCGCAGCCAGGAACGGGCTCAGCATCAGGCCACCTCCGTCCCGGTGTACTCGACGCTGCCGGCGGTCAGCCGGAAGTACGCCTCCTCGAGCGACCCGTGCTTCCCGACGAACTCGGCCATCGTGGCGTCGGCGAGCAGCCGCCCACGGCCCAGCACGACCAGATGGTCGGCGGTCTGCTGCATCTCGCTCATCAGGTGGCTGGAGACGAGGACCGTACGCCCCTCCGCGGCGAGCGACCTCAGCAGCTTCCGGATCCACATCACCCCGTCGGGATCGAGCCCGTTGACCGGCTCGTCGAAGAGCATCACCCGCGGGTCGCCGAGCAGCACGCCCGCGATCCCGAGCCGCTGGCTCATCCCCAGCGACAGGTTGCCTGCCCGCCGCCGGGAAACCCCGGCGAGACCGACCCGCTCGAGCACCTCGTCGACCCGGGCCACCGGGATCGAGTTGCTCCGCGCCATCGCCACCAGATGCGTACGCACCCGGCGACCGGGGTGCACCGCCTTGGCGTCGAGCAGCGCACCGACCTCGCGCAGCGGACGCCGCAGCGAGGCGTACGGACGGCCGTCGATGGTCGCGGTCCCCGAGGTCGGCCGGTCCAGGCCGAGGATCATCCGCATCGTGGTGGACTTCCCGGCGCCGTTGGGGCCGAGGAAGCCGGTGACCCGGCCGGGCTGTATCTGCAGGGTGAGATCGTCGACCGCGGTGGTCGCGCCGTATCTCTTGGTCAAGTGGTCCAGAGTGATCATGCCTCGAACCTAGGGACGTACGCGGCCGGGCACAGTGGACGAAAAGCAGCCGTCCCTACCGACGAAAGTCAGTAGGGACGGCTGCGGATGGGTCGGGCTACTCGGGCAGACCGGTCGCCGTGCAGATGTCCGCCGGGATCTGGTCGACGGTGTCCTCCTTGATGTGGCCGAACATCGTCAGCGCGTCCTCCTTGCGCCAGTGGACCGCGAAGTCGCTGATCGGGACGCCACAGGTCATCGCAGAGCCGCCCGCGAGCGCCTTGAACGCCCACAGGAACTTCGCGCCGCCGATGACGCTCATGCCCTCGCCGACCTTGAGCCCCGCGGCGCCCTCGCCCATCTCGGCGAGCTTGAACGGGTTCAGCAGCGTGGCCGGGCTGGTGGCCTTCTTGCCGATCGCGGAGATGACCTCGGTCTGGTTGGCGCCACGACCCAGGTCGCCGTCCTCGGCTGCGTAGCGGGACCGCGAGTAGGCGAGCGCAGTGACGCCATCGGCCTCCTGGCAGCCCTTCTCGACGTCCAGGCCGGCCTTGGGGTCCTTCATGTCCTTCTTCGGGCAGATCTCGATGCCACCCACGCCGTCGACGAGGCGGGCCAGACCGCCCATGCCGATCTCGACATAGCCGTCGATGCGTACGCCGGTGTTCTGCTCGATCGTCTGCACCAGCAGCTCGGGGCCGCCGTAGGCGAAGGCCGCGTTGATCTTGGTCTCGCCGTGACCCGGGATCGGCACGATGGAGTCACGGGGGAGGGTCACCACGATCGTCTTGCCGGCGCCGGTGTGCAGCAGCTTGATGGTGTCGGTGCGGCTGCCGGCGGCGTCACCGGTGGAGAGCTTCTTCTTCTCCTCGGCGGTGAGACCTTCGCGGGAGTCGCTGGCGACGATGAGGTAGGTCGTGCCCGGCTGGTCCGCGGGCCGCTCGCCCGCGGTCGGCTCATAGGGGACCTTGTCGACCTTGTTCCAGGCGCTGATGCCGATCCAGGCGACCGCCCCGACCAGGATCAGCACCGGGATCATCACGATGGCGACGAACTTGCGGAACGGGTGGCGCTTCTTCGGCTTCGGTGCGCGGCCCCCGCGACCGCCGCCGTAGCCATCGCCCGGACCCCCATAGCCGTTGCCACCGTTGCCGCCGTACTCGCTCGGCTGGCTCCAGCCACCCTGCTGGCCGTAGCCCTGGTCATACCCCTGGTCATAACCGGGTGTCGGCGCGATCTGCCCGGGCTGGGGCAGCGGCCGGTCATAGCCGCCACGCGGCGGCGCCGGAGGCGGCGCGCCGCCGGCAGGGCGCCTGACGGTGGGCATGACGTTGGTGGGCTCGGGCCCCGAGGGCTGAGCAGGCTGGCCACCACCGTACGCCCAGCCGTACTGCTGCGACCGGGGATCGTTGGGGCTGCCAGGGTTGCGGGGGTTTGGCATGCGCTCAAACGTACCGTGCCAGGCCGCTAAAGTTAGTCGGCGCGTCGCACCACCGTGTTACTCGTGTGACTGGTGATACTGGCGGTGCAAACTCATCACTCGAGGGACCCCAGATGGCTGAGCAGAACTACCGGCCCCAGCGTACGGCCGCCGAGCGCGCCTCCCGCGTGCGGTTCCGTCGCGCCATGGCGCTGCTGCTCATCACGCTGCTCCTGCCGGGGTCCGCCCAGCTCGTCGCTGGCAACCGCCGCGTCGGCCGGATCGCGATCTGGACCGTCATCGGTCTCGCGATCACCGCCGGCCTCGTCTTCGGGATCTCCCTGCTGTGGCACGGCCTGATCTTCCGGCTCGGCACGACGCCGTGGCTGCTGGGCCTGTTCCGCATCGCGCTCATAGCCGGCGCCATCGCCTGGGCTGGGCTCTTCATCGACGCCTGGCGGCTCGGCCGCCCGCTCGAGCTCGATCTCAAGCAGCGCCGCATCGTGGTCGCGATCAACGGCGCGCTGGCCTTCTCCGTGGCCGCGACCCTGATCTTCGGCGCCCACCTGGTCGGCGTCCACAAGGGCATGGTCGAGGCGATCTTCGCCGGTGCCGAGGCCGCCGAGGCCCACAACGGCCGCTTCAACGTCCTGCTCGCCGGCGCCGACTCCGACGGCGGGAAGACCCGCTGGGGCCTGCGTCCCGACTCGCTCACGGTCGCCTCCATCGACGCCGTGACCGGACGTACGGTGCTCATCGGCCTGCCCCGCAACATGCAGAACTTCACTTTCGACGACGGCTCGCCGATGGACGAGGAGTTCCCGCGCGGCTTCGACTGCGGCGGCTGCTACCTCAACGGCGTGAGCACCTGGGCCGGTGAGCACAAGGAGCTCTACAAGGGCGAGAAGGACCCCGGGATGGCCGCCACCGTGGACGCCGTCGAGGGCATCACCGACCTGCAGATCAGCTACTACGCGATCGTCGACCTCAACGGCTTCGAGGAGATCGTGGACGCCATCGGGGGAGTCACCCTGAACGTCCGCCAGCCGATCCCGGTCGGGCTCCCCTCCGACAGCTTCTACACCCACATCGAGCCCGGCACGAAGAAGCTCGACGGCTGGGAGACCCTCTGGTACGCCCGGGCCCGCCACGACTCCGACGACTACTCCCGGATGGCCCGCCAGAAGTGCGTACTCAACGCGATCCTGCAGCAGACCAGTCCCGCTGACGTCGTACGCCACTACCAGGACGTCGCGAAGGCGACCGGCTCCACCATCACCACCTCGGTCCCACCGAGCGAGATCGAGCGGTTCTCGGCGCTGGCGCTGAAGGCGAAGTCGCAGAAGATCTCGACGCTCTCGCTGGTGCCTCCGCTGGTCAACACCGCCGACCCGGACATGTCCGACATCCACGCCGAGGTGCGCAAGGCGGTGAAGAAGGCCACGCCGAAGAAGGAGGAGGTCTTCGCCTCGCCGAGCACCGGCGGCGACGGCGAGACGAAGGCACCTGCGCCGAAGGACAAGACGAAGGCCACCGGCGACTCCGACAAGGGCGGCCCGGTCACCGGCGGCTCCCTGGGCTCGCGCAACAAGGGTTACCAGGCCAACGAGACCGACGACCTCGCCTCAGCGTGTTGAACAACGGGTTAAGCGCAGGTCACAGCGACTCGCTGATTCCCGGGATACCCCGCGGTCGCGGCTAGTCTGGATCCGTGCCAGGGAGCAATCGTGTCGCCGCCGTCGTGGTGACCTTCAACCGTCTCGAGCTGCTGCAGCGACTGCTGGAGCGGCTCGACGTGGTCGACGGCCTCGACGAGGTGATCGTCATCGACAACGCTTCCACCGACGGTACGTCGCAGTGGCTCGCCGAGCTCGACGGTGCCGAGGAGCCGGGCCAGCGCCAGGTTCCGGTGATCGCCCGCACCCTGGAGCGCAACAGCGGCGGTGCCGGCGGCTTCCACGACGGCCTCGAGATGGCGATCGAGCGCGGTGCCGACCTGGTCTGGCTGATGGACGACGACGGCCTGCCCGACACCGACTGCCTCGGGCTGCTGCTCAAGCAGACCGACCTCGACTTCTGGGGGCCGCTCGTCGTCGACGAGGGTGACCCCGGCCGTCTGGTGTTTCCGATCAGGCTCCCGGGCCGCTCCAAGGTCGTGCACCAGCTCGCCGACGTCGAGGCAGCCGCCACCGACGGCCTGATCAAGGACATCGTGATCCCGTTCAACGGGGTCCTGGTCACCCGGGACCTGGTGGAGCGGATCGGCTACCCCCGAGCCGAGTACTTCATCTGGGGCGACGACCACGAATACCGCCTCCGGGCCGAGAAGGCCGGGGCCCGGATCGCGACCGTCGTCGGCGCTCAGGTGCGCCACCCGTCCGTCGGCGATCTCGGCACCCCGATGGCGTGGGGGAGGGCGACGTACAACCACACGCCGAGCGACCTGAAGCACTACTGCATGGCGCGCAACAACCTGCTCAACCTGCGCGACTACCGAGGGTGGCCCTTCGCTTTGGCTTTCGTGGCGAAGACTCTATGGTTCTACCTGCTCACCAAGCCGCAGCCGAAGCGGATCCGGCTCTCTGCGCAGGCGTGGTGGGCTGCCATCCGGGGGGACTTCAGTGGACACGAGAGGTTCCTTCGTTGAGCACCACCCGTGAGACGGTCGCGATCGTCGTCGTCACCTACAACCGCGCCGACATGCTGCGCGGGCTGCTCGACGGGCTCACCAAGCTCGACCAGCCCGCCGACGCGGTGATCGTCGTCAACAACGCCTCCACCGACCACACCGCGCAGGTCCTCGCCGAGGCCGTCACGCCCAACCTGCAGGTCATCGACAGCCCGGAGAACCTCGGTGGCGCCGGTGGCTTCCACCTCGGCACCAAGGCCGCGGTCGAGCAGGGCTGGGACCGCCTCTACCTGATCGACGACGACGTCGTCCCGGCCCACGACTGCCTCGAGGTGCTGCTCGCCCAGGACGAGGACTGCCTCTTCTCGGTGCGTGAGGACAAGAACGGCAAGCTGATCGAGCTGGCCGCGCTGAAGTTCGACCTGCGCAACCCGCTCGCGATCAAGCCCAAGACCGCCTCGGTCATGGACACCTACCCGACCCGCGACGCGCTTCCGGAGCGGGTCGCGGTGGAGAACGTTGCCTTCGAGGGCTTCATGATCCGCCGCACCGTCCTGGAGGAGATCGGGCTTCCCGATCCCACCTACTTCATCTTCTACGACGACGTGGATCTCGCGATCCGCGCCCGCCGCGCCGGCCGCACCATCTGGGCCGTACGCGACGCGGTGCTCGTGCGACAGCTCGACTTCAGCCAGCAGCACGACCTGGCCGGCTGGAAGGGCTTCTACATGTACCGCAACCTCTTCGTCGTCCACTTCCGCTACGGCGAGAACGTCCTCGTACGTCTCAAGCCCTGGCTCATCACGGCGGCTGTGGTTCTCCTCAGCCCGCTGCGAGGCGGCAAGCACGAGGCCGTCAACGTGATCAAGGCCCTGCGCGCCGCGCGGGGCATGCGAACCCTGCCCACCTCCTCCTGACCGACCCCTTACCCACAGAGACCTAGACTGAGCGATCGTGTCCTTCCCTGAAACCACTCCTGACCTCGTCGTCGTCGGCTCCGGCCTCTTCGGCCTCACCATCGCCGAGCGCGCCGCCACCGAGCTGGACAAGAAGGTGCTCATCATCGAGCGCCGTCCGCACATCGGTGGGAACGCCTACTCCGAGTTCGACGAGGAGACCGGCATCGAGGTGCACAAGTACGGCACCCACCTCTTCCACACCTCCAACGAGAAGGTGTGGAACTACGTGCGGAAGTTCACCGACTTCACCGACTACAAGCACAAGGTGTTCGGCAAGTACAAGGGGCAGGTCTACTCCCTGCCGATGAACCTCGCGCTGATCAACCAGTTCTTCGGGAAGTCCCACACCCCCGACGAGGCGCGCGCGCTGATCGCGGAGCAGGCCTCCGAGTTCAACACCGAGGACGCCAAGAACCTCGAGGAGAAGGCGATCTCGCTGATCGGCCGCCCGCTCTACGAGGCCTTCATCAAGGGCTACACCGCCAAGCAGTGGGAGAAGGACCCCAAGGAGCTGTCGCCGGACATCATCACGCGCCTCCCGGTCCGCTACACCTTCGACAACCGTTACTTCAACGACAAGTACGAGGGTCTCCCGGTCGACGGCTACACCGCGTGGCTGGAGCGGATGGCCGACCACCCGAACATCACGGTCATGCTCGACACCGACTTCTTCACCGTGGTCGACGACTTCAAGGGCAAGGTCCCGATCGTCTACACCGGCCCGGTCGACGAGTACTTCGGCTTCTCCGCCGGCAAGCTCTCCTGGCGCACCGTGGACCTCGAGTCCGAGATCCTCGACGTGGACGACTACCAGGGCACCGGCGTGGTCAACGCCAACGACCCCGAGGTCCCGTTCACCCGCGAGCTGGAGTTCAAGCACCTCCACCCCGAGCGTGCCGACCGCTACAAGCCCGGCAAGACGATCGTGGTGAAGGAGTACAGCCGCTTCGCCCAGGAGGGCGACGAGCCGTACTACCCGATCAACACCGCCGACAACCGCGAGAAGATCCTGGTCTACCGCGACCTGGCCAAGAAGGAGCCGATGGTGCTCTTCGGTGGCCGCCTCGGCACCTACAAGTACCTCGACATGCACATGGCGATCGCGTCCGCGCTCACCATGTTCGAGAACAAGCTCCGTCCCCACTTCGAGGACGGCACCCCGCTCACCTCCGGAGGCGTTGACGAATGAGCGTGACCCGACTGCTCCAGCGGCAGATCCTGCCCCTGGACCGTGACTCCGACGTACTCCCGCTCTACGTCGACAACCAGGCTGCCATCCTCGACGCCGACAAGTACGAGGTCGGCTCCGACAAGACGGCCCAGGCGCTGAACAACGCCCAGATCCGCCAGTCGATCAACGACGGGACCCAGATCCACCCCGACCAGATCGAGTCGCGTACGGCGCTGCGGATCCTGAAGAGCGAGCGGCTCTCGCTCGGCACCTACTTCAACGCGTTCCCGGCCAGCTACTGGCGCCGGCACACCGTGGTCGACAGCGTGAAGCTGACCGTCGCCCTCCAGGGTCGCGGCGCGAGCGTCATCGTCTACAAGTCGATGGCCAACGGCCGCTCGCAGCGCGTCGACGCCGCCGACACCGGCACCAACCCCGAGGGCACCTTCACCTTCGACCTGCCGCTGAAGCCGTTCGTCGACGGCGGCTGGTACTGGTACGACGTGGTCGCCTCCGACGAGGACGCCGTCATCACCTCGGCCGAGTGGACCGCGGAGGTCCCCGACGACCGTGCCGAGCACGGCACCGTCGACATCTGCGTCACCACCATGAACAAGCCCGACTTCTGCGCCAAGCTGCTCGCGCAGATGGGTGAGGACGAGGCGCTGCGCCCCTACCTCGACACCGTCTTCGTGATGGAGCAGGGCACCAAGAAGGTCGCCGACGACGTCGAGTTCCCCGCGGCCGAGAAGGCCCTGGGCGACCTGCTGCACATCATCGAGCAGGGCAACCTGGGTGGCTCCGGCGGCTACGCGCGCGGTCAGCTCGAGTCGCTGCGCAAGGGCACCGCGACGTACGCCCTGATGATGGACGACGACGTCGTCTGCGAGCCCGAGGGCATCATCCGCGCGATCACCTTCGGTGACCTCGCCAAGCGGCCGACCATCGTCGGTGGCCACATGTTCTCGCTCTACGCCAAGTCGCGCCTGCACTCCTACGGCGAGATCGTCCAGCCGTGGCGCTTCTGGTGGCAGTCGGCTCCCGGCGTCTACGGCGACTGGGACTTCGGCGCCCGCAACCTGCGCTCGACCCGCTGGCTGCACAAGCGCGTCGACGTGGACTTCAACGGCTGGTTCATGTGCCTGATCCCGCGCAAGGTGATCGAGGAGATCGGGCTCTCGCTGCCGGTCTTCATCAAGTGGGACGACTCCGAGTACGGCCTGCGCGCCAAGGCCGCCGGCTTCCCGACCGTGTCGTTCCCGGGTGCGGCCGTGTGGCACGTCCCGTGGACCGACAAGAACGACGCCCTCGACTGGCAGTCCTACTTCCACCAGCGCAACCGCTTCGTGGCCGCGCTGCTGCACTCGATCTACGACGACGGCGGCCGCATGGTCACCGAGTCGTTCTCCCACCAGATCAAGCACTTGGTCTCGATGCAGTACTCGACGGTCATGCTGCGCCACCAGGCGCTGCTCGACGTGCTCGCCGGCCCCGAGAAGCTGCACGAGACCCTCGCGACCCAGCTTCCGGCCGTACGCGAGATGGTCAAGGACTACCCGGACGCCCAGCTCAAGGCCGACCGTGACGAGTTCCCGCCCGTGCGCCGCCACAAGCCGCCGCGCAAGGGCAAGGAGGACACCGAGGTCCCGACCAGCCGCGAGGTCAAGCTGGCCGCGCTCAAGGCGCCGATCCGGCAGATCATGAAGCCGCGCAAGCTCTCCACGGAGTTCCCCGAGGCCGAGCTCGCCGCGATGGACAACCAGTGGTACCGGATCACCAAGTACGACAGCGCCATCGTGTCGATGAACGACCAGCAGGGCGCTGCCTTCTACCGCCGCGACAAGAAGCTCTTCAACCAGATGCTGAAGGACACCATCAAGGTGCACCGCCGGCTCAAGCGCCAGTGGCCGAAGCTGGCCGAGGAGTACCGCTCCAAGCTGAGCGAGTTCACCTCGCCGGAGGCATGGGAGAAGACCTTCGAGCCGTGGCTGGTCGCTGAGGAGAAGGGGTCCGATGGCAACCGGAGTTGATGAACGCCCCGTACGGATCGTCGACGCGCCGCTGGCACCGCCGGCGGAGAACCTCGGTCTGCTCTCGGTCTTCAAGCGCCGCTACCTCCTCAAGCTGCTCGTGCAGCGGGAGATCAGCGGTCGCTACTCCAACTCGATCCTCGGCGTCTTCTGGTCCTACATCAACCCGCTGACGCAGTTCCTCGTCTACTGGATCTTCATGGGCAAGATCATGGGCGCGGACAAGGGGATGGACAACTACCCGGTCCACCTGTTCGCCGGGCTCGTCATCGTCCACTTCTTCACCGAGACCTTCGGGGCAGGGACGCGATCCCTGCTCGGCAACAAGGGTCTGCTGAAGAAGATGGCGATGCCGAAGGAGATGTTCCCGGTCGCCTCGATGCTGGTCTCGCTCTACCACCTGGTCCCGGCGACGCTGATCCTCATCGTCGTCTGTCTGTTCAGCGGGTGGACGCCGAACTGGGAGACGATTCCCTCGCTCCTGCTCGCGCTCGGCATCGTGATGGCACTGGGCACCGCCCTGGCGCTGGTCTTCAGCCTGGCCAACGTCTTCTTCCGGGACTTCGGCAGCGCGGTCAACATCCTGACGAACTACATCCGGTTCGGCGTACCGATGATGTATCCGTTCTCGATGATCCAGGAAGCGCTCGGCGAGAAGTCCTGGATCTACCTGCTCAACCCGATCTCGGACGCCGTGCTGCTCTTCCAGCAGGCCTTCTGGGTCGGGGTGACGCCGAACCCGGAGGCGACCGCCGCCGAGCACCTGCCCGAGAATCTGTGGATGTGGGGTCTGGGTGCGTTCGGTGTCTCGCTGGTCCTGCTGGTGATCGCCCAGCTGATCTTCAGCAAGCATGAGAACAAGATTCCGGAGCGTCTGACATGACCGCCGACTCGATCGTGGTGGACGGAGTCACCAAGAACTTCACGCTCCGCTACCACCGCAGCATCAAGGACATCACCGTCGCCAAGATGAAGGGACGGGCCGTCTCCAACACCTTCAAGGCGCTGGACGACGTCACCTTCACGATCAAGCAGGGCGAGTCGGTCGGCCTGATGGGCCTCAACGGCTCGGGCAAGTCGACCCTGCTGAAGCTGATCAGCGGCGTGATGCGACCCGACCAGGGCGTCGTGAAGACGCGTGGCCAGATCGCGGGCCTGATCGCGACCGGTGCGGGCTTCCACCCGCAGCTGTCAGGCCGGGAGAACATCTTCCTCAACGCCGCGATCTACGGGCTCTCCGCCGAGGAGACCGCCGAGATCTACGACGACGTGGTGAACTTCGCCGAGCTCGGCGACCACCTCAACTCCCCGGTCGGCAACTACTCCTCGGGGCAGTACTCGCGTCTGGGGTTCTCGGTCGCCGTCCACATCGACTCCGACATCTTCCTCGCCGACGAGGTCCTCGCCGTCGGTGACAAGCCCTTCAAGAAGAAGTGCATGGAGAAGATGGAGGAGATCCGCGACAGCGGCCGCACCGTGGTCTACGTCAGCCACGCCGCCGGCTCCGTCAAGCGGATGTGCGACCGCGTCATCTGCCTGGAGAAGGGCCGCCTGGTCTTCGACGGCGACGTCGACGAGGGCATCGAGTACCTCCACTACGGTGAGGACGACGCCAAGGGATCGGCCAAGCTCAAGCAGCTCGAGGCTGCCGACAGCGCGCTCGGCGCAGAGGTCTGAGTCTGTTCAGCACGGGGAGAGCCCGCGAGGAATTACAGGTTTGTAGTTCTTTGCGGGCTCTTCCCAACCTCTGTGGCTGATGTGAAAGATGTTCCCTGGTGTTACGGAACCAGGGGGATCCATACGTGCATTCGCAGGCCGGAGAAGAGCAGTCGAGCGACGTCGAGCGCGCTCGGTCGCGCTATGTCGCCTCGACCCAGCAGCTGCTCGTGCTCGGGTTCGTCCTGGCGGCGCTGGTCCCGGCGAGCACCGTCGTCGACCTGAAGGTGGTCCGTCCAGGCGAGGTTCCCGTCTCCGGGAGCCAGGTGGCGGTGCCGTCAGCGGCGCAGGTGCCCTCCGATCCGGTCGACGCCCACCTCGAGGAGATCTCGCTGACCGCACCCTCCGGGCACGGCATGTCCGGACGGATCACCGCTGAGGCCCAGAAGGCCACCTCTGCGCGCGATGCGGTGACCGTCACCAGCCTGCCGCAGCCGGTGGACGGCTTCGGGACCGTCGGACTCACCTGGGCGCCCGGCGCGGTCGTCCCGGAGGAGGCGATCGGGGCTGACGTACGCACGCTGGAGGACGGGACGTGGAGCGACTGGCAGGCGTTGGACGTCCACGTCGACGACCATGCCCCTGACCCGGACTCCGCGGAGGCCGGCGGGTCGAGGCCGGGCACCATGGAGGCGGTGGTCGGCGAGGTCGACCAGGTCCAGACCCGGCTGCGGCTGACCGGTGCCCAGGTGCCGGCCGACCTCAGGCTGGCCGTGATCACGCCCGGCGAGGCGGACGCGAGCCGCAGCGAGTCACCCGAGATCGAGACCGGAGCAGATGACGCGCCGGAGCCGGCGGCGGGCGACCAGGGCACCACGAGTGCCGAGCAGGGGGAGACGGCGACGCTGTCGGCGGCGGCGTACACCGCCAAACCCAGCATCTACAGCCGTCGGCAGTGGGGTGCCGACGAGAGCGTGCGCGAGGCCGGCCCGCCCGACTACCACGAGGTCCGCGGTGGCTTCGTCCACCACACCGTCAACACCAACTCCTACACCAGGGACCAGGTGCCGGGGATCATCCGGAGCATCTACGCCTACCACGTGCAGAGCCGCGGCTGGCGCGACATCGGCTACAACTTCCTGATCGACAAGTTCGGCCGGATCTGGGAGGGCCGCTACGGCGGCGTCGACCGACCCGTCGTGGGTGCTCACACCTCGGGCTACAACAGCTACGCCTTCGGCGCCTCCGCGATCGGCAACTTCGACAACGCCGCACCGCCGACCGCGCTGGTGAACGCCTTCGGGACGCTGTTCGCGTGGAAGCTGTCGCTGCACGGTGTCCGCGGCAACAAGGGCTCCACCCGGATCGGTGACCGCACCTTCCCGTACGCGATCATGGGCCATCGCGACGCCGGCTCCACCGCGTGCCCGGGCCGCTACCTCTACGCCAAGCTGAGCACGATCCGCTCGCAGGCGGGCTCGAAGCAGGCGAGCTGGGCGGCGCGCGAGCTGCAGTCACAGATCAGCGGCCGTGGCTACCCGGACCTGGTCGCCCGGCGGGCCGGCGACCGGCGGATCGTCGTGATCCGCACCGACGGCAACGCCCGCTTCGGTACGCCGCGGGCCACGAACCTGATCGGTGGCACCTCGGCCACCTTGATGAACGCCGGTGACTGGGACCGCGACGGCGACGGCGACATCCTGATCCGCCACACCGACGGCACGATCCGGGTCAACCGCGGCAACGGCACCGAGACGTTCGCCACCGGCGTCATCATCGGGCGCGGCTTCGAGTCCGTCTCGGTCATCGACGTGGTCAGCGACATCACCGGTGACGGCTGTCCCGACCTCGTGGGCAAGCACTCCACCGGCGAGATCCGGGTCTGGCCCGGGCGCGGCACCAGCGCCTTGGGCGCGTCCTACCGGATGCGCAGCGCGGTGAGCGGCTCGACCCAGGTCATCGGCGCCGGCCGCTTCTACGCCGACGACGGCTCGCCCGAGGTGGTCGTCAGGACCTCGAGCAAGCTGCTGATCTTCCGCACCAACGGCCCCGGAGGCCTGACCACCTACTCCGACCCCGGGATCGACACCAGCGTCTTCGACTTCATCCTCGCGACCAAGGACCTGCGCGGGGCCTCCACCGGCGGCGACCTGCTGCTGCGTCGCAAGTCCGACGGGATGTGGTTCGCCTACGAGCACGACCAGAGCGGCGGCTGGGACCGGAAGTCCCAGATGGGCGTCGTGCGGGGCTACGACCAGTTCGGGTAGCACCGGAATCCGGCAGGCATTCTCGCCGAAATCAGTTGTTGCGAATTGGCGCTATTGCGGAAGCCCGGGGGATTTCATGGACAGAGCCCGCGATATGTGCTTATTGTGTTTTACGGCGAGTTTGCGACAGGGGGAACGCAGCGCGCTTCTCTGTCGAGGACTGTCTCGCATTTCTAGGGTTTCTCGGGAACTTGGAAAGGAGGCTGCTCATGTCTGATCCCGGCATCATTGACGCGATCATCCAAGCGGTGATCGCTGTTCTGAACAGCCTGTAGCCCACACATGACGCTGCGTGGCACTCCGGCGGCGCCTTCGATCTGCCACGGCTCCCAGACGGTCCACCCGCCCTATGGAGCCGTGGAGCGCCGCTTCATCGTGCCCGCCGGCGCCCAGTCGGCGTCAGTCCCGGATGACGAATCCTGGACTGGCGCCGATTCGTTTTCTGCACGACAACGGAAATCCAAACGGATGTTATCCGGCTGAGGAGAGCGGGATTATCGAGCACTTATGCGTGGGTGCTGCGCGTTGGCGCGACATATTGCGACGTCGCACTTCCAATATCGAGACATCATTAAAAGTGATCCGGGAATTGCGTCGCGCGCTCGCTCGAGGCGACGGCCTTCACGCGCTCGTCGGTCGCGTTGGTGACCAGCACCAGCGAGCCGCCACCGGCGAGCAGCGAGGCCAAGAGCTCGGCGCCGGCCGGTGAGGCTGAGGGGACGGTGGAGAGCAGGCGTACGGCCTTCCCATCGCCGCCGAACAGGTCGGCGTGGCTGGTCTCGACGCCGTCCCACGAGGTGGCCGCGTCGTCCGCGGCCGGCGGGTCCCAGGGGGTGAAGGCGTCCGGCTGTCCCCAGACCTCGATGCCGACGTCGTGCACGCCCTGGGGGAGCGGGTCGGCGAAACGTACGCCGAACGGCAGCAGCGAGCACGCCAGCGTCGGCCGCTTCGCAGCGTCATCCGCCCAGGCAGACAGCGTGTCGGGGCCGCAGACGACGGCGTCGGGGCTGTCGGAGTCGGTCACCACGAGTCCGGTGTTCCAGGCGGCGCCGAGGAAGACGGTGGCCAGCCAGTGGGTGGGCAGGTCGATCCGGATGCTGTCCCCGCGCTCGAGCCCGTGCTCGTCGAGGAGCAGGCCGGAGGCCTTGGCCACCCAGTTGGCGTACGTCGTGGTCGACAGCTCCTGGCGCTCGCCGCTCGCTTCGTCGTAGAAGGTGACGAACGGACCGCCCGGGTCCGTCCGGAGCGCTTGGGCGAGGGTCTCGGGATAGGTCTGCACATCGAAACCCTAAGGTGTGCGGCATGAGCGAGCGCCAGCGAGCGACCAGCGGGTCCATCATGCCGCCACTTCCGTATTCGTCGACGTGCGCTACGGAGGTGGCGGCATGACGTTCTGGGCAGTGATCCCCGCTGGTGGTGCCGGCACCCGGCTGTGGCCGCTCTCGCGGTCCTCGGAGCCGAAGTTCCTGCGCGACCTCACCGGCCACGGACGTACTCTCCTGCAGGAGACCTACGACCGCCTCGAGCCCGTCTCCGATGGCATCATGGTGGTGACCGGTGCGGTCCACGAGCGGGCCGTGTGCGAGCAGCTGCCCGAGGTGCCTCACGACGCCATCCTGGCCGAGCCGAGCGGGCGCGACTCGATGGCCGCGATCGGCCTGGCCGCAGCCTTCCTGGAGCGGCGCGACCCGGAGGCCGTGATGGGCTCCTTCGCGGCCGACCACGTGATCCGCAACATCGACAACTTCCACGAGACCGTACGCAGCGCCGCGGCGGTCGCCGCGGACGGCTGGCTGGTCACGATCGGGATCTCGCCGACCTTCGCCTCGACCGCGTTCGGCTACATCGCCGAGGGCAAGCGGTTGGACGGCCACCCGGGGGCCTTCCTGGTCGACGAGTTCGTCGAGAAGCCGTCGGCCGAGGTCGCGGCCGGCTACCTCGCGACCGGGCGCTACCGCTGGAACGCCGGGATGTTCGTCGTCCGTCCCACCGTCCTCCTCGAGCTGCTCGCGGAGTCGGACCCCGGCTTCACCGAGCGGCTGCGGGCCATCGCCGCCGAGCCGTCGCGCCTCGAGGAGCTGTGGGAGACGCTGCCGAAGATCGCGGTCGACCACGCGGTCGCGGAGCCCGCTGCCGCCGCCGGCAAGGTCGCCACGGTGCCTGCCGATCTCGGCTGGGACGACATCGGCGACTTCGACTCGCTCGCGACGCTGCTCCAGGCCGCCGCCACCGCCTCACCCGAGGGCCCCACGATCCTCGGCGACGCCTCGCTCGTCCACGCCCTCGACTCCACCGGCCTGGTCGTGCCCCACTCCGGCCGCATGATCGCCCTCATCGGCCTCGAGGACATCGTCGTCGTCGACACCGACGACGCCGTCCTGGTCACCACCCGCACCCACGCCCAGCAGGTCAAGAAGATCGTCGCCGCCCTCAAGGACTCCGATCGCACCGACCTGACCTGAAATGCCGAGTCGGCGCATCCGCCCCCTCTCGCTCGCTTCGCTTCGCGAGGCACGGGGGCAGATGGCCGACTCTCCTCGACCGGCACATCGAGTTCCTCGAAGCGCTTCGGGG
>NZ_JBEORF010000049.1:0-37887 GCF_040302125.1 Nocardioides sp. NPDC127514 | reverse complement strand
AACGGCTGGGAGGCGACCGAGTGGGCCGACGGCAGCTCGCTGATCACCCGGCAGGAGGGCTTCAACCTCGGCTCGTCATGACGAGCCGACTCGACGCGAATCCGGGTCAGAACGAGCCGGCTCGGCGCTCTGCCGTCTGGTCGCGGCCCCCTACAGTGGTGCCATGACCTCGATCGCGCGGACCGCCGCGCGCGTCCTGCTGGGCGTTGCGATGGCGGGCGCCGGAGTGGCGCACCTGACCACCCAGCGCGAAGAGTTCCGAGCGCAGGTGCCCGACTGGTTCCCGGTCGACGAGGATCTGACGGTGCTCGCTTCGGGCGTCGTCGAGATCGGGCTCGGGGTGGCCTTCGTCGCGCTGCCGAGGAAGCGACGTCTCATCGGAGGGTTGCTCGCCGCGTTCTTCGTGGTGATCTTCCCCGGCAACATCGCCCAGTACGTCGAAGGCGTCGACGCGTTCGGCCTCGACACCGACACCAAGCGGTTGGTCCGGCTGTTCTTCCAGCCTGTGCTCGTCGTCTGGGCTCTGTTCGGCGGCGGTTGGTTGCGACGTTCTGGGAACGACGACTGACCGTTCTGGCATTACTGCCGAGTCGGCGCATCCGACCCCTCTCGCTCGCTTCGCTTCGCGAGGCACGGGGTCAGATGCGCCGACTCGGCATGCCTGCGGGTCAGTGTGCTGCTGAACGTGCTCCCGCCCACGTACGCAGGTAGGACTCGGAACCGCGGACGATGTCGTCGATGACGTCCTGGCCGCCGGTGAGGCGGAGGTCCTCGAGGTAGTCGGGGATCATCCCGTAGTGGGCGACACCGTCGGTGTTGTAGTCCCAGATCCGCTGGCCGGTGACCTGCCGGTCGATGACAGAGCCGCCGTCGAAGCTGCGGAACGGGTAGCTGACCTGGGTCTTCGCCGGACCAGGCGTGCCGCCGAAGCCGTTCATGTCGAAGCCGAACCCGATGCCGGCGCCGTAGCGGTCACGGACGGGGGCGGTGCGGGCGTACTCGGCCAGGAACTGGTCGGTGCTGTGGCCGTAGATCGTCGAGAAGCCGCCGAGGGCGTAGAGCCGGTCGAGGTAGCGCTCGTCCATCCAGGAGTGGCTCGCGAGCGCTCCGGGATAGGAGGTCTCCTCGAGGATGTCGAGAGTGCGATCCGCGGCCTTGGCGCTCATGTGGTCGACCTCGACCATCATGCCGCGCTTGATCAGCCCGCGCAGGGCGTACTCACCCAGCGACGAGAGGCCGTAGGGGTTGCAGACGGTGCCCTCGGGATAGATGGGCGGCTGCGGCAGCCAGGCGAGCTCGGCGGGACGGTCGACCAGGCGCGGGTTGTTGTCGTGCGGCTGGTCGGGGTCGCAGGCCTTCGGCGTCCAGAACGTCCCGGTGGTGAGGAACTGGCCGGCGTTGATCAGCAGCCCGGTCGTGCCCTTGTCGTAGCGGACCCCGCACAGCGCGTTGTCGAACTTGTGGCACAGGAACATCGAGGAGACCCCGAGCGACTTCAGCTCGTCGAGCCCCGCGTCGATGTTGGCGCGGGTGCACGAGGGCAGCCGCAGCTTCTGGGAGCAGCCGAACGGCTCGGAGGTCTCCACCCCGAGCACGACGGCGAGCTTCCCGTCCTCGATCACCTTGCGCGCCTGCTCGGCGTCGGTGACGATCCGGTACCACCCGCGACCCTCGCCGCCGTACTGCGCGTCGATGAACGCCTGGGTGTCGTACGCATCCCGGGCCTGCCTCCGCACGGCCGTCATCTCGTCGCAGGACTGGTGGGTGCCGGGGTTGATCGCGCACAGCGCCTTGTTGCTGGTCAGCTGCACCACGAGAATCCGCTGTCCACCGCGCCAGGCGCGCTCGACCCAGCGGTAGTACATCTGCTGATGGGTCAGCGAGTCGTAGGCCGGCCAGTCCTTGAACGAGGGCCAGCCGGTGGTGTCGTGGAACCCGAGCGGGCTGCCGGTGCGGGTGAGGTTCTCCAGCAGGGCGGTCTCTCCGGCGATCCCGTGGGAGGGGCAGTCCTTGAGCGCGTCCGCGATCCCGGCCTCGGAGAAGGCCTTCCCGCAGACCGCCGCGCCACCGATCCCGTCCTGCATGAACATGTGGCTGTGGGCGTCGACCAGCCCCTGCACCGTGCCGTCCGGAGCGGTTCCCGTGAACGGCTCACCGGTCACGTTCACCTCGGACTCCGGCGAGGGCAGCCGGCGCTCCACATCATCGCCCGAGGCTGGCGGACCCACCATCGCAACCGTCACCGCGAGGGCGATCACAGCGAGCAGGGACGTACGTCTGATGCGCATGTGGCCTCCCGATGACCAGCGGCATATTTACTGCTATGGGTATCGCAACCTAGCAGTTGCTTGGGTCGTTTGGGGCCATATCTCCGCAGGTCGTCCGCTCTGACAGACTGACGAGCATGACGATCGCGATCATCGGTGCAGGCAACATGGGTGGGGCTGTCCTCGCCGGACTTCTCGAGGCCGGTCACGCTCCGGAGAGCGTCATCGTCGTCGAGGCACGCGAGGAGCAGGCCGCCGCGCTCCGCGAGAAGCATGGGATTCGTACGCTGCCGGCCGCCGAGGCCGTGGCCGAGGCCGACGTGGTGGTGCTGGGCGTGAAGCCCTACGGCGTCGTGCCGGTGCTGGAGTCGATCGCGTCGTCACTGCGGCAGGGCGCCACGGTGGTCTCGCTGGCCGCCGGTGTCCCGACCTCCGCGATGGAGCCGGCCGTGCCGGACGGCGTCTCGGTCGTGCGGGTCATGCCCAACACGCCTGCCCTGGTCGGCGAGGGCATGTCCGCGGTCGCCGGTGGCGCCAAGACGACGCCGGAAGCCGTCGCCACCGCAGCCGAGCTGATGGGCGCCGTCGGCAAGGTGGTCACCGTGCCCGAGTCGCAGATCGACGCCGTCACCGCGATCAGCGGCTCCGGCCCGGCGTACGTCTTCATGGTCGCCGAGGCCTGGATCGAGGCGGGCGTCCACCTGGGTCTGACCAGGGACGACGCGACCACGCTCGTCATCCAGACGCTGTCCGGATCCGCGGAGCTGCTCAAGAGCGGGACCCACCCTGCGATCCTCCGCGAGCAGGTCACCTCCCCGGGCGGCACGACCGCCGCTGCGCTCGGCGCACTGGAGCAGAACGGCCTGCGGGCGGCCTTCCTCGAGGCCACCCGCGCCGCCTACGTACGCTCCAAGGAGCTGTCCTGACTACAGCCCGAGGTGGCGGCTGATGATCAGCTTCTGGACCTCGGTGGTGCCGCCGTAGATGGTCTGGATGCGGCTGTCGACGAACGCCTTGGCGATCGGGTACTCCATCATGTAGCCGTAGCCGCCGTGGATCTGGACGCCCTGGTCGACGAACTTCTTCTGCAGCTCGGTGGTCCACCACTTCGCCATGCTGGCCAGGACGGTGTCGGCGGTGCCGGCGTTGAGCTGGGTGACGGCGTCGTTGAGGAAGAGGCGGGCGAGGTAGGCCTCGGTGGCCATCTCGGCGAGCGTGAACGCGGTGTTCTGGAAGCGGCCGATCGGGCGGCCGAAGGCCTCGCGGGTGCGGGCGTAGTCGAGGGAGAGCTCGAGGACCTGCTCGACCGCGGCGACCGCGATCGAGGCGACCGAGATGCGCTCCTGCGGCAGCAGGGTCATCAGCGAGATGAAGCCGGAGCCCTCCTCGCCGAGCAGGTTCTCCTTCGGCACGACCACGTCGGTGAAGGAGAGCTCGGCGGTGTCCTGCGCCTTCATGCCGACCTTGTCGAGGTTGCGGCCGCGCTCGAAGCCCTCCATGCCGCGCTCGACCACGAGCAGCGAGATGCCGTGGGCACCGGCGTCGGGGTTCGTCTTGGCGACCACGATGACCAGGTCGGCGTTGATGCCGTTGGAGATGAACGTCTTCGAGCCGTTGAGGAGGTAGTGGTCCCCCTTGTCGACCGCGGTGGTGCGTACGCCCTGGAGGTCCGAGCCGGCGCCCGGCTCGGTCATCGCGACGGCGGTGATGATGTCGCCGGAGACGCAGCCCGGCAGCCACCGGGCCTTCTGCTCCGGGGTGCCGAGGTGGGAGATGTAGGGGACGATGATGTCGGTGTGGACGAAGAAGCCGGGCCCGCTGGCGCCGATCTTCGCCATCTCCTCGTGAAGGACCGAGTTGAACCGGAAGTCCTTGATGCCGGGGCCGCCGTACTCCTCGTCGACGTCGAAGCAGAGCAGCCCGGTGTCGCCGGCCTTCTTCCACAGCTCGCGGGGGACGATGCCGTCCTTCTCCCACTGGTCGTGGAAGGGCACGACCTCCTTCTCGAAGAAGGCCTTGGCTGTAGCGCGGAAGTCCTCGTGCTCAGCTTCGTAGATGGTGGGCTTCTGGGGCATGACACTCCTCCGTAGACGTACCCGGTTAATGATGCCTCACCACTGTGACGCGGACCGCATTGTCGTGGTGGGCGACGGAGCAACTGTGACAGTAACACTGGCGAAGTCGCAACAGTTTGGTCTACGGTCCCTGACATGACCGAGACGACCGAAGAATTGATGACGATCGATGAGCTGTCGACCGCCACGGGGTTGTCGGTGCGTACGACGCGCTACTACGCGAGCCTCGGTCTGATCCCGCCGCCGATCCGCCGTGGGCGGGTGGCCTACTACGGTCCGGAGCACCGCGCTCGGCTGGATCTGGTCACCGCGCTCCAGGAGCACGGGTTCACGCTGCAGGCCATCGAGCGCTATCTCGGCCGGCTCCCCGCCGACATCACGCGCGAAGACCTCGCGATGCAGCGCGCCATGATCACCTCCTGGGCCACCGAGCCGACCGAGGACATCCAGGCCCGGATCGGACGTGAGCTGATCGCGCTGGGGCTGCCCCGTGACGCGCTGGCGGCGGCGTACGCAGCGACGTCACGCCTCATGGCGGACCTGGCCGACGAGCTCAACACGATCCTGCGCGATCAGGTCGTCGACCCGTTCAAGCGCACCCACCACACCGCGGAGGAGGCGGCGCATCTCGAGGAGGTGCTCCCGCGGCTGCGGCAGCTGACCACCGAGGCCATCGTGGTCAGCTTCCAGGACGCGGTGAATCGGACGATCTCCCGGAATCTATCGTGAACCTTTCGGACCTACCCTGTTGACTGTGACAGTTTTAGTGTCACAATCGGCGCATGGCTGAAGCATTCATCTATGACCACCTGCGCACGCCGCGCGGGAAGGGTAAGAAGACCGGAGCGCTCCACGAGGTCAAGCCGATCGACCTGGTGGTCGGCCTGATCGACGAGGCGCGCAAGCGGAACCCCAACCTCGACCCCGAGCGGATCGACGACGTCGTCCTCGGTGTCGTCACCCCTGTCGGCGAGCAGGGCGGTGACATCGCCAAGACCGCCGCCATCAAGGCCGGTCTCCCCGAGACGACCGCCGGGGTGCAGCTCAACCGCTTCTGCGCCTCCGGGCTCGAGGCCGTGAACCAGGCCGCCTCCCGCGTACGCGGCGGGTTCGAGGACCTCATCCTCGCCGGTGGTGTCGAGTCGATGAGCAAGGCGCCCATGGGCAGCGACGGCGGCGCCTGGGCGCAGGACCCCGACACCGCGCTCAAGACCGGCTTCGTCCCGCAGGGCATCGGCGCCGACCTGATCGCGACCCTCGAGGGCTTCAGCCGCGCGGACGTCGACCGCTACGCCGCGCAGTCCCACGCCCGGGCGGCCGCCGCCTGGGAGAACGGCTACTTCAAGGACGCCGTCATCCCGGTCGTCGACCAGACCGGCCTGACCGTGCTCGACCACGACGAGCTGATCCGCCCCGGCACCACCGCCGAGACCTTGGCCGGCCTCAAGCCGTCCTTCCTCCAGCAGGGCCAGGAGGCCGGCTTCGACGACGTCGCGCTGGCCAAGTACCACTGGGTCGAGAAGATCGACCACGTCCACCACGCCGGAAACTCCTCCGGCATCGTCGACGGCTCCGCGCTGATGCTGATCGGCTCCGAGGAGGCCGGCAAGGCCAACGGGCTCACCCCGCGTGCCCGGATCATCTCGGCCGCCGTCTCCGGCGCCGACCCGACGATCATGCTCACCGGCCCCGCCCCGGCCTCGCGCAAGGCGCTGGCCAAGGCCGGTCTCACCGTCGACGACATCGACCTGTTCGAGATCAACGAGGCGTTCGCCGCCGTCGCGATGCGGTTCATGAAGGACATGGGCATCGACGAGTCGGTCACCAACGTCAACGGCGGCGCGATCGCCATGGGTCACCCGCTGGGCGCGACCGGTGCCATCATCCTCGGCACCCTGGTCGACGAGCTCGAGCGTCAGGGCAAGCAGCGCGGCCTCGCCACGCTGTGCGTCGGTGGCGGCATGGGTATCGCCACGATCGTCGAGCTGGTCTGAGAGAGGTTTGCGAAGAGATGACTGAGTCTGCCGTTAAGTACGACCGCGATGCCGACGGCATCGTCACCCTGACCCTGGACGACCCGAACCAGTCGGCCAACACCATGAACGAGCTGTACAAGAGCTCGATGGCGGAGGCCGTCGAGAAGCTGTACGCCGAGCAGGAAGACGTCACCGGCGTCGTGATCGCCTCCGCGAAGAAGACCTTCTTCGCGGGCGGCGACCTCAAGAACATGATCCAGGTGCGGCCGGAGAACGCCGCCCAGGTCTTCGAGGAGGTCGAGTCGATCAAGGCGACCCTCCGCAAGCTGGAGACCTTCCCCAAGCCGGTCGTCGCGGCGATCAACGGCGCCGCTCTCGGTGGCGGTCTGGAGATCGCGCTGGCCGCCCAGCACCGCATCGCGCTGGACGCCCGCTACGACATCGGCCTGCCCGAGGTCTCCCTCGGTCTGCTTCCGGGCGGCGGTGGCGTCACCCGCGTCGTACGCCTCCTGGGCATCATGACCGGACTCATGGACGTCCTCGGTCAGGGCACGAAGTTCAAGCCCGCCGCGGCCCTCGAGAAGGGTCTGATCCACGAGCTGGTCTCCTCCCCCGATGAGCTCGTGCCCGCTGCGAAGGCGTGGATCAAGGCCAACCCCGACGAGATCGCGCAGCCGTGGGACAAGCCGGGCTACAAGATGCCCGGTGGCAAGCCGACCTCGCCGGCGCTCGCGGGCTTCCTGCCCGCGTTCCCGCCGATCCTGCGCAAGCAGCTCAAGCAGTCCGACATGCGCGCGCCGAAGGCGATCCTGTCGGCCGCGGTCGAGGGTGCGATGGTCGACTTCGACACCGCGACCCGGATCGAGTCGCGCTACTTCACCTCGCTGGTCACCGGCCAGCAGTCGAAGAACATGATCCAGGCGTTCTTCTTCGACCTCGGCGCCATCGGCGCCGGCACGCTGCGTCCTGACGGCGTCGAGAAGTTCAAGGCCACCAAGGTGGGCGTGCTCGGTGCCGGGATGATGGGTGCGGGCATCGCGTACTCCTTCGCCCGGGCCGGTGCCGAGGTCGTCCTCAAGGACGTCGCGATCGAGTCGGCCGAGAAGGGCAAGGCCTACACCGCCAAGCTCAACGAGAAGGCGGTCTCGCGCGGCAAGCTGACCCAGGAGAAGGCCGACGAGATCCTCAACCGGATCACCGCGACCGTCGCCCCGGAGGACTTCGCCGGCGTCGACGTCGTCGTCGAGGCGGTCTTCGAGGACGTCGCGCTGAAGCAGAAGGTCTTCAGCGAGATCGCCCCGTTCGTCAACGACGACGCGGTGCTCTGCTCCAACACCTCGACGCTGCCGATCACCGAGCTCGCCAAGGGGATCGACCGCCCGGCCGACTTCATCGGCCTGCACTTCTTCTCGCCCGTCGACAAGATGCCGCTGGTCGAGATCATCAAGGGTGCCGAGACGAACGATGTCGCGCTGGCCAAGGCGTACGACGTCGTCCAGCAGATCAAGAAGACCCCGATCGTCGTCAACGACAGCCGCGGCTTCTACACCTCGCGCGTCATCGGCACCCAGATCCAGGAGGGTCTGGAGCTGCTCGCCGAGGGCTTCGCGCCCTACTCGCTCGAGCGTGCCGCGACCCAGGCCGGGTTCCCGGTCGGGCCGCTGCAGATCGCCGACGAGCTCAACCACGAGCTCATGGTCAAGATCGCTCGTACGACCCGCGAGGCTGCCGGCGTCGAGGAGCTGACCACCACGGAGAAGGTGCTCAACCCGCTCATCGAGGCGGGGCGCTCCGGCAAGCTCAAGGGGGCCGGCTTCTACGACTACACCGACGGCAAGCGCGGCTCGATCTGGGCCGACCTCGGCAGCGTGTTCCCGGTCGCCGAGAAGCAGATCCCGATCCGGGACGCCGAGGAGCGGATGCTCTTCATCGAGGCCCTGGAGACGGCGAAGTGCTTCGAGGAGGGGGTCATCACCTCCGCCGCGCACGCCAACATCGGCTCCATCTTCGGTATCGGCTTCCCGCCGCAGACCGGTGGTGCGGCCCAGTTCATCACCGGCTACGAGGCCGCTGACGGCTCGATCGGTATCGAGGCGTTCCTGGCTCGTGCCGACGAGCTGGCGGAGACGTACGGCGAGCGGTTCCGCCCGACGCAGTACCTCCGCGACCTCGCGGCGAAGGGTGAGGGCTTCCCCGCCTGACCAGCCCCGCCTGACCCACCGCACCATGTGGTGAACCGGCACGGATCCTGTGAAGGAACCGTGCCGGTTCGCTGTTTGTGGAGCTGCCGCAGCTGGGCCCGTGCCACTCTTTGCCTTCCGAAGAGGTCGAGGGAGGACGTACGTGGCGATGCCGGGCAGCACACGTAGGCGCGAGCTCTGGGTGGGCGGCTTGATCATCGCGGTCGTCCTGCTGGTCGTGATCGGGTGCGCGGTCGCGATGCTCTGGGCCCGACCCGGTGTGTCAGCAGCCGGGACGAGGACGCCGGAGTCGCTCTCGAAGATCCTCGATCTCTCCGACGAGTGGCAGTCCGTCCGCGGCGTACGCGATGTGCTGGCCGTCGACGAGTCCAGGCGCATCCCGGGGGAGGACTTCGGGGAGTCCGACCGCGTGGAGCACTCCGTCAGCATCGAGGTGTCCCTGGAGGACGATCTGACCGGAGCCGAGGCGGCCGCGGCGAGCCAGGAGTTGCTCCGGGTGGTGCGCCCCGAGATCACCCGCCTTGCGCCCGACGCCGAGCTCGACCAAACCAGCGTCTCGTTCACGATGAGCCAGATCCGGGTCACGGTGGGCGAGCGTGGTCTGGACCGCGGTGACGGCATCGGTGACGCGCTCGCCGATGCCGTCGCGCTGCGCGACGCCGGCGCGACGTCGGTGTCGTCGACCGTCGCCGACCCTCAGACGGGCCGTCCTGCCCGGGCCGACGTGGAGGCGCCGCAGGACCGGCTGGTCGAGCTCGCCACGGTCGCGCACGGCCGGCAGCGCCCGGTGGATCTCCACGGCGGCAAGGCGTGGTACAGGTCGAACGAGGTGTCCGATCCGGCGGCGGTGAGGCTCGTGGTGGATGCCTCCGAGCAGCCGTCGGTGACCTCGGCGCAGCTGGCCGCCCCGTACGAACCGCTGATCGTCCTGGTCGAGGCCGCCGAGGGCGACCGGGTGATCGACGACGTCAGCCGGTGGCTCGCCGCCTATGACGGCTATCCCGTGCGGTCGGGGCAGCCGTTGGCGTACACGGTCGAAGGGACGCGCGGCGGCAAGGTCGAGGGCTGGGTCGGTGGGAGGACCCCGGCGTCGACGACGATGCCTCCGTTCGGCGATGCCGCGCCCTGGCCTGCCGCCCCGGGGGCGCCGTCGTGTCGGCCATCGGATCTCGAGGTCACCTTCGGTGGCCAGGACGCGGCGCTGGGATCGCGGCAGGCGTGGCTCCGGGCCCGCAACCTCGGCCGTCACGCCTGCGCGATCGAGGGCGTACCCACTGTCGAGTTCCTGAACGCTGCCGGTGCCCGGCAGACCGAGGTGACGGCCAAGCCCTATGAACCGTCGATGCTGCCCGAGCGCGTCGTCGTCCCTCCGGCGCAGTCGGTGATGGCGGTGATCGACTGGCAGGCGATGTCCACCGCGCACGACTCGGACGTCACGACCGAACTGCTCGTGACCGCGCTGCCCGGCGCCACGCCGATCACGCTCGGTGTCGCGGTGACCGACGGGCCGAGCGGTCTCGACATCCTAGACGGGGCCGAGGTGAGGATCAGCCCGTGGGCGCAGGCCGCCGACTGACGTACACAGCGACGTAGGCAGCAGGGGCGAATGGGTGGCAGAGCCCATTCGGAACGGCGCGTGGGCCGAGAAGACTCGGTGCCATGGGGGAGATGGCGACGGTTCTGGTGATCGCGGCGATCGCGGTCGGCCTCGTGGTGGCGTCGTTGTTGCGCCGGGCCCGCCGTGGTGAGTGTCTGGTGGTGACCAGGCACCGGCGGATCGTCCGGATCGCATCCGACTCGATGACGCTGGCGATCCCCGGCTTCCACGAGGTGCTCGAGTGGCCGACGGGTCAGATCGAGATCGCGATCGTCGTCCGAACCCGGACGGGCGACGGCCAGGACGTACGCGTCCTCGCCACCTTCTCCGTCGACGTCGACCCGCCGCGGGTCGGTGCGGCGTACATCGACCCGCGGGCCGTCCTGCACACGGCGCTGGAACGCCGGGTCGCCGACGCGGTCCGCGCCCGTCCCGCATCGCGGCTGACCGATGATCGCGACGGACTCGTGGCCGCCATCGAAGGCCTCCGGATCGACGGTCTCGCCGCCGGGGTCGTGACCGATGTGGTCATCGACGAGGTCGACCTGCTGCTGCACCCGGGCCGACCCGACGACGGCTGAGCGTGCCGTCGTCGGATCGGATCGGGTCAGTGGATGGTGCTGGTGGCCGCCGAGGTGGCCGTCTTGGTGTAGTAGCCCGCCTTGCGGCCGGTCACCCGGACGCGGATGCGGTCACCGCGATCGACGGACCGCAGGCGATACGTCTTCCCGGTGGCGCCCGAGATCGCGACACCGTTGCGCAGCCACTGGTAGCTGAACGTGATCCCCGAGGGCTTCCAGGCGCCGGGGTAGGCGGTGAGCAGGTAGCCGACCCTGCGGGTGCCACCGATGGTCGGGGTGGCCGCGGTGAGATAGCCGGCAGCGATCCTCGCGGTCGCAGCGCTCGCCCGAACCCCTGGGTTGGCGGCCGGCCACGACGAGGAGTACGCCGTCACCCGGACCCGGATCTCCTTGGTGTGGTCGGAGCCGGTGAGCTTGTACGTCGAGGCCGTGGCGCCCGAGATGGCGACCCCGTTGCGCAGCCACTGGTACTTCACCGTCGTAGCGGTCGGGCTCCAGGAGCCCTTCGTCGCGGTCAGCGTGTAGCCGACCCGCGCGGTGCCGCTGATCGTCGGCGGCGCGGTGCTCGCGATGGTCTGCGGGTTGCAGGTGTAGAGCTCGAGCCCGTCGACGAACCAGCCGAGGAAGGAGCCCTCGCTGTCGCCGCGTACGACCCACTGGAACTGGACGGTCTTGCCGGCGAAGGAGGACAGGTCGACGCGGGAGCTGATCCACCCGTTGGAGTCGCCGCCGAAGCCGGTCAGCGGCCTTGAGGGGTTGTTGAGCAGCAGCTTCTGCTTCGGTCCGTTCACCCAGGCCGTGGACGGGATGGCGGTCGCGACCCCGTTGACCAGCAGGCGAGCCTCCCCGCCATCGAAGTACTGCGGCGTCGGGTAGGCAGGGTCGTCGCCGGTGTACCACTCGAAGAGATACCAGTGGCTGAACCGGAGATAGGTCCGCTTGCCGGCCGGCACGTTGATCGCGGCCGTCGTCAGACCGCTGGACGTCGGGTCGCCGTACGCCTCCGGGTCGGGGTTCCAGCCGAAGTCGGAGCCGTTGCCGTCACGGTCGTTCTCGGGGACGTTCTGCGCGGCGTCGGGCGCCTGGTTCCACAGGACACCGCGGCTGAGCGACGGGTTCGCCATCGTGGCCTTGCCGGTGCTCCCGGCGGGGCAGGTGTTCGGAGCCTCCGCGGGGCGGGTCGCGCCGGCCTTGCTGGGCGACTTGGCGAGCTCGGTCGCGGCGGCGGCGAGGTCGACCTGGGTGCAGTCGTCCGGGGTGAAGCCAGACGTGCCGGCGGCCGCCAGCGCGTCACAGCCGTTGGAGAGCGCGCGGCCGAGGTCGGCGTACTGGCTTCCGGAGACGAGGTGCTGGATCGTGTAGAGGTAGAGCGCCGCGGTCTTCTCCAGGGTCGGGTCGCCGACGTCGAGACCGGTGATGGTGCGGCCGTTGAAGGTGCCACCCTGCGAGATCAGGTACGCCGTCTTGTTGCCGACGCCGCTGTTGGTGTGCACCCCGCCGCCATCGGCGTAGTAGCTGAGGTCGTCGGCCTCCCACAGCGAGCTGGTCATCCGGTCGGGCTGGTCGTGCACAGTCGGGTTGGCGAGGTCGCGGATCGCGCCGAAGGAGGAGTCCTCGCCGACGCGCCAGTCGGTCGGGGAGTCGCCAGGAGTGGCGTAGCGGTGGTCGACGATCTCGCCCATGATGTCGGCCATCGACTCGTTGATGGCGCCCGACTCGTACCAGTAGAAGAGGTTCGAGCTCTTCTCGATCACGCCGTGGGTCAGCTCGTGGCCGACGATGTCGTCGACGACCAGGCCCTGGCCGAGGAAGATCTGCTGACCGTTCCAGAACGCGTTGTCCATCGGGCACGGTGGCGTGTAGCCCGGCTCTGTCAGCTCGCAGTAGCGGGTCGTGGCGGTGACCGCCTTGGGGTTGACGCCATCGGACCAGCCGATCTCGTCGGTCAGGTCCAGCCCGAGGGAGGCGTAGAGCTCGGAGGTCGCGCCGAGCATGTCGTACGCCTTGTCGACGTCGGCGATCCCGGAGGGCGCATCGCTCTCGCGCAGCTTGACCGTGAGGCTCGTCTCGGCGCAGCCGGTCGCCGCGGCGCGGACGTTGGCGTTGTCGCAGATGCGGCGGTTGGCGTGGGCGATCTCGTTGATGTGCATGAGTACGCGGCCGGTGCCGGCGTGAGCGAGCACGGTCTCGCGGATGGTGGAGCCGTTGGTCACCGAGAACCGGAAGACGCTGGTCTCGCCGATCTCCGGTCCGCGGACCAGGTCGTGGTCGTAGAGCCAGGTGCCCTCGTCGCTCACCGTGAGGCCGGTGGCCCCGTGGTTGGACTTGGCGACCACGGTCTTGGCTGCTGCCTTTGCCTTCGCGCGCATGGACTCGTCCGGCTGGGTGACCTCGGCGATGGTGGCGTCGGAGAGGTTGGTGGCGGCGGAGGTGAGGCCACGGTCCTTGTCCAAGCCGATGACCACCTCGCCGCCGAGGACCGGGAGGCCGTCGACGTACTGCTCGTACCTGGTCACCGACCCGCCACCGACAGCCTTGCTGGTCGACGTCGGGCGTAGGTCCGTCTTCTCGGCGCCGAGCGCCTCGGCTGCGCGGTCGAGGTGGGCCTCGGCCGCCTTGGCGGGCTTGACGGTGACGCCCAGCGGGTCGACGGCCTCGGTCGTGGAGCCGATGAAGTCGGCGGTGCCATCGGCGGTGCGATGGATGGTGAGAGGGACGCCGGCGCGGTCCTTGTAGGTCGCGACCGGGTCGGGTTCGGCGGAGGCGGGCGGCGTCATCGGAAGCACGCTGAGCCCGCCGAGGGCAAGTGCGGTCGCAGTCAGGGCGACGACGCGTCTACGAGGTGACACTTCGACTCCTTCGGGAGTGGGAGCGGCCCGGAGGAGGTTCACGGGCCGGCAAGACCGCCGGCCCGATCCAGCGGGGAGAAGTCTCCCAGGCAGCCGTGGGTGCCGTCGCCCTCAATTCGGCGCCTTGCGAAGCGATGCATACTCGGTATATACATACTCAGTAAGTAACCAAGGGAGGTGATCGAGTGTCCGTGAAACACGCACTGCTTGCGCTGCTGGAGAAGCCGCGCTACGGCTACGAGCTGCGCGCCGAGTTCGAGCAGCGCACCGGCGCGAGCTGGCCGCTGAACGTCGGGCAGGTCTATACGACCCTGTCGCGACTGGAGCGTGACGGCCTCGTCGAGGCTGGAGGGACCGACGCGGAGGGACGGTCCCTCTACCAGCTCACCGAGGCCGGCAAGGTCGAGGTGAAGGGGTGGTTCGACACCCCGGTGGAGCGTACGCAGCCGCAGCGCGACGAGCTCGCGATCAAGCTCGCGGTGGCGGTCGCGGTGCCGAGCGTGGACGTCGGCAAGGTCGTCCAGCAGCAGCGCAACGCGACGATGCAGGCGCTGCAGGGATACCGCCGCCAGTCGCGATCCGGAGCCGGTGACGACCTCGCCGGCGGGCTGGTCCTCGATCGCCTGATCTTCGCGGCCGAGGCCGAGATCCGCTGGCTCGACCACTGCGAGTCCCGGCTCCGCCGGGCGGCCTCCACGAGCACCGCTCCGGAGCCCGCCGAGTCCACCGAAGGAGGGGCGCGATGAACGCCGCGCTCGCCCACGACCTGCGCCGACTCAGCCACGACAGCGATCGCTGGCTCGCCGACGCCCGCGAGCGGCTCAGCCGCCGCGTCCACGCCACGCCCGCCACACCGGGCAAGACCTCGACCAAGGAGTCCACCGATGAGTGAACCCGTCCTCCGGCTCACCGACGTGAGCCGCGTCCACGGCACCGGCGCCGCCGAGGTGCACGCCCTGCGTGGCGTCAGCCTCGCTGCGTACGCCGGTGAGCTGGTCGCCATCATGGGGCCGAGCGGCTCCGGGAAGTCGTCGCTGCTGACCATCGCCGGCGGTCTCGACTCGCCGACCTCGGGCTCCGTCGAGGTCGACGGCCAGGACCTGGGCGAGGCCGGGGTCAGCGGGCGCGCCAAGCTGCGGCGTACGTCGATCGGCTATGTCTTCCAGGACTTCAACCTGATCCCGGCGCTGACCGCCGCCGAGAACGTCGCGCTGCCGCTCGAGCTCGACGGCGCCGGTCGGCGCGCGGCACAGGCCGCTGCGAGGACGGCACTCGAGGAGGTCGGGCTCGACGGTTTCGCCGACCGGTTCCCCGACGAGATGTCCGGTGGGCAGCGACAGCGGATCGCGATCGCCCGTGCGATCGTCGGCGAGCGTCGCCTGATCCTGGCCGACGAGCCGACCGGCGCCCTCGACACCGAGACCGGCGAGGACATCCTCAAGCTGATCCGGGCACGCTGCGACGCGGGCGCGGCCGGTGTGCTGGTGACCCACGAGCCGCGGTACGCCAGCTGGGCCGACCGGGTGATCTACGTCCGCGACGGGCTCGTCGTCGACGAGGCCGGCGAGACGCCGAACCTGGCACTCGTGGACGAGGTCGAAGCATGAGCGGGAGTCTCGCCGGCTGGCGGCTCGCGCTCCGGCTCGGGCAACGGGAGGCACGGCGGGCGAAGTGGCGCAGCCTGCTGGTCATCTTGATGATCGCGCTGCCGGTGGCGGGCGTGACCGCGGTCGCGGTGACGTACCAGACCTATGACGTCGACACCGTGGAGGGCCTCGACCGCCGGCTCGGCACCGAGGCCGCGGCGAGCATCGACGTCCAGGGTTCCGCCGTCGTGCGGCAGGGCATCGATCCCGACAACGCCTCCGAATGGCTCGACGAGTCCGGCGCCGACCCGCTCGACGCGGCCGGGGTGAAGGCCGTCATCGGGGACCGCCCCCTGCTCGTGGCCGAGGACCGGACCTTCGACGTACGCACGGACAAGGGAGTCACCTGGGCCAGCGGCCTGGAGACCGATCTGAACGACCCGCTCGCCGCTGGGCTGACCCGGCTGACCGAGGGCCGTCTCCCGCAGGGGCCGGACGAGGTCGTGGTCAACTCCAACCTCGCGTTCCGGGGTCCGGGTGTCGGGGAGGAGTTGCTGATCCCGAACGGCGACCTCGATGAGACGCGCAAGGTCGTCGGGATCGTCGAGTCGGCGACCGTACGCAACGACCCCTTCATCGCCGGTGTGGACCTTCCGGTGGACTACACCAGCGACCGTTCGACCTGGCTGGTCGGTGGCGGACCGGTGACCTGGTCCGACATCGAGGACCTGAACGCTGCGGGTGCCTTCGTGCTCTCGCGCTCGGTCGTCATGGACCCGCCGGCGGCGGCTCGTGCGGCCGACAAGGAGATCCGTCCGCCCATGGGCGCCCCGGATCCGTCCGAGCTCGTGGTCCTCGTCCTCATCGTGGTCATGGTCGTCCTCGAGGTGGTCCTGCTGGCCGGGCCGGCGTTCGCGGTCGCGGCCCGGCGCCAGGCGCGCGACCTGGCTCTGATCGCGGCCTCGGGAGGGACCGCTCGGCAGTCCCGGCGCGTCCTGCTCGGGATGGCGATCGTCATCGGTGCGGTGGCGGCGGTCGTCGGCGCTGCCCTCGGCGTCGGGCTGGCGCGGCTGCTCCAGCCGCTCGCCCAGGATCAGGTCTCGGCCTGGTTCGGCCCGTTCGAGGTGCCGTGGCTGCAGGTCCTCGCGGTCGCCGTGATCGGCTTCGCGGCCGCGATCTGCGCGGCGATCGTGCCGGCCTGGATCGCCTCGCGACAGAACGCCGTCGGCGTACTGTCGGGGCGCCGGTCCGAGACCCTGCCTTCGCGGCGCTCGCCGATCATCGGCCTCGTGCTGGTGGCCGCCGGAGTCGGATCGGCGGCGTTCGGCACCCGGAACGCGCTCAGCGGGATCCCGATCGCTCTCGGCGTACTGCTCTGTGTCGCCGGCGTGCTGTTCATCCTCCCCGCCCTCGTGTCCGCGGCCGCGCGGTTCAGCGCCCGGATGCCGTTGGTGATCCGGTTCGCGACCCGCGACGCCGATCGGCACCGCACCCGGACGGTGCCGGCTGCCGGTGCGATCGCGGTGACGGTGGTCGGTGTGGTCACGCTCGGGATCGCGTTCAGCAGCGACCAGGAGCAGAACCAGGAGAGCTACCTGCCCTCCATCACGATCGGCGACGCCGTGGTGCATCCGCGGCACAGCGCCACCGAGAGCGACGTCGACCCGGACGAGACGAGAGCGCGGTGGGAGAACATCGCCGCGCAGGTCGAGAAGGCCATCCCGGGAGCGACGGTGGCACTCACGACCGGCGCGACCTCGGAGGCCGACGGACGGTACGTCGCCGTCGAGACCGGTGACGGTGAGGCGATCCCGCTCGACACCACCATCGGCGAGTTCGGCGACCTCGTCGTCGCCGACGGGACCCTTCCGCCCGCCGTCGCGCGGTCGCTCTCCGGGCGCGATGCCGCCGCTGCCGCGGAGACCCTGAGGTCCTCGGGTGCGGTGGTGTTCACCACCGATGACGAGCTTCGGTCCTCGACGTCCGCGCGCCTGGTGGTCAAGGAGTGGTCCGAGGAGGAGCAGAAGGATCGCGACGCGGTCACCGTCGACGTGCCGGCGACCTACCTCGACGTCGGCGAGCGGGCAGCGCCCGCGTACGCGGTCGTGACGCCGGCGATGGTGAAGAAGCTCGGTGTCGAACCGCGGGTCCTGGGCCTCTACGTCGAGAACGCCGGGCTCAGCACCGCTGCCGAGACGGACCTCGACGAGGCCTTGGCCGCCGGGCAGTTCCCCACGACGATCCTGATCGAGCGTGGCTACCAGGAGACGGACACTGCAGTGATCGTCTGGCTGCTCCTGGTCACCTTGGGGGCCGTGCTGATGATCGGTGGCGCGCTGACCGCGACCCACCTGGCGCTCAACGACGCCCGTCCCGACCTGGCGACACTGTCGGCGGTCGGAGCCAGGACGCGTACGCGACGCGGGGTCGCTGCCTCGTACGCCTTGGTCGTGACGCTCATCGGGGCGGTCCCGGGCGCGCTGATCGGGTTCGTTCCCGGGATCGCGATCAGCTATCCGATCACCACCGAGGGCTGGCCGGAGCGCGACAGCGTCGCCGCGCACTACCTCGAGATCCCGTGGGACCTCGTCGGCATCGTGGTCGTCGGGCTTCCCCTGCTGATCGCGCTCATCGTCGCGGTCACCACCCGTGGGCGCCTGCCGATGGTGGCCCGGGTCGAATAGCCCGCCGAGGCGTCACTCCCGCGGATCGAGTTGGCATGTTGGTGCCGACTCGATCCGCGTACGTGACTTCTCGGCCGGCGCAGGTGACTTCTCGGCGTCAGGCCTTGCAGAGGCAGAAGGGGTGGCCGGCGGGGTCGAGGAAGACGCGGAAGGACTCGCCGGGCTGGACCTCGTGCTTGGTGGCGCCGAGGGCGAGGGTCGCTGCTTCGGCCTCATCGAGGTCGTCGACGGTGACGTCGAGATGCGTCTGCTGAGGTACGTCCTGGCCCGGCCACTTCGGAGCCTGGTAGTTGTCGACGCGCTGGAAGTCCAGCGATCCGCCGTCGCCCCAGGCGCTGGCCCAGCCGCCGTCGTCGTCGACCTTGGACTCCCAGCCGAGAAGCTGCGCGTAGAAGGTGGAAAGGGCCGCCGTGTCGGGACAGTCGATGACCCACTGAGGGTTGCGTGCGATAGCCATGCGGTCGACGTTACGAGCGGTTCCGGACGTTCTGCTTCCGCCTGTGGTGACGTCGTCTCAGAAAAATAAAGTCAGGGTTGACTGTTTGTTTCTGGCGCGGCAGAGTGCCTGTCTGTGAGCCAGGCCACCCGCATCCCTCAGGAGCAGCGCACCCGCGCGATGAGGGCGCGTCTCCTCGACGCGACCGTCGAGCTGCTGGTCGAGCGCGGCTTCGCGGGCACATCGACCACGCTCGTCTCCCAGCGCGCCGGGGTCTCCCGCGGGGCGCAGCTGCACCACTTCCCGGCCAAGAACGACCTGGTCGTGGCCGCGGTCGAGCACATCACCGAAGCCCGAGGTGAGGCACTCAAGGAGGCTGCCCGGGCGCTTCCGGAGGGCGGGCAGCGTACGCGGCAGGTGCTCGCCATGCTCGCCGAGCAGGTCACCTCCCCGGTCTTCGCCGCGGCCCTGGAGCTGTGGGTGGCGGCCCGCACCGACGAGCAGCTGGCTGCCGCGGTGGGTCCGCTCGAGCAGCGCATCGGCCGCGAGCTCCACCGGGCCACGGTCGAGCTGCTCGACGTGGACGAGAGGAAACCCGGCGTGCGCGAGCTCGTGCAGGCCACGCTCGATCTGGTCCGCGGCCTGGGTCTGGCTGACACGATTACCGACGACGCCGCCCGACGCGAGCGGATCCTCGATCACTGGGCCGAGGTTCTGGAAAGAGAGCTGCGATGAGTCTGCTGGATGAACTTCTCGAGGACCTCTCCATGGAGGGGTTCGAGCTGCGCCAGGTGGTGGCGGGGCTGAGCGAGGCGGGCTGGCGCGAACCGACGCCGGCCGCAGGCTGGGACGTCGCCGCCCAGATCGCCCACCTGGCCTGGACCGACGAGGCCGCGCTCGCCGCGACCGAGTGGGTCGCGGGCGACGCGACCGCGTGGGACGAGCTGGTCACCGAGGCGCTCAAGAATCCCGAGGGGTACGTCGACGAGGCTGCGCTGGCACTGGCCACGATGCCGGCGACGGACCTGTTGGAGCACTGGGACGGCGTACGCGGCGAGCTCGCCGGTGCGCTTGCGAACGTCCCGAACGGGCAGAAGCTGCCCTGGTTCGGGCCGCCGATGTCGCCGGCCTCGATGGCGACCGCGCGGTTCATGGAGACCTGGGCCCACGGGCTGGACGTGCGTGAGGCGCTCGGTCTCACCTACGAGCCCAGCGACCGCATCAAGCACGTCTGCCACCTCGGCACCCGCACCCGTGACTTCTCCTACGGCGTCCACGGCCTGACTCCGCCGAGCTCCCCGTTCCGGGTCGAGCTGACCGCTCCGTCCGGTGAGGTCTGGGAGTGGGGTCCTGAGGATGCGGCGCAGAGCGTCCGAGGCCCGGCGTACGACTTCGCACGTCTCGTCATCCAGCGCATCCACCGCGACGACACGGCGCTGGAGGCCACCGGGGACGACGCCGAGAAGTGGCTGAGCATCGCCCAGGCGTTCGCCGGCCCCGCCGGCTCCGGACGGGCCCCGGAAGGGGACGCGCGATGATCACGATCGGCAACTGCTCCGGCTTCTACGGCGACCGGTTCTCGGCGATGCGCGACATGCTCGAGGGCGGTCGGCTCGACGTGCTCACCGGCGACTACCTCGCCGAGCTCACCATGCTCATCCTGGGCAAGGACACCCTCAAGGACCCGTCGACGGGCTATGCCAAGACCTTCCTGCGGCAGGTCGCGGACAGCATCGACCTCGCCCTGCAGCGTGAGGTCAAGATCGTCTCCAATGCCGGTGGTCTCAACCCCGCCGGCCTGGCTGCCGCCATCGAGGCGCTGGGGACTTCTGCCAAGGTGGCCTATGTCGACGGAGACGACCTCCGGGGCCGGCTCGACTCCCACCCTGACGCGCTGACCGCCAACGCCTATCTCGGTGCCTTCGGGATCGCGCATGCACTCGACGCCGGCGCCGACATCGTCGTCACCGGTCGGGTCACCGATGCGAGCGTCGTCGTCGGGCCGGCGATCGCCCACCACGGCTGGAAGCGCGACTCCTACGACGAGCTCGCCGGCGCCGTGGTCGCCGGGCACGTGATCGAGTGCGGCACCCAGGCCACCGGCGGCAACTTCTCCGGGTTCCTGACCATGTCGCCGCAGGCACGGGCGCGTCCGCTGGGTTTCCCGGTCGCCGAGATCGCGGTCGACGGCTCCTCGATCATCACCAAGCAGGACGAGACCGGCGGTACGGTCACGGTCGACACGGTCACCGCGCAGCTGCTCTACGAGATCCAGGGTCCGCTCTACCTCGGTCCCGACGTGACGACCGACCTGACCTCGATCCGTCTGGAGGAGGTAGGGATCGACCGGGCCGCGATCACGGGCGTGACCGGCACCCCGCCGCCCGCAACCCTCAAGGTCGCGGTCAACTCGCTCGGGGGCTACCGCAACTCGGCCGAGTTCGTGCTCACCGGCCCTGACATCGACGCCAAGGCCGCCTGGCTGCGTGACCAGCTCGACGCCGAGCTGCCGATCGGGCCGGACTACACCTGGTCGACCTACCGCGTCCCGGCCCCCGACTCGCCGACCGAAGAGGGAGCCGCCTGCATCCTGCGGCTCTCCGCGCGGGCGGCGGACGCCGACGCCGTCGGACGGGCGTTGACGGCACCGGCTATCGAGCTGGCGCTCGCCTCCTACCCGGGCTTCCACGTCACCGCGCCCCCGGGACGGCCGTCTCCGTTCGGGATCTACAAGGCTGCGTACGTCCGGCGCGACCGCGCCCCGGAGACCGTCCACCTTCCCGACGGTTCGACCTACGAGGTCCCGGCCCCCTTGGCCTGCGCCGAGGCGTCACGTACGTCGGCCGAGACGTCACGCGCGTCGGCCGAGGTGACCACTCGGCCGACGCGAGCGACGCCTCGGCCGACCGGGGCGACGTCTCGGCGGGCGCTGGGGGAGCTGGTCTATGCGCGGTCCGGCGACAAGGGTGGCGATGCCAACCTCGGGCTCTGGGTTCCGCAAGGGAAGCCGGACGCGGCCGTCGAGTGGCTGCTGGACACCGTGAACCCGGAGTGGGTGCGGAAGCTGATCCCCGAGGCCGAAGAGCTCGCCATCGACATCACCCCGCTGCCGCACCTGCGCGGCGTGAACATCGTCATCCACGACCTGCTCGGGGAGGGCGTTGCCGCCTCGACGCGGTTCGACCCGCAGGCCAAGGGGCTGGGCGAATGGGCGCGGAGCCGATTTGTCGACATGCCGACCGACTTCGTCCGGGAAGGACTTCAGTGAGCAACGACCTTTTCGAGCTGGGCGCCGAGTTCGCCCGCCGTGAGGTCTTCCCCGACCTGCAGGTCTGGGAGGACAACCAGGAGATCCCGCGGGAGGTCCACAAGGCCGCTGCCAAGCAGGGCCTGCTCGGGATCGGATTCCCAGAGGAGGCCGGCGGCGAGGGCGGCGGACTGGCCGACACCGTCGCGGTGACCGAGGGGATGATGTCCGAGGGTGCCTCGTCCGGCCTGCTCGCGGGCCTGTTCACCCACGGGATCGCGCTGCCGCACATCGTCAAGCACGGCTCGCCCCACCTCGTCGACACCTACGTGAAGCCGACGCTGGCCGGTGAGAAGATCGGCAGCCTCGCCATCACCGAGCCCGACGGCGGCTCCGACGTCTCCCACCTGCGCACCACGGCGGTACGCGACGGCGACGAGTTCGTGGTCAACGGCGCCAAGACGTTCATCACCAGCGGCGTACGTGCCGACTTCGTCACCACTGCCGTCCGCACGGGCGGGAAGGGCGCCGGCGGCATCAGCCTGCTCGTGATCGACAAGGACACCCCCGGCTTCACGGTCACCCGCAAGCTGGCCAAGATGGGCTGGCACTGCTCCGACACCGCGGAGCTCGCCTTCGAGGACGTACGCGTCCCCGCCGCCAACCTCGTCGGTGACGAGAACGCCGGGTTCATCTACATCGCCGAGGCGTTCGTGACCGAGCGGATCGCGCTGGCCGTGCAGGGCTACGGCACCGCCGCCCGCTGCCTGGCGCTAACCGCCGACTTCTGCCGCCAGCGCGAGACCTTCGGTGAGCCCCTGATCAAGCGTCAGGTCGTACGTCACAAGCTGGTCGAGATGCACCGGCAGGTCGAGGTGGCCAAGGCCTACACCCACGCCGTGGTCGCGCGCTACGACCGTGAGGGGTCCACCCAGGCCACGATCGCCGAGGCGGCGCTGGCCAAGCAGACAGCGGTCGAGGCCTGCACCTGGGTCGTCGACCAGGCCGTCCAGCTTCACGGCGGGACGGGATACATGCACGGGACCGAGGTCGAGCGGCACTACCGCGACGCCCGGATCCTGCCGATCGGAGGAGGAGCCACCGAAGTGATGACGGACCTGGCCGCCAAGCTGTTGGGACTGGACCGATGAGCAACAGAGAAGCCCTCCTCGAGAAGATCGAGGCCCTCGACGCCGAGCACGCCAAAGCGGCGGCCGGAGGCGGCGAGAAGTACGTCGCCCGCCACAAGGCGCGCGGCAAGCTGCTCGCCCGCGAGCGGATCGAGCTGCTGCTGGACGAGGGCAGCCCGTTCCTGGAGACCCAGCCGCTGATCGGCTGGGGCAGCGACTTCCCGGTCGGTGGCTCGATCATCACCGGCATCGGTGTGGTCGAGGGCGTCGAGTGCATGATCGTCGCCAACGACCCGACGGTGAAGGGCGGGGCGCTCAACCCCTACTCCCTCAAGCGCTCCTTCCGGGCCGCGGAGATCGCGGAGAAGAACGGTCTCCCGACGATCAACCTGACCGAGTCCGGCGGTGCCGACCTGCCGACCCAGAAGGACATCTTCATCCCCGGCGGCAAGGGGTTCCGCGACCTGACGCGAGCCTCCGCCCGCAAGCAGCCGACCATCTCGGTGGTCTTCGGCAACTCCACGGCCGGTGGTGCGTACGTCCCGGGCATGAGCGACTACGTGATCATGGTCAAGGAGGGCGCGAAGGTCTTCCTGGCCGGCCCGCCGCTGGTGAAGATGGCCACCGGCGAGGACACCGACGACGAGTCGCTGGGCGGCGCCGAGATGCACTCGCGCATCTCCGGCTCCTCCGACTTCCTCGCCGTCGACGAGCACGACGCCATCCGGCAGGCGCGACGCGTCGTGGCCCGGCTCAACTGGCGCAAGCGCGGTCCCGAGCCGAAGGCGAGCTACGAGCCCGAGCTCGACCCCGACGGCCTGCTCGACCTGATCCCGACCGACCTCAAGGAGCCCTTCGACCCGCGCGAGGCGATCCTGCGGATCGTCGACGGGACCGGGCCCGACAACGAGGTGCCGTTCGACGAGTTCAAGCCGCTCTACGGATCGAGCCTCTGCGTCGGCTGGGCGCGGCTGCACGGCTACGAGATCGGCATCCTCGCCAACGCCCGCGGCGTCCTGATGTCGGAAGAGGCCCAGAAGGCGGCGCAGTTCATCCAGCTCGCCAACCAGAAGGACACCCCGCTGCTGTTCCTGCACAACACGACCGGCTACATGGTCGGCACGGAGTACGAGCAGGGCGGCATCATCAAGCACGGCGCCCTGATGATCAACGCGGTCTCCAACTCCACCGTCCCGCACCTGACCGTGATCATGGGCGCGAGCTACGGCGCGGGCAACTACGGCATGAACGGCCGTGCGTACGACCCCCGCTTCCTGTTCACGTGGCCCTCTGCCAAGTCCGCGGTCATGGGGCCGGCCCAGCTCGCCGGCGTGATGGAGATCGTCGCCCGCGAGTCGGCCGAGAAGAAGGGCGAGGTCTTCGACGCCGACGGGTTCAAGGGCGTCAAGGAGATGGTCGAGGGGATGGTCGAGGAGCAGTCGCTGCCGATGTTCCTCTCCGGCCTCGGCTACGACGACGGGGTCATCGACCCGCGCGACACCCGCACCGTCCTCGGCCTCTGCCTCTCTGCCATCGCCACCCGACCGATCGAGGGCGCCATGAACTTCGGCGTCTTCAGGATGTGAGTGCCATGACCATCAGTCGAATCCTCGTCGCCAATCGCGCCGAGATCGCCTCGCGCGTCTTCCGCACCGCCCGCAAGCTCGGCATCGAGACCGTCGCGGTGCACTCCGACGCCGACGCGGACCTGCCGTTCGTGGCGGAGGCGGATCATGCCGTACGCCTCCCGGGCAACGCCCCGGCCGAGACCTACCTCCGCGCCGACCTCGTCATCGAGGCGGCCAAGGTGGCCGGCGCCGACGCGATCCACCCGGGCTACGGGTTCCTGTCGGAGAACGCCGACTTCGCCCGCGCCGTCGAGGCGGCCGGTCTGGTCTGGATCGGGCCCGCGCCCGAGTCGATCGAGCAGATGGGCTCCAAGATCGAGGCCAAGAAGATCATGGCCGCCGCCGGGGTCCCGGTGCTGGAGGCGCCGGCCTCGCCGGTCGAGTCCGACCTGCCGCTGCTGGTCAAGGCCTCCGCCGGCGGGGGCGGCCGCGGGATGCGGATCGTCCGCTCCCTCGACGCTCTCGGCGCCGAGATCGCCAAGGCCGAGGCCGAGGCCGCGTCCGCCTTCGGGGACGGGACCGTCTTCGTCGAGCCGTACGTCGAGGCCGGCCGCCACGTCGAGGTCCAGGTCGTCGGCGACGGAGCCGGCAATGTGGCGGTCTTCGGCGAGCGCGACTGCTCGGTGCAGCGTCGCCACCAGAAGGTCGTCGAGGAGTCGCCGGCTCCGCTGCTCCCGGACACCGTCCGGTCGGCGCTCCACGAGGCCGCCCGGAACGCCGCCGCGGCGATCGACTACCGCGGCGCCGGGACCGTCGAGTTCCTCTACGACGCCGCCTCGGAGCGGTTCTGGTTCCTGGAGATGAACACGCGCCTGCAGGTCGAGCACCCGGTGACCGAGCTGGTTCATGGGGTGGATCTGGTGGAGCTGCAGATCGCGGTGGCCGAGGGAGTTTCGGGGGTCTCGACAAGCTCGACCACCGATGTGACTGGGCATGCGGTGGAGGTACGGCTCTACGCCGAGGATCCGGCAGCGGACTATCAGCCGCAGTCGGGGACCCTGACGACGCTCGAGTTCCCCGGGGATGCGCGCGTCGATGCCGGCTACACGTCGGGCTCGGAGGTCAGCACCTTCTACGACGCGATGCTGGCGAAGGTGATCGTCCACGCCCCGACGCGTGATGCGGCGATCCGGCGGCTCGTCGGGGTGCTGCGTACGGCCAAGATCCATGGCCTGGTGACCAACCGGGAGCAGCTGATCGGGATCCTCGGGTCGGAGGCGTTCCGGTCCGGTGAGGTCAGCACCTCTCTTCTCGCGGAAGAAAAATTCCTTCCACGCGCGGAGGACCCCGGTGCCGCGGTCGCGGCAGCGGTCGCGTTGGCCGAGGCGACCCGCCGCCCGGGGCTCCCGGTCGCCTGGCGCAACGTCACGAGCCAGCCGCAGCGGACGGTCTTCGAGGATGACTCCGAGGATGGCCTCGTCGTGGAGTGGTACGGCACCCGCGATGGCTATCGCATCGACGGCTTCGAGGTCATCGATGCAGGTCAGAGCAGGGTTGTTCTCGAGCGCGACGGCCTGCGCACGGCGTACGAGATCGCCGTCGCCGGGGACCGGATCGACGTCGACTCCTCGTTCGGCCACACCGCGCTGCGGAAGCGTCCGAGGTTCACCGACCCCGCGACCCAGACCCAGCCCGGAAGCCTGCTGGCGCCGATGCCGGGATCGGTCATCAGCGTGCTCGCCGAGACCGGCAGCGACGTCACCGAGGGCCAGCCGCTGCTGGTTCTGGAGGCGATGAAGATGCAGCACACGGTCACCGCGCCCACCGACGGCGTACTCGCTCAGATCAACGTCAAACCAGGAACCCAGGTCGCCGCCGGTGAGGTGCTGGCCGTCGTAGAGGAGACAGCATGACCACCACCGCCGCAACTGTGCCCAATCCGTTTGGCGAGCCCGAGGAGCGGACCGCGCTGCGAGAGGCGGTGGCGAAGCTGGCCGGCAAGTACGGCCACGACTTCGTCGCCAAGCAGGCCCGCGAGGGCGGCAAGATGACCGAGATGTGGCTCGAGATGGGCCGCAACGGGTTCCTCGGCGTGAACATCGCCGAGGAGTACGGCGGTGGTGGCGGTGGCATGAGCGACCTGGCCGCCGTGCTCGAGGAGGCTGCGACCGCCGGCGCTCCGCTGCTGATGATGGTCGTCAGCCCGGCGATCTGCGGCAGCATCATCGGCCGCTGCGGCACCGACGAGCAGAAGAAGCGCTGGCTGCCGGCGATCGCCGACGGCTCGCATCTGATGGCCTTCGGGATCACCGAGGCCGACGCCGGCTCGAACTCCCACAAGATCACGACGACGGCGAAGCGCGACGGCGACAGCTGGGTGCTCAACGGTCAGAAGACCTTCATCTCGGGCGTCGACGAGGCCGACTCGGTCCTCATCGTCGCGCGGACGGAGGACGCCAAGACGGGCAAGCTCAAGCCCGCCCTCTTCGTGGTCCCGACCGACTCCGAGGGCTTCACCAAGCAGGTCATCCCGATGGCCTGGGAGGCGCCGGAGAAGCAGTTCACCCTCTTCATCGACGACGTACGTCTCCCCGCCGACGCCCTCGTCGGCGACGAGGACGGTGGCATCTGGCAGCTCTTCGCGGGCCTCAACCCCGAGCGGATCATGGGCGCCGCCCTCTCCTGCGGGATGGCGCGTTACGCGCTCGGCAAGGCGGTCGAGTACGCCGGGTCGAGGTCGGTCTGGAAGGACGCCCCGATCGGCTCCCACCAGGGCATCGCGCACCCGCTCGCGAAGGTCAAGATCGAGCTGGAGCAGGCCCGCCTGCTGTGGCAGAAGGCCGCCGCGCTCTACGACGCCGGCGACGACGCCGGTGCCGGGGAGTACGCCAACATGGCCAAGTACGCCGCCGGCGAGGTCGCCTGCAACGCCACCGATGCCGCGGTCCACACCCACGGCGGCAACGGCCTGACGGTCGAGTACGGCCTGGCCAACCAGCTCGTCGCCGCCCGGCTGGGGCGGATCGCCCCGGTCAGCCGGGAGATGATCCTCAACTACATCGCCATGCACACCCTGGGGCTCCCGAAGTCCTACTGATCACGGCGAAATGAGTACAGGGCCGGTCGCGTGAGCGACCGGCCCTGATGCGTACGTCTGTCTCTACTTCTTCGGCTCGATGATCACGATCGTGCTGAGGATCTTGTCGGCGAAGGTCTGCCGCTTGTCGTCCCACAGCGGCCACAGGTAGCCGATGTAGCAGGCGAGCTGGTCGAGGTAGTGGACGAAGAAGCGCCCGATCGAGAACCAGGTGCCGAGGACCTGACCGTCGGCCTCCTTGACGACCTTGATGCCGAGGACGCCCTTGCCGATCGTGTATCCCGTCTTGCCCTGCTTCAGGCCGTAGTTCCAGAACAGGAAGGCAAGAGACACGAGGAAGCCGATGAACATGAGCAGCCCGCCGATGGCCATGAGGGCCCCGTTGGGCTCGCCGGCGGGCGTGTACATGCCGGTGTTCGGGTCATACTCCGAGACACCACCGGAGGCGGCTCCGCCGATGAGCAGGCCGTAGCCGATCCAGAACGGGATCATGGCCACCGCGCCGACGAGTCCGTCGATGATGAAGGCACCCGCGCGTGCACCCCAGGAGGCGTACGGCGGGGTCGGGGCTCCATAGCCGTACCCGGCCGGGGCGGCGCCGTAGCCGGGAGCGGCCGGAGCGGCGCCGTAGCCCGGCGCGGGCGGAGGCGGCGGAGCGCTGGGCTGACCGTAGGCCGGTGCGGGCGGCGGAGTCGGCGGCAGGGGCTGGCCGGAGGGGTCCTGCGGGGCGCCAGGAGGCGGGCCGTAGTTAGACATGCGCCGAGTATGGCCACATCTCTACGCAATTGTCAGCGCACACGCCTGAGCCCGCTGTGGCTATGACCGAGGCTCCACCACGACCAGCGTGCTGACGATCTTGTCGGCGAAGGTCTGCCGCTTGTCGTCCCACAGCGGCCACAGGTAGCCGATGAAGCAGAACGCGTCGAGGACGTGGAGCAGCTGTCGCCCCAGCGCCATCGGGACGCCGGTCGTCGCCTGTGACTCGGTGCGGATCAGCTTGATCCCGACGACGCTCTTGCCGATGGTGTGGCCGGTGCGGCCCTGCTTGAGGACGTGGTTCCAGACGGCGAAGCCGATGAACCCCAGCCAGCCGACCAGGGTGACCAGCAGGCCGAAGATGGTGACGAAGAAGCCGGACTCCTGAGACAACCCGCCTCCCACGCCGGCGACCAGATAGAACGGCACGAGCAGCGCCGCATCGATCAGCGCACCGCCGGCGCGGCGACCCCAGGTCGCCAGCGGCGGGCCGGCGGGGACGTACGACTGCTGTGCCCACGGCGGGGCCTGGGGCTGCTCGCCCGGTCCATGAGTGGGGCCCTGCGGTGCGCCTGGCGGTGGCCCGGGCGGCGGGCCGAAGTTCGACATCTGGTGGGTCATCTCCTCGAGTGTGCTGGCCTGCTGACCTGACCGACGTTCAATCTATCGGGTCATACAGGGGTTAGCCTGACCCTTATGGCTGGAGCGGCGACGGCAATGGATCGGGCTCAGCGCCGGTTTCCGCCGGTCGCGTTCCCGCTGGCCGTCCTGTACAAGTTCTGGGACGACCAGGGCAACAACCTCGCCGCGATCATCACCTACTACGCCTTCGTGGCCGTCTTCCCGATCCTGCTGCTGGCCTCCTCGATCCTCGGCTTCGTGCTGGAGGGCAACCCGGGCCTGCAGGAGGCGGTGCTCGACACGGCGCTGGCGCAGTTCCCGATCATCGGTGACCAGCTCGGCCGCAAGGAGCTCACAGGCTCGTCCAGCGCGATCGTGATCGGTGGTCTCACCGCCCTCTACGGTGCGCTCGGCCTGGGCCTCTCGTTGCAGAACGCGGTCAACACAGCCTGGTCGGTGCCGCGCAACAGCCGCCCCAACCCGATCCTGCTGAGGGTGCGGTCGCTGCTCATGCTCGCCGCCGGCGGTCTGGCCATCCTCTCGGTGACCGCGCTGTCGCTGGTGCTGAGCCGCACCGACTTCCTCGGGTTCAAGGCGGTCGACATTGGCTACTGGCTGGTGATCCTCGGCACCGTCGTGATCGTCACCGGCATGCTCTGCGTCGTCTTCCGGATGGCCACCACGCGCGACCACGCCCTCGCCCACGCTCTCCCGGGAGCGCTCACGTTCGCGATGCTGTGGCAGGTGCTGCAGTACTTCGGTGCGGAGTTCGTCCAGCACGTGCTCGCCGCCACCCGTGGCATGAACCAGACCTTCGCGCTGGTCCTCGGTCTCGTCGGCTTCCTCTACATCGCGGCGCTGATGGTGGTGCTCTCGATCGAGGTCAACGTCGTCTACGCCCGTCACCTGTGGCCGCGCGCGCTGCTGACTCTCTTCACCGACGATGTCGAGCTGACCGAGGCCGACCGCCGCGCCTACGCGAGCTATGCCCTGATGCAGCGTCACAAGGGCTTCGAGACGGTCGCGGTCACGTTCGACGGCCCCGACGGCGACACCCACGAGATCGTCATGGACCCCTCCTGGCTCCGCAAGACCGCGAGGCGGATCCGTCGCCACGACGAGTTCAGCCGGCCTCTGCCGCCGACCAAGCCACCGCCGCCGGTGCCGCCGGGCCAGCTGCGCGCGGTGCCGCATCCCGACGAGGGCGAGCCGGAGCAGCGTACGAGCTCCTAGGGCTTCCTCCGCAGCGGCACGAAGCGATACCAACCGTGGCTGCTCAGTCGCGCCACGCCCGTCTCGTTCCGCTCCACCAACATCATCAGCCCGGCGACCGGGACCACCATCCGCCCGGGCGAGGCGAGCTGGTCCATCAGCTCGCGTGGCAGGGCCTCGGCTTCGGCGGAGACGAGGATGCGATCGTACGCAGCCTGCCGAGGCCACCCGAGGACCCCGGGCTTCGCCTTCTCGATGCGGGCCCACGGCTGGTCGGTCGCGGCCAGGTTCCGGCGCCCGAACCGGACCAGCGAGGGCTCCAGCTCGACCCCGATGACGCTGCCCTCCGGGCCGGTCAGGTGGGCGAGCAGCGCGGTGGTCCAGCCCGACCCGGAGCCGACGTCGAGCACCTTGTCACCCGGTGCGACCTCGAGAAGACGGAGCATGTCGGCCACCGTCCGCGGCTGCGAGTTGGTCTGTCCGTGGCCGATCGGAAGCGGCTCGTCGAAGGCCGCGAAGTCGCGCTCCTCGGGCGGGAGAAAGCCCTCCCGGGGGATGGCGGAGAATGCATGGCGGACCGGGTCCACACCTCCAGTCAAGCACCGTAAGGTCTGCCCCATGACTGAGTCGCCTGAAACCAACGCTGAGCTCGTCCACCTCGACGTCGCCGAGGGTGTCGCCACCATCACCCTCGACTCGCCGGCCAACCGCAACGCGCTCTCCCGCCAGTTGGTCACCGAGCTGTTCGAGGCGCTGCACGCCGCCGACAAGGACACCTCCGTCAAGGCCGTCGTGCTCCAGGCCACGGGCACCGTCTTCTGCTCCGGCGCCGACCTCTCCGAGGCCGCGACGGTGCCGATGGAGGAGGGCACCCGCGGGATCGTACGTCTCCAGCGCACCATCGTCGCCCTCACCAAGCCCGTCGTGGCGAAGGTCCAGGGACCGGTGCGCGCCGGGGGTCTCGGGCTCGTTGCCGCCGCGGACATCGCGATCGCCGCCGACACCGTCTCGTTCGCGCTCACCGAGGTCCGGCTCGGCCTGGCCCCCGCCGCGATCTCCCTCTCGATCCTTCCCCGGATCGACGCCCGCGCCGCCTCCCGCTACTTCCTCACCGGCGACAAGTTCGACGCCGCCGAGGCAGCCCGGATCGGCATCCTGACCGCCGCCGTCCCCGCCGCCTCGCTCGACGACGAGGTCGCCGCCATCACCTCCTCCCTGCTCGAGGGCTCCCCCCAGGGACTGCGCGAGACCAAGCGCCTCATGGTCCGCGGCCTCGTCGAGCACATCGACGCCGGCGGCGAGGAGATGGCAGCCCTCTCCGCCCGCCTCTTCGGCTCCGACGAGGCCCGCGAGGCGATGACCGCCTTCCTGTCTCGCAAGCGGTAGCCGACTGGTGGCACCCGTGCTCGCATAACACCACGTCGGGGGTAGAGTTATCTCCTTGCCGTGCGCCATGGGGGGCGCACGGCGGGTGTGGATCTTTGTGACGGGGGAACATCCAGTTGAACGACAAGCTGGCTGAGCGCGAGATCGCTCAGGAGCAGGGGTTCGTAGATCGTGTCTACCTCCAGCTGGGAGAGTCGGCGCGCGCTGCGCAGGAGCTGGCCGCCGAGGGCCGCGACCGTGGGCGTCTGGGCCATGAAGGTGGTCTGGTCGAGCGCGACGCGTTCGCCTTCCAGGCGGCGCGACGCATCGCGCAGCTCGATGCCGCTCACGAGGGACTGGTCTTCGGTCGCCTCGACCTCGACCCGTCGGTCGACGCCGAGCCGCGCTACGTCGGCCGGATCGGTCTGCGCGACGCGCAGCGTGACTCGCTGCTGATCGACTGGCGGGCGCCCGCGGCTGCGGTGTTCTACCAGGCCACGGCGGTCGAGCCCCGGTCGGTGATCCGGCGGCGGGTGCTCCGCTCCGAGGGGCAGAGCGTGATCGGTGTCGAGGACGAGCTGCTCGACGCCGAGGCGCTGGAGCGCTCCGGTGCCGACCTGCCGATCGTCGGCGAGGGCGCGCTCATCGCCCAGCTCAGCCGTGCCCGCGACCGCACGATGCACTCCATCGTCGCGACCATCCAGGCCGAGCAGGACAAGGCCATCCGCGCGCCCGGCAAGGGTGTCACGACCATCTCTGGCGGTCCGGGCGTGGGCAAGACCGTGGTGGCGCTCCACCGCGCCGCCTACCTGCTCTACACCGAGCGTCGCCGCTACGAGTCGGGCGGCGTGCTCATCGTCGGGCCGTCGGGCGTCTTCATGCGCTACATCGAACGCGTCCTGCCGAGCCTCGGCGAGACCGCGGTGGCGCTGCGCTCCCTGGGTGAGGTCGTGGACGGCGTACGCGCGACGTGGCACAACGACCCCGCCGTCGCCGACGTGAAGGGCTCGGTCCGGATGGCCGAGGTGCTGCGCCGCGCCTCGCGCCAGCAGGCGCCGGGCTCCCCGCGCGAGTTCAAGGTCTTCTACCGCGACGACTCGCTGCGCCTGGACGGCAAGCGGCTCGGTGAGCTGCGGCGTCAGCTGATGAGCCAGGGCCGGCGCAACCAGCAGCTGCGTCGCGTACCTCAGATGCTTCTCGACATCCTCTGGCGGCAGGTACGCGGCGAGCGCGGCCGTGAGCGCGGTCGCGAGGTCTTCAACGACGAGATGCTCGACAACCCCGCCTTCCTCGAGTTCGCCGCCGCCTGGTGGCCGGCGCTGGAGGCGCGCGAGGTGCTCGGCTGGCTCCGCGAGCCGGAGTTCCTCGCCCGCGTCTCCGAGGGAATCCTGACGCACGACGAGCAGCAGCTGCTCCTCAAGTCGTGGGCCGGCCGCGGCCTGACCGACGCCGACCTGGCCATCGAGGACATCCCGCTGCTCGACGAGCTCCGCTACGCGATCGGCGACATCCCCGAGCAGGTCGCCGACGAGCGCGACGCCGACCAGAGCGGCATCGACATCGCCGAGCTGATGACCGCCTCCGACCGCGAGTTCGCCTCGGGTCGTGGCTGGCGCCCGCCGACGTACCGGATCGACGACGACCCGTTCGCCCACATCCTCATCGACGAGGCCCAGGACCTGACCCCGATGCAGTGGCGGATGGTCGGTCGCCGGGGACGTACGGCCTCGTGGACCATCGTCGGCGACCCCGCCCAGTCCTCGTGGCCGGTGGCGGAGGAGGCCGAGGCCGCCCGGGCCAAGGCGCTCGAGGGCAAGCCGGTCCACGCGTTCCACCTGTCCACGAACTACCGCAACTCGGCCGAGATCTACGACTTCGCCGCGGCCTACGCCGAGCGCGTCGGGCTCAACGCCGACCTGCCGACCGCGGTCCGCTCCACCGGCGTCGAGCCGCGGGTCATCGAGCACTCGGTCGACCTGGAGAAGGCCACCCGGGAGGCGGTCGCCGAGATCGCGTCGCAGGTCGGCGGCACCGTCGGCATCGTGGTCCCGGTCGCGCGCCGCTCCGAGGTCAACTCGTGGCTCGCGTCCTGGTCGGAGTTCGCGGCCGACGCTCCTTCGGCTGCGGCGTCTGCCGCGGACCCGACCTCGGTGCCCTCCGGCGAGGACCGCATCGTCGTCCTCACCGGCCTGGACACCAAGGGCCTGGAGTTCGACGGCATCGTCGTGGTCAGCCCCGACGAGATCGAACGCGAGTCGGCCACCGGCCGCGCCACGCTCTACGTCGTCCTCACCCGCGCGACCCAGCTGCTGACCACAGTCTCCTGACAAGCCGAAACGCCGAGTCGGCGCGTTCTAACGCGCCGACTCGGCGTTTCGGGTCAGCCGACGGAGGGCTTGGCGTCGGCGGTGACCTCGACGCCCTCGGCGAACTCGACGAGCTGCTTGTCGGAGAGGTGGATGGAGTTCCACATCTGGATCACGACGGTGAAGTCGCGGTAGGCGTACTTGAGCATCGTCGCGCCGTCGGGGGTGGTGACGAGGGTGGCGGGCTGGCCATTGACGGTGGTGTCGGTGGCACCCTCGGCACGTGACGAGGGCGACTCGAGGGTCACCACGATCTTGTCCCGGAAGTCGCTGATGGAGGACTTGTCGTCGGGGCGAGCGACGGCGAGGACGTACTGGTCGGATCCCTGCAGCACGAACCCCTCGGGCACCTTCGCCACGGTGTAGCCGGGCATCTGGGCGCCGTCGTAGTCGACCAGGCGTACGTTGTCGGCGGCCTGGGAGATCGGTGCGACCTCGTCGCCCGAGGTCAGCGCGATCCCGCTGAAGGCGCCACCGACCGCGAGAGTCAGCGCGGCGCCGCCGAGCGCGGCGCGCTTGATACGGCGCCGGGAGAGCGCCCGGTGGCCACGGCGCAGGTCGGCGGCGGCGTCCTCGGTCGCAGCGGCGGACGGGGACGGGGTCAGGCGGGCGAGGCGGTCGATCACGTCGTTCATCGGGAGTCTCCTGTCAGTTGGGTGGGGGTGAGCAGCGCCCGGAGCTTGTCCAGGCCGCGTGCGGTCTGGGACTTCACGGTTCCTGTCGAGCAGCTGAGCGCGTCGGCGACCTCCTCGACCGAGAGGTCGTGGACATGGCGGAGCACGACGGCCGCACGCTGCCGGGGCGGCAGCTCGGTCAGCGCAGCGACCAGTTCGGGATCGACCATCGCCGGATCCTCGACCGGTGCCTCGGGGAGCGTGACCGCGCCCTGCTCCCGCCGGAAGAACGGGCGCCTGCGGTGGTCGGTCAGGCAGTTGACCAGGGTCCGGCGAGCGTACGCAGCGGGGTGCTGGGACGCTCGCCCCCAGGCCAGGTAGACCTTGACCAGGGTCGACTGGACCAGATCCTCGGCCAGGTGGGCGTCGCCGGCGGTCAGCAGCCGTGCAGTGCCGACGAGCGGCGCTCGGTGGCGGCGTACGAAGGCCTCGAATTCGGCGTCTTGGGAACGTCTCACGCACTGTCAACGGATTCGGGGCACCGCGGGGTTGCACGGCCCACCATCCGAATCGAATGGGTCACGCGTCAGCGCGCGGATTAGGCTCATCCCATGACGACCAACAGCCCTGCCAAGACCGCGATCGAGGAGATCACGGGGCACGAGGCGTGGGCGATCATCCGGCGCTCCTCGCGGGCGGGTGACCGCGACACGGTCGGCATGCTGGCAGGCACCCGGTCCGTGGTCGAGTCGCTGCTCGACGTACCCCTCGAGGAGGGCACCCCGGAGCCGGGGAAGGTGGCCGACCGGCTGCTCGCGGTGCCGTTCCGGCAGGTGAGCGAGCGGGGCTTCGAGGCCCACGACGACGGCACCCCGCTGGTGGTCGTCGACGTGGAGCGCGAGTGGGAGTTCTCCGTCGCCGAGGTCATCGAGGCGCTCCCGGACGTGCCCGTCGAGTTCACCGACCGCGGTGGGTTCGACGTGGACGACGACACCTACGCCGACCTGGTCAAGACCGTCATCGAGGACGAGATCGGCCAGGGCGAGGGCGCCAACTTCGTGATCGGCCGCCACTACCGGGCCCAGCTCGACGACTGGAACCACGCCCGCGCGCTCACCGTGCTGCGCCGTCTTCTGGAGCGCGAGCGCGGGGCGTACTGGACCTACTGCTTCTTCACCGGCGACCGCTACCTCATCGGCGCCTCGCCCGAGCGGCACGTGAGCGTCCACGGCGGCGACGTCCGGATGAACCCGATCTCCGGCACCTTCCGGCTGCCGCGCGATCTCGAGGGTTCGCCCGAGAAGATCGCTCACGATCTCAAGGGGCAGCTGACCGACTTCCTCACGGATCAGAAGGAGGTCTACGAGCTCTTCATGGTGGTCGACGAGGAGCTCAAGATGATGTGCGACATCTGCGACCAGGGCGGCCAGGTGCTCGGGCCGTTCCTGAAGCCGATGTCGCGGCTGATCCACACCGAATACCTGCTCGCCGGCCGCTCCGCGCGGGACCCGCGCGAGATCCTGCGCGACACGATGTACGCCGCCACCGTCACCGGCTCGCCGGTGGAGAACGCGTGCCGGCTGATCAAGAAGTACGAGCCGGAGGGCCGTGGCTACTACGGCGCCGCCCTCGCGCTGCTCGGCCGTGACGAGTCCGGCGCCCCGACGGTCGATTCGCCGATCGTGATCCGCACCGCGGACGTGTCGCTCTCCGGTGAGCTCAAGGTGAGCGCCGGCGCGACGCTGGTGCGCGACTCCGACCCGACGTACGAGGTCGCCGAGACGCACGCCAAGGCCGGCGGGATCCTGTCGGCCTTCGGGCTGGTGCCGGCGGCGCCCGCGCTCGCCCAGGACGTCTCCGAGCTGGTCAACGACGAGGACCTGCTGCTGACCCTGGCCGCCCGCAACCGGCGGCTGTCGTCGTTCTGGCTCACCGACCAGGGCGACGAGGAGCCCTCGGCCCACCTCGCCGGCAAGCACGCGGTGATCCTTGATGGCGAGGACGATTTCGTACGCATGCTGCGCCACGTCCTGCGGGTGCTCGGCATGACCTCGTCGGTCGTGCGGCACGAGGACTACGAGGACGGCGCCTTCGCGGGTGCTGATCTCGTCATCGTCGGGCCCGGCCCGGGCGACCCGCGCGATGGCAATGATCCGAAGATGGCCAAGCTCCGCGCCGCCGTGGCAGCGCTGCTCGAGACCGAGCAGCCGTTCCTGGCGGTCTGCCTCGGCCACCAGGCGCTGTGCCACCAGCTCGGGATCGGGCTGCACTACAAGGACATCGTCTTCCAGGGCACCCAGACGCGCGTCGGTCTCGGGTTCGGCGGGCGGCCGCGTCGCGAGCGGGTCGGGTTCTACAACACGTTCGTCGGACGGGTGGGGTCGACGGAGCTGCCCGCAGGGGTGTCGGTGGATGCCGATCCGGAGACGGGTGACATCCATGCCATCTCCGGTCCGCACTACGCCGGCATCCAGTTCCACGCGGAGTCGGTCCTCACCGAGCGCGGCTACGACCTCATCCACGACGTCGTCAGCGATCTGCTCGCCCAATGACCAGAGTCGTCGTGGTCGACCACCACGACTCCTACGTGTGGAGCCTCGTCCACATGGTCGCGCAGGTCACCGGGGCCCTTCCGGACGTCGTGGAGCACGACGAGGTGAAGTTCGGGGACCTCGCCGGCTACACCCATGTGGTCCTCTCGCCCGGGCCCGGCCACCCGGCCGATCCGGCGGACTTCGCGGTCGGGCGGGACGTACTCTTGGACGCGGGGCGGCCCGTCCTCGGCGTCTGCCTGGGGATGCAGGGGCTGGTGACCGCCTACGGCGGTGTCGTCGACCGGATCGAGCCTGCCCACGGCGAGGTGGCCCGGGTGACTCATGACGGTCGCGGGGTCTTCACGGGCATCCCGTCGCCGCTCGAGGCGGTCCGCTACCACTCCCTGGCGGCCGTCTCGGTCCCCGATGTCCTGGAGGTGACGGCACGTTCCGAGGACGGGGTCGTGATGGGCGTACGGCACAGGGATCTGCCGCTGGAGGGGGTCCAGTTCCACCCGGAGTCGGTGCTCTCCCAGCACGGCGCGGCGATGGTCGCGAACTTCTTGAACCAGCAGAGCCTGGGCCGACCGGGGCCACGGTGAGCGTCGAGGACCTCTTCGCCGAGGTCGCCGCCGCGCACCCGCGCTGCGTCTGGCTCGATGGTGGTGGCGCGCGCGAGTGGTCCGGCACGCGGTCCCTGATCGGCTGGCTCGAGGACGACGACGTCTCGCTGACCTACTCCGCCGCTCGCCGCGAGGTGCTGCGCCATACCGGTGGGCGCTCCGAGGTCGTCGGCGACGACATCTGGCACGTCCTGGAGCGCGAGATCGGCGCGGGGGAGCAGTGGTTCGGCTACTTCGGCTACGCCTGCCGCGCGGACCTCCCGGCGACCCCGTCGGCGGACGTACCCGACGCCGTCTGGATGCGCCCGTCGCATGTGCGGATGTTCGACCATGTCGGGGTAGTCCGGGAGCGAACTGCCCATATACCGGCGAGTAATAGGCAGTTCCGCTGACCATCGTGTCGCGCGGGATCGAGACGCCGTAGGCGAACTTACGGTTCGCGGAGAGGTGCACAGGATGGTGGTGTCCGATCCGCCACCGCTCTCGCCGTCCAGACCACATC
>NZ_JBEORF010000048.1:0-37893 GCF_040302125.1 Nocardioides sp. NPDC127514 | reverse complement strand
ACCCAGGCTTCCCGGATTGGGGTTCGGGTCAGTTCGCGGGTAGTGGTAGTTCAGATCTGGGTTGGAGCAGCTCGGTAGCTCGCTGGGCTCATAACCCAGAGGTCACAGGTTCAAATCCTGTCCCCGCTACTCCGAGACAAGACCCGGACCAGATGGTCCGGGTCTTGTTGTATTTCAGCGGGACCGTCCTCACCGGGGCGGCGCAAACCCTCCCCAGACTGCGATGGAACCGCCTGGGCTCTGGGCATCGACGCGGTAGCTGTCGTGCTCGAGATCGCGGACGCCGGTGGCGTGGTTGTACTGACTCGCGAAGTCGTGCTGTCCGGTCGGCACGGTGCGGCCCGGCTTGAGGGTCCAGCGGTAGAGCAGCGCGCCGTCGGACTCCTGAACGGTGACGGTGAAGTCGTCGCTCGGCAGGGTCTGCCAGTGGCCGGTGTTACGCACGTCGCCGGTCTGGGCGATGCGCAGCTCCACGGTGACTGAGGTGAGCGGCTTGGTGGTCTTGAGGGTCAGGTTGCTCTGAGCCCAGTAGATCGTGCTGTGGGGGTCCAGCGAGCCTTCCGACCACAACGGTCCGTCCTCGACCCGGCTGTCGTCGGGCGGAGTCGGGTGCGCGCTGCCCCAGGTGGGGGCAGGGGATGGTGCGGGGGCCGGACCGGTAGTGGTGGTGGTGCCGGATGACGGCGTCGGACTGGGCGTGACGGTCGGGGGCGTGACCGTCGGGGACGGGACCGTGGGAGCGGGTGCTGTGGCCGGCAGCAACGGAGCTCCGCCGATGGCGGCAGCGACAGCGAGACCACCGGTCGCCAGGGTGGCAGCAGCGACGATTCCGACGATCGCCGCCCGGGGCCATGACCTGGCGATCGATGCTGTGCGGTGCCGGACACCGGGGTCGGCCGCGCCGCGTTCGACGCGCGCCAGGATCCTGGCGCGGTTGGGCTCGTGAGCCGCGGCGGCCTCTCGCAGCCGTCGGCTGATCTCGTCGTTCATCGGTTCCTCCCTCCTGCAGCCAGTTCGCCGACCGTCTTCGGGGCGAGTATCCGTTCCAGCTCGGCCATCCCCTTCGAGGTCTGGCTCTTCACCGTACCGACCGAGATGCCCAGCGCAGCGGCGGTGTCTTTCTCCGACAGATCGAGGGCGTGGCGCATGACCACGCACGCCCGTTTGCGGAACGGCAGCCGGGTGAGCGCGGCTCGGACGTCCAGCACAGCCGCAACGTCCGGCCCGTCCACCTGTTCCGTGCCGAGGGACCAGAACAGCGCTACTCGCCGTCGCTCGCGTACCCGTCTCCGGATCTGTTCCCGCGCGAGATTGGCCACCACGCCGCGGGCGTAGGCGACCGGGTGTTGCGCAGCCCGCAGCCGGTCCCAGCGCTGCCACAGGGCGACCAGCGCATCGGCGGCGAGATCGTCCGCCGCTTCCTTCTCGCCGGTCAGGAGGTGGGCGAGACGGGCCAGTTCGGCGTAGTGGCGTTCGAAGAAGTCGTGGAACTCTGCGGACGCGTCGTCGGCGAGCATCTCCCGCGATTGCCCTCTCCTTGCGATGTGCGCGTTGACAAGCGGCCTGAGCGTAGCAACGCCCCTCGCCCGCGGCCGGACCGCGATCACCCGTGGGCGGGAGTCCTGACAAGGGGCGAGCGGCACGGTCAGTGCCGAGCGAACTGGACCCGGGTCGGCTGCGCGACGTCCGGTTCGAGGGCGATCCCGCCGATGGTCAGCCGCTCACCGTAGATGTCGGTGATCCTGATCGCTCTGCCGCATCCGTTGCCGTCCTCGGCGAGGAAGTAGTTGTAGTCGGTGCGTTGCAGCTTGCGCCATCCGTTGGCGGTCCGCACCTCGAGCGTGGCCACCGGGTTGCGGTGGCCGATCACCTGGATACCGCACCACCACTGACTGGACCCACCCTTGTACCGGATCGAGATCGTGCCGGACTCGGCGGGGCTCAGCAGCTTCCAGGTGATGGGGAGCCGGCCGACGGAGAGGTCGGCGAGCTTGGCGAACGCCTGTTGGCTGAGGTCGAGCTGCCCGGGTTCGCACGGCAACGGGCATTCGTTGACGATCCGCACCGTGATGGCCGCCCCGTTGGCGGCGCGGACCATCACGTACGCCCCGCATGCCTTGGCCGACTCGTAGTCCGTGTGGTTCATCGCCGCGACCATCAGGTCGTCGGACGGGCCGTAGAGGCAGGCACCGTTCCCGTCGCCCGCCTCGTAGGCGGTCGCGACGCCCCGGTAACGGATGGCGGGCTTGATCCGTCCGGCCAACGACCCGGTGGACTCCGCGGATTCCGCGCGCGGGCTGCTGGACTTGCTGGCGGCCGACGGCGTTCGCGTACCGCGGGGTGATGGCGGCGGGCTGGCGACCGGCGGCTTCGTCGGTGCGATCGTGGCGTCGGGGGTCGCGGTCGGAGAGCCGGAATCGGCCGGGCCGCTCGTCGGCGGAGCCGTGACGGACTCGTCGGCGGTGCGCCGGGTGTCAGTGCTGCCGCCGGTGACGAGCACGGCGGCCAGGCAGATCACAACGCCGACGGCCAACAGCGCCAACGGAATGCGGATGGCTCGCCGGTGCTTGCGCAGCGGCTGCGCCGCGCCGTGATTCGTTGTCCTCATGTCCATCCGTTCCATAGATCGAGTCGACGTTCCGCAGCGCAGTTGCCGCCGGAGTCGAAAAGGTTGCCGCCCCTTGCGCAGCCAGGGCTGCGCAAGGGGTGTGGGGTCAGGACGGGTCGCCGTACTGCAGACCCCGTCCGTTGGTGCCGATGTAGACGCGGCCATAGGTGTCGGGATCGCCGGTGATGACGCCGACGCTGCCGATGGCGCCCCACTGGTGGGCCTTGTCGTTGACGCGGAGCCAGGTGGCGCCCTCGTCGGTGGAGCGGAAGACTCCGGTGACGTCCTTGACGGTGCCGATCAGGTACAGGGCCTGGTAGCCGGTGCCCGGCTTGGCCTTGCCGAAGCCGAGGGCGGAGGCGGACTGCACCGACTTGAGCGTGCTGAAGTTCCGGCCGCCGTCGGTGGAGTGCAGCAGACCCTTGTCACTGCCGGCGATCCACAGGTCTCCGGCGACGCCGGGCACGGCCGTGAGCCGGCCGGAGGGCAGGTTGGTGGCGCGGGCGGTGAAGGTCGCGCCGCCGTCGGTGCTGGCGTAGAGCGTGCCGCCGGACAGTGAGTAGAAGGTCTTGGCCGAGGAGCGGTCGGCGACGACCACGGCGTCGGTGCCCAGGCCGCTGACCCTCGACCAGTTGGACCCCTTGTCGGTCGAGCGGTACGGGGCCTGGCCGGCCTCGGTCCAGACGATGGTGGAGCCGTCCGCCGCGAGCGCGACACGGCCATCGTTGGCGTCGGCAACCGGTTCCGCCTTGAAGCCGTTCCAGGTGCTGCCGCCGTCGGTGGAATAGGCGCCGTCCTGATCGCCGCCATGGCCGACCCGGACCATCGTCGAGGGCTTGGACTGGGCGAAGTCGATGTCGGTGCTGTTGGTCATCATCGGGTTCGACAGCCGACCCGAGGGCACCTTGGTCAGGGAGCCGTGGCGGAAGCCGCCCTGGTCGCCCATGGCGGTGATGACGGTGGCGCCGCCGGGCGGGGCGATCGCGTCCAGCAGCGAGGTCTCCTCCAGACCTCGGGCTCCCACGGTCCAGTGGCTGGTACCGCCGCTGTCGGAGGCGTTCGCGTCCTTGCTGCGCCAGATGCCGTTGCCGGTGCCGTACAGCACGTGCCCGGAGTTGAAGGGGTCGATGGCCAGTGCGGTCATCCAGTGCCCGGTGTGGGTGCCGACGTACGGAGCGCCGGAGGCGTCCCGCTTCGACTTGTCGGCCAGTGCCTTCCAGTTCGCGCCGCCGTCGGTGCTCCGGTAGATCTCGTCCTCGGGCCACCAGCGGTCGAGGGTGGTGACCATCACCGTGGACGGCTTGCGCGGGTCGACGGCCAGACCGGAGAACCCGTATTTGCCCTGCGACGGGGAGATGTTCTTCCACGCCCCGCCCTTCGGCGTGTACTTCCACACCGAGCCCGCCGTCGCGTCCATGGGGCCGGTGCTGTTGCTGTAGGACAGGTACAGCGAGCCGTCACCGGAGACCACACCGTGGTGCGGCATCTGGCCGGTGGGCTGCCCGGCGACGGCCTGCCAGGTGCGGCCGTTGTCGGTGGAGCGGTACAGGGAGGTCGACGAGTCTCCGACACCGACGTAGATCGTCTTGCTGCCGGCGTTGCCGTACGTCACGAAGGAGATGCCCGCGCCGCTGCTCGCGCCGTTCTTGACGGGGAACGAGGAGACCTGACGCCATGTCACGCCGTAGTCGGTGCTGCGCCACAGGCCGTTCTTGCGACTGCCCAGCAGCAGGGTGCCGTGGTCGGCCGGGTCGACCACGAGCCGCTCGCCCGTCCCGCGGCCGTGCTCGTTTGCGCCCACCTTGAACGGCAGATCGGTGCGCTTGAAGGTGCGGCCCCGGTCCGTGGAGCGCAGGATCGCGCCGTTGCCCGCCCAGTCGTTGGTGTAGGTGCCCGCCATGAGGTAGAGCCGCTTGGGGGCGACGGGGTCGGTGGCGATCGAGTCGATGCCCAGCAGGTTCCAGTCCTTCTCGCTGACCCAGTCGGTGAGAGGGATCCACCGCTCGGCCGCCGCGTTCCAGCGGTAGGCGCCACCCATGTCGGTGCGCGCGTACAGCAGGCCCTTCTCGCGCTGGTTGAACACGAGGCCGGTGACGTAACCGCCGCCAACCACCTGCGCGTTCTTCCACTTGTACGGTCCGGACGCGGCCGCCTGGGGCTGGGCCGACTTCACCACATTCTGCTGCTGATTCGCGGTGCGCTGGTCGGTCGACTGCTGGACACGGGCGCCGTCGGGCGTGGAGGAGCTGTTGGCGTCGAGCACCCTGCCGCTGCGCGCGGAAGTCGGCTGGTCGGCCTCCTGCGCGAACAGGACTGACGGCACGACGATGGCGGGTACGCCGACCAACAGACCGGTGGCGATCCATCGCCTGCGGTAACGCCCGCGGGGCGCGCGGTTGGTGGGGTTGTCCATGGGGGATGTACTCCTTGCATGTCTTTCACCGAAGGAAGGCGGATCCAGGCAACGGCGTGGCCTGGATCCGCCCCCTAGTGGTCACAGACCCTGCAAAGGGTTGCCGCGTCCGGGGATCTTTTCAGAGGTCACATGTGGTTCTGACGGCTACGAGCGGAAGGGGCCGCTGATCTCGTAGGTGATGCCGCCGCTGGACGAGCCTGTCGTGCCTCGCTGCGAGGAGAAGTACATGCGGTTGCCGGCCGGGTTGAACGCCACGCCGCACAGCTCTGACGAGCTCTGCCCGGTGACGCGGAGGAACGGCGCCACGACGTCGTCGGGGGTGATGATGCAGATCTCCATGTTGCCGCCGTCCTCGGCGACGTACAGGTCTCCGGCCCCGGCGCCGGTGATGTTGTCGACGCCGGTGAGCGGCGGGTTGCTGGTCAGGTTGTCGTCGTAGACGACGTCGAGGGTGTTGGCGGCGGCGTTGTAGGCCCACACCTTGTTGTCGCCCTTGGTGGTGAAGTAGCAGATGTCGTTGCGGTAGTAGGCGCCTTCACCGCCGTTGAACAGCTTCATGTTCGACACCTGGTCGCGCGTGGGCGTCGGCGAGCCGTCCGGGTCGGGGACATCGGCCCAGGTGAGGTTCGTGGTGAGCACCTGCAGCTTTCCGGCGGACAGGTCGCCCCAGGTGGTCGGGACGAAGCGGTAGAAGCCGCCGTCGCTCTTGTCCTCGGTCTGGTAGACCACCTTGCGGACCGGGTCGCAGGCGGCGGCCTCGTGGGTGAACCGGCCCATCGCGGCACGACGGACAGCGGGCTTGACGCCCCACGGGTCGGTCTCCCAGCTGTAGCCCGTGTCGTGCTCCTCGCACGAGATCCAGGTGTTCCACGGCGTCGGTCCGCCCGCGCAGTTGCGGGTGGTGTTGCCGAGGATGCGGTAGGCGCTGGTGATGTTGGCGTTGCTGTCGAACTTGAGGGCGCTCACGCCGCCCGCGCCGCTGCTCATCTCCGAGTTGGAGACGTAGATCCAGCCGGTTCCGTCGGCGAAGCAGACGCCGCCGTCCGGGGCGCTGTGCCAGGTGTAGCCGGTGTTCGCGACGGTCCTGGTCGAGCGGGCGACCACCCGGCTGGTGAACCCTGCGGGCAGCATGATGCCGTTGGCGTCGGCGGCCAGGAGAGCGCCATAGGGGCTCGGTCCTGTCTTGGCCGGGTAGGCGATGGCGGGACGAGTGACGCTGAACCCGAAGGCGACGGTTCCAGCGCCGACAACGGCGGCACGTAGGAAGTTGCGACGATCCATGGTGGAGTCCTTCTGGAGTCTCGGCAGATGGAAATGTGCGCGACATACGCTAGAGATCGGGACCCCGGCCGAGGCGTCTGCAGGACGAACAATGCTCAACGCCCAGGCGCCGACCGTGGTGGACGACAGCGGCCCGATTTCGGAGGACGATGGGGCCATGAGCGTGGACGTGCTGGTGGAGACGACGATCCGGCGATCGCCGGCCGAGGTGTCCGCGTACGCCGGAGACCCGAGCAACGCCCCGACCTGGTACGCCAACATCCGCTCGGTCGAGTGGCGCACCGAGCCGCCGGTGCGGGTGGGGTCGAGGATGGACTTCGTGGCCCAGTTCCTGGGGCGCAGGCTGGCCTACACCTACGAGGTGGTCGAGTGGGTGCCGGGGGAGCGGCTCGTGATGCGTACGGCCGACGGACCGTTCCCGATGGAGACCACCTACACCTGGGAGCCGGCGGGGGAGGGCGGCACCAGGATGACGCTGCGCAACCGCGGCAACCCGTCCGGTTTCTCTCGGGTCGCTGCGCCGGTGATGGAGCGGGCGATGCGGCGGGCGACGACCAAGGACCTGGCCGAGCTCAAGCAACTCCTCGAGTTCTGAAGAGCTTGTGGTCAGGCCGGTGCGGCGAGGATCTCCTCGGCGGTCCGTAGACCCGAGCGGACGGCTCCCTCCATGTAGCCGCTCCATTCGGTGGCGTACTCGGCGCCGGCCCAGTGGATCCGCCCGACGGGTTCTCGCAGGATCGGTCCGTAATTCGTCCAGACGCCGGGACCGAAGCCGGCGCCGTAGCAGCCGCGGGTGAACTCCTCGGCGCTCCAGTCCTTCTCGACGTACGAGATCGGTGTGGCTGCCCCGCTCCCGAAGTAGCGCACGAAGCAGTCGATGACGCCGCGGCGGCGCTCCCCGCCGGGAAGCCGCTGCCAGCTGCGGGCCTCCCCGGCCTCGACGAAGCCGATCAGGATGCCGACGTCCGCGCTGGGAGGGGAGACGTCGAAGGTGATCTTGACCGGGCCGAGGTCGGACATCGCCTGGCCGTTGAGCCCCTGCTCGCGCCAGAACGGCTTCGGGTATGCAGCGAAGCACTTCACGACCGTCCCGGCCGGCACCCGCTGCGTGAGCTGGTCGCGGCCGGCGGGAAGGATCGGGTCGTAGTCGAGCCGCCCGGCGAGGGTCGGAGGCAGGGTGACGAGAACGTGTCGCGCCGTGTGGATCTCGCCATCGCGGGTGATGGCGCTGGCACGCTCGACGGTCTGGACGATCCGGGCCACGGGCGACCTGAACCGTACGTCCTGGCCTTCGGCGAGGCGCTGCGAGACCAGCACCGATCCACCGACGACGCGGTCCTTCTGGGCGCCGCTGTCGGTGGAGGCGAGGGTCTCGAGATCGCCGTTGCTGATCGTGTAGAAGAGCGTGTGCAGCAGGGAGAGGTCGGAGGCGTCGGCCGAGTAGAGAGCCTCGGCCAGCACGCGGAAGTAGGAACGACCGGTGGTCGTCCTCAGATTGCGACGGATCCACGACTCGAAGGTCTGCCCGTCCAGCAGAGTCGCCTTGGGATGCGCCCACGGACGCTCGACGTCGACGCTGCGCGCGAGCCTCTCGTAGCGGGCCAGGCCCTGGGCGAGATCGGCCAGGACGATCGGGTTGAGCTTGGGGGTCGCGCCCTTCTGCGGACCGAGGCGGGACTGCTTGCCGCCGAGGTCGACGAGCAGCTCTCCGGCGTCGTTCCAGGTCGGGAAGGTCTCCAGGCCCAGCTCGTCGACGAGCCGGTACATCTCGGTGTGACCCTCCCCGATCCAGGTGCCGCCGAGCTCGATCGGGTGCCCTTCGAGGACTCCGCCCTCGGTGCGACCGCCGACCCGGTCCCGTGCCTCCAGCACCACGACGGACTTCCCGGCAGCGGTGAGCTTGTCGGCCGCGCTCAGACCGGCCAGGCCGGCTCCCACCACGACCACGTCGGTATCGGGCATCGCGGGAGCCTCCGTTCACGTCGGTCGTACGGCTGAAATCACGGTACGACGTTCTCGGTGCGGCTGCGGCGGGATCGTTGTGCCTGACGGTCTTTGCCGACATTTGGTGACAGGGTTTGGCCATGAGCGAGGACGCGGTCGACGAGGAGAAGACGAGGCTGCGAGCCCTCGGCGTACGTGTTCGGCAGGGGGCTCGGGATCTGCTCCCGACCACGTCGTTGACGCTGCGCGGGGGAGAGGTCGCGGTGGCCGTCGGCCCGCCGGGAGGCGGGCACACGTCGCTGGCCCTGGCACTCGCCGGGCGGCTCCGGCTGGACGCGGGCAGGGTGGAGCTGGACGGTGACGCGTCGCCGCGGGTCCTGCAGGCCGCGGTGGCGCTGGTCGACGTGCCGGGGGTCTCCGAGCCCGACGAGATGGTGCCGTTCCGTACGATCCTCGGCGAGGAGCTCGCCATGGCGAAGCAGAAGCCGAGTGCGGCAGCCATCGACGGCTGGCTGGGGGAGTACGACCTCGCGACCGGTATCACCACGGAGGCGGTCCCGCCGGTGCCGCGCCTGGAGATCCTCGCGCGGATGGCGCTGCTGAGGCCCGGGACCCGCTTCCTCGTCCTCACCTACCCTGAGCGCCTCGGCCTGCCGGCCGCGCAATGGCTCGACATCGCCAACGACCTCGCCGGCTCCGAGAGCCGGCCCGGTGTCCTGGTCACTGCGAGTCGTGCGGTCACCATCCCCACCGGCGTGCGTACGTTCACCATCGGTCCGACGGAGGAAGCATGAACTCGCTGCGTATCGCCCTGACCGAGCTGCGCCGGATCACGGCCGGGCGGCTGGCGAAGCTCGTCATCGTGGCGCTCGTCCTCGTCCCCACGCTCTATGCCGGGCTCTACCTGTACGCCAACCACGATCCGTACGCTCACTTCGATGAGCTCCCAGCAGCGCTCATCGTGGAGGACACCGGGGCCACCACGACCGACGGCACGAAGATCGACGCGGGGCGCGATGTCGCCGACAAGCTCCTGAAGTCGGGCGACTTCGACTGGTCGGAGGTCTCCGCGGAAACGGCGGAGAAGGACATCCGGGAGGGCGACTACTACTTCGCCCTGCGGATCCCGGAGGGGTTCTCCCGCACGCTGACCGGAGCCGAGCGGCTCGACCCGAAGCAGGCGCAGATCCAGGTCATCACCAACGACGCCAACTCCTACCTGTCCACCACGATCGCGACCAACGTCACCGACAAGGTCCGCGACGCCATCGCCAGCGAGGTCTCCGAGCAGGCCGCGGCCAACTTCCTGCTCGGCATCTCCGACCTCCGCTCGGGTCTGGTGAAGGCCGCAGACGGCGCCGCGAAGCTGGAGAAGGGCGCGGGCACGCTGCGCGACGGAGCCGGGAAGCTGGCCACCGGAGCCGGCGACCTCGAGAACGGACTGAACACCATCGAGGGCAAGGTCGCCGACCTGCCCAGCAAGACGCGTGAGCTCGCCACCGGTGCCCGCAAGGTCGCCGACGCCAACGGCGAGATCGCTGCCACCGGGCAGCGAGCGGCGACCGCTGTCGATGACGCCGTCGCCGCCTACGAGTCGAACCGGGACGACCTCGACGCCCGGCTCCAAGCGCAGGGGCTCGATGAGCAGCAGCGGGCCGAGGTGCTGGCCATCTACGACCGCGGCTCCGTTCCGCTCGATCGCGTCGACCAGCGCGTGGGCGACGTCTCCGGCCGGCTCGACCAGCTCGCCACCGGTGCCGACCAGGTCGCGGACGGCAACGAGCAGCTGGCTTCCGCGATGCCCGATCTCGTCTCCGGGATCTCCCAGGCTGCCGACGGCGCCGGCGAGCTCAGCACCGGAGCGACCAAGCTGCGTGACGGTGCCGCTCAGCTCGCCACCGGCGCCGGTGACCTGAAGAAGGGGCTGCAGGACGGCGCCGCGCAGGCGCCCGCCACCAACGAAGAGCTGCGCGACCGGATCGCCTCGACCATCGCCGACCCGGTCGCCATCGACTCGGTCTCCGAGGCGAAGGCGTCCTCGTACGGCGCCGGGCTGGCACCGTTCTTCCTCGCTCTGGGGGCATGGATCGGCGGGTACGTCCTCTTCCTGCTCGTCCGGCCGATCTCGACCCGCGCGCTGGCCGCCAACCAGACCCCGCTACGAATCGCACTCGGCGGCTGGCTCACCCCGGCGCTCATCGGTGCCGCGCAGATGGCCGTCGTGCTCGTGGTCGTCGGTCTCGCCGTCGACATCACCCCGGTGAACTGGCTGGGTACGTTCGGATTCCTGCTGCTCACCTCGGCGACCTTCGTCGCCATCGTGCACATGCTCAACGCGCTCCTCGGTGCGCCGGGCCAGTTCCTCGGCCTGGTCCTGATGGTCGTCCAGCTCGTCACCGCCGGGGGCACGTTCCCCTGGCAGACCATTCCCGGGCCGCTGCACCCGCTCCACCACGTACTGCCGATGAGCTACGCCGTCGACGGGCTTCGCCAGTTGATGTACGGCGGGCTCTCGGGGCGGGTCGTCGCCGACGTCCTCGTCCTGGCCGCCTTCCTCGTCGGCGCACTGCTGCTGACCAGCTACGGCGCCCGCCGGCAACGGGTCTGGACGCCCAAGCGGGTGCGACCGGAGATCGCCCTGTGACTCTTCCGGGTCGTCAGCGGTGCTCGTGCCACAGAGCCAGAGCTGTGCGCGAGGTCAGGTTGACCTTCGACAGGATCCTGCTGACGTGGTTCTCGACGGTGCGCTCCGACAACGTCAGCTGCCGCGCGATCGCGGCATTGCTCATCCCCTGGGCGACCAGCGCCGTCACCTCGGCCTCGCGAGGGGTGAGCACCGGGTCGCCCTCGCTGGACCCGAGCAGTGCCTCGAGCCGGTCGACCAGCGGTGTCATGCCGAGTCGCCGAGCCAGCTCGAGGGCGCCGTCGGCCTGCTCGCGGCGGGCGCGCGAACGGGTCGGAGCGACGGCGGCGAGCTCGGCGAGCACGTACGCCTTGGACGGTAGGGCGTGGATCTCCTCCACCCTGACCAACGCGGACCGCAGGTGCTCCTCTGCGGTCCTGAGGTCGCCGAGCAGTCCGGCGAGGCGGCCGAGAGCCAGGCCTACCGGGCCTTGGTAGGGCGCGTGGGCGTGAGCGATGACGTGCTGGTGCTCGTACGGAAGCAGGGCGGAGTACAGCCTTGCCGCGTTGGCCTCGTCACCGAGCCAGGTGCAGACGTCTGCGGCGTCTGCGATCGCCATCAGGAACTCAGGCGCCTCCAGTGGTACTGCTGTGACATGGGCTGCGAGCGCTCGCCACTCGTCCGCGGCCTCCGCACGGAGGCCCGCACTCTTGAGCGCCACGCACAGCCAGATGCGTGCGACGTACGGGAGGTGCTCGACCTGCTCGCGCACCGCATCGAGCAGGGGCCTCGCCGTGCCCTGATGGCGCGCGGCCTCGAACGCGAACGACAGCCGCATGAAGGCCGCGTCGCTGTGCTCGCCGCCGATCCGGGCAGCCTCCTCGGCAAGGCGTACGGCGTCGTCGAAACGGCCATCCACGAGCGCCTGTGATGCCCGCACCAAGAGCACGCGCGACTGCCATGCCGGACCCAGCTGCTCGGCGAGCACCGTCAGCGAAGCCAGTTCGCCCAACAGCTCTGCGCGTCGGCCGTTGGCGGCGTGAACGTCCATCGACCAGAGTCGGCCCCACGCCTGCATCTCCCGGTCGCCGACGGTCAGGCCCAGCGCGACCGCGCGGCGTGCGAGCGCCAGACGGTCGTCCTCGCGCAACGGGTCCTGCAGGGCGGCGACGCGCGCGTGGATCTCGACGAACTCGACCCCCGCGGCGATCCCACCTTCGACATCGACCTGCTCGCTTGCGCGGAACACGTCGCGGGTCGCCTCTACCTGGGCCATCACCGATGCTGCCGCCTCCAGCCCCGCCGGCCCGGCGCGATGCAGCAGCGCGAGCGCGTCGCTGGCCAACGCGTGCACCCGCGCGCGAAGCAGGGGATCGACTGGGCGGCGGACCAACGTGGCCGCAGCCGCAATCAGCGACGGGTCTGTGGTCTCGGTGCAGCCCTCGACAACGGCGACGCAGTCGCGTACGGCATCTGCCACGGCGCCGGCCGCGTACTGCTCACGAGCCCGGCCGAGCTGCTCGCGGAGACCGTCCTGCATGCGCACCACTGTAGGGCGCGAAGTCGGGCCGTCGCTGCCTTGTTGAGCGGCCCAGTTGAGTGGTTCCCCTCATGTGCACCCGGTGCGGACCTCCCTACCGTCGACAGCACCAGCAGTGCCGTCCCAGGAGGACCACCATGACGACCCACCCCGTGCAGCCGACCGCCACGACTCAGCCTCCGCGCCCCGATCTGCGCGCCGCCCTGGCACCGGGCCTGCTCACCATCATCGCCGGTGCCGCGCAGGGTGACGGCGCCATCATCACGGCGGTCTACCGCAACGCCTCGCCGGTCTCCGACGAGCAGCTGTCCTACCCGTGGGAGGGCGCCACCGCGATCACCACGTCACTGATCTGGGGCGCCACCCAGGTGCTGATCGTGGTCGGCCTGCTTGCGTTCGTGCGCAGCGGCGCGGCGCCCACCAGGTCCGGCCGCGTCGGAGGGTGGCTCGCCGTGGCAGGGGCCATGCTCTATGTCATGGCCCACGCGCTGTCGCTGGTCGCCTCTGACGCTGCTCTCGACGACCCGATCGCCGTCGCCGTGCTGTCATGCTTCGGCGTCGGCACGCTGCTCACCGCGGTGGGCCTGATCGCAGCTGGCACGGCGACGCTACGGTCGGGAGTCTGGGCAGGCTGGCGCCGCTTCGCGCCGCTCGCCCTCGGCGTCTGGATGGTCGCGATGATGCCACTGCAGTTCACCCCGGCACTCCCGGTCGCCGTCGGAGTCTATGCGCTCGCCGTCATGGCATTCGGTGTGGCGATGATCCGGGAGAGCCTGGGACGGGAGCCACTGCGCTGACGAGCACCGGCGCCTACGGTGTACGCAGAAGCAGCGGAGGGAGGGAGGCACCTCGATGATGCGATCACGGACCGCAGCGCTGGTGACCTGGACCTATGCCGCCATGTTCGGCCTCCCGGCAGTGCCAGTCGCGATCTTTGTCGCGGAGAAGGGCAGACTTCCCTCCCTGTGGGGCCTGTTTGACATGTACGCCGGTCCCTGGTCCTCCCGGTTCGCTGACGACCGTGTGATCGCCCTACTTCTGGTGTATCTCGGCATCGTGCTGGTCGCCGTCCTGTCCGGTTGGCTGCTGTGGAAGAGGCGCAAGGCCGGCGCGGTGCTGAACCTGGGACTGCTGCCGGTGGAGGCACTCTTCTGGATCGGTTTCGCTCTCCCTGTTCCCTGGCTGTTCGGGATCGCGAGAGTCGTGCTGGTGCCCCTGGCGTGGCCGGAGCTCTCCGGATCGCGCCTTCACGCGACTTCCGCGACGCCTCGAAGGAATCGGGCCGCAGACTAGGAGCGCGTTCGCGATCAACCAGCAGCTGGTGACGGCGCAGGGGATGGCGCGGATCCATCCCGAAGCTTTGGGCGAGGCTGCTGAGCCGATCCTCGGGAGTGTTGTGAGGGCCGTGGGCGACATCGTCGCGCACGGTCTGCTGCGCCAACGAGGCCTTGTAGCGCGTCGAGCGCGTTCTCTCCGGGAGGCAGGGATGCCTCCTGTCGCTCGCCATGCCGCGCATCAATGTGCGCGTAAACAGCAGACGGTTGACAACAGACAAATGATGTCTGATGATTTCGATGCGTGGCAGCTGGAGCAGCTGGCCGAGTCCTAGAGCTGACCCATGACGCCGGTGCTGGCGGATCGTGCGCGATCCGCCAGCACCGGATTCCACGAAGAGGAAGAGGAGCGATGCACATCACGGGCTATCGCACGCTGACCACGGTGCATGACTGGGGACGCCCCATCGGGGACGTCAACGGCGTCGTCGGGTCAGGCAAGACAGCGGTCCCCGTTGTCGTCCTCACCACGGACTCGGGGCTCGAGGGCATCGGGCTCGGCCACCACCAGGGCCTCGACGTGGTCTTCCCTGCTCTCGAGGGCGAGGACCCGGTTGCCGTGCAGGCGCTCTACGACCGGATGCTGTCGTGGGTCTTCAAGTCCGGGCACGGCGGTGCGGTGTTCGGGGCGATCGGCGCACTCGACATGGCGCTGTGGGATCTCAAGGCCAAGGCGGCAGGCCAGCCGCTGTGGCGCCTGCTCGGCGGGCGCGACCGGGTCGTGCCGGCGTACGCCTCCGGGCTGGACGGGCCGCTGACCGACGAGGAGCTGGCCGCACTCCAGACCAGGTTCGCCGATCGTGGCTTCACAGCCGTCAAGATCAAGGGCGGGCTCGACGTCGAAGCCGACCTGCGGCGCCTCCACCTCGTGAGCGACGTCTTCCACGACCGGACGGGCGCCGCGCCCGCGCTGATGCTCGACGCCAACGAGTCCTGGTCGCGCAAGGAGGCGGTACGCCACATCGGCCGTCTCGAGGAGTCGGTCGACCTCGCCTGGGTCGAGGAGCCGGTGCGCCGGTGGGACGTCGACGGCCTGACTCGCGTCTCCCAGTCGGTGCGTGCGGCCGTCGCGACCGGGGAGAACCTCACCGGGCTCGAGCAGTTCCGGCCGCTGCTGCAGGCCAACGCGGTCGACGTCGTGCAGACCGGAAGCGTGTGGGGGATCAGCCACTTCCTGCGCGTGGCCGCCCTCGCGCTCGCCTTCGACCTGCCGGTGAGCCCGGTCGGCTACAACGCCAATCCGATCGCCCACGCAGCCACGGTCGTCCCCAACCACCTCTCCCTGGAGGTGCAGGACCTGCATCTGCCCTTCGGCATCGAGTCCGACCAGGAGATCGAGGACGGGCACCTGGTGCTCGGCGACCTCCCCGGTCTCGGCCTGGTCGTCGACGAGGCGGCGATCGAGCACATGAACCAGGCCGCCGACTGGGGACGCCACGGCGGACCCCACGTACGTCCGGAGCGGGCCGGTCGAAGGCTCGTGCGCAAGCCGCCCCTTCACCCGCGCCCGCAGGGCCCCGCTCCACGCTGACCTGCCCCTCCACGAAAGGACCAGCCAGATGACGTCCCAGACCCCGACCCGCGGTTGTGCCGTGGTGACCGGAGCGGGTGGCTCGCTCGGCCGCGCCAGCGCCGTACGCCTCGGGCAGGAGGGCTTCTCGCTCGCCCTGCTCGATCTGGCCGGTGAAGCACTGACCACCACGGCGGCCGAGGTCGAGGCGACCGGAGCCCGACAGGCCACCCTGCCCGTGGACGTCCGCGACGCCGCTGCCCTGGTCGCCGCCCTGGAGGAGGCCGAGCGAGAGCTGGGGCCGCTCGAGGTGCTGCTCAACAATGCCGCGATCTACCCGGCCACGCCGTTCCTGGATATCCCGGTCAGCGAGTACGACGACGTGGTGGCGGTCAACCAGCGGGCCTACTTCGTCGCCGCCCAGGCAGCGGCCCGGCTGATGGCGCCGCGGGGGACTGGCTCGATCGTCAACATCGGCTCGATCACCTTCTCCGGCGGCTGGGACAAGCTCGCCAGCTACGTCTCGACCAAGGGCGCGGCAGTGGCGCTGACCCGTGCGCTCGCGCGTGAGCTGGGGCCGCTGGGCATCCGGGTCAACGCGGTCGCCCCGGGCGCTTTCCCGACCAAGGCCGAGGAGATCCACGAGGATCCCGAGGCCTACACGGCCCACGTGCTGGACCACCAGTCCCTCAAACGGCGCGGCCGGCCCGACGAGCTGGCGGCGGTGGTCGCCTTCCTGGTCGGGCCCGACGCGTCCTTCATGACCGGACAGACCCTGAACGTCGACGGCGGATGGAACATGCAATGAGCGATCACTTCGAGCTGGACGTCTTCGGACGCCGACTCACGCCGCGGGAGCTGCGCGAGCGCACCGGCGACACCGAGTCCGTCGCAGGAGTACGCCTGGTCGTCCTCGACAACGGCTCCGAGCGCGGCGTACGTGCGGTGCAGCTGCGCACCTCGGCCGGGCTCGAGGTCGAGGTGCTGGTCGACCGGGCGCTCGACCTCGGCGCGGCCCGGCTGCGGGGCGTGCCCTTCGGGTGGCGCAGCGGCAACGGCTTCCGCCATCCGGGGCTGCACGAGCACCACGACGAGGGCGGTCTGTCCTGGCTGCGCGCCCTCGACGGCCTGCTGGTCTCCGGCGGCCTCGACCACACGCTCTTCGGTGGTGACGTGGATGCGACGGCGTACAACTATCCGCCGAAGCAGACGGTCAACCACGGCCTGCACGGCCGGCTCACCGCGATCCCCGGCCGCCTGCTCGAGGCCGGCGAGGTGTGGGACGGCGAGCGTTGTGTGCTGCGGGTGCGCGGCGAGGTCGTCCAGGCGACGTCCTTCGGCGAGCACCTGCGCCTGACCCGCACGATCGAGGCCGACTTCGACGGGCTCGAGATCCGCCTCCACGACGTCGTCGACAACCTCGGCTTCGACCCGACGCCGCACATGTTCCTCTACCACCTCAACTTTGGCTGGCCGCTGGTCGATGCGGGCACGGAGTTCGTCGCGGCGATCAGCGAGACGCCGTGGCGCTCGGACTCGGTCGCTGAGCAGGGCGTCTCCTACCGCACCCTCCCCGAGCCGCAGCCGCGGTTCGTCGAGCAGGTCCACGAGCACACGCTCCTCGCCGAGGGCGACGGGCGCCACCGGGTCGCGCTGGTCCGACGTGACGAGACCCTCGGCGTCGAGGTCTCCTGGGACTCCGCCACGATGCCGCACTTCTTCGAGTGGCAGAACCTCCGCAGCGGCCAGTACGCCATCGGCCTGGAGCCGTCGACGCACGCCGTCGCCGGCGATGCCGCCGCCCGTGAGGACGGCTCGATGACCTGGCTCGAGCACGGTGAGACGCGCAGCTACTCCACCACGATCCGCGTGCTCGACGGTGCAGAGGCCGTCCGGGCGTCCCGCGCCGCGATCCGCGCACTCGGCGACCAGCCCGACTGACCATCCAGCCCGACTGACCAGCCAGCCCATCGACAAGGAAGACCGATGACCACCACACCCCGCATCCTCGAGGGCTACCGCGTCCTCGACTGCTCGATCGCCATGGCCGGTCCGTTCGCCGCTCAGCGGCTGGGTGACCTAGGCGCCGACGTCGTCAAGGTCGAGCCGGTCACCGGCGAGTGGCAGCGCCACGCCGCGGCCGGCGGCGCGCAGGGCAACCAGATCAACGTCTCCTTCCTCTCCCTCAACCGCAACAAGCGCTCGCTGGCCGTCGACCTCAAGGCCGATGCCGGCAAGAACGTTCTGCTGCGGATGGTTGAGACGGCAGATGTTTTCCTGCAGAACTATCGGCCGGGGGTCGCTGAGCGGCTCGGCGTCGACTACGCGACGCTCTCGGCGATCAACCCGCGACTGGTCTATGTCTCGATGTCCGGCTACGGCGAGGACGGTCCCGACGTCGACCAGCCTGGACAGGACCTGTTGCTGCAGGCCCGCAGCGGCGCGATGCTCTCGACCGGTCGCCACGGCGAGCCGCCGCAGCCGGCGGGGCAGTACCTCGTCGACGCGGTCACCGCCTCCACGGCGTTCGAGGCGGTCCTGGCGGCGCTGCTCCACCGCGAGCGTACGGGCGAGGGGCAGCTGGTGAAGGTGAACATGCTGGACGCGATCACCACCTTGCAGATGCAGGAGCTGTCGGTGTTCGTGGCCGGCAAGGTGCCCCAGCAGCGCAGCGCGGAGCCGCACGCGCACGTCTACATCCGGGCGCCGTACGGCACGTTCAAGACGGCGGACGGCTTCCTCGCCCTCGCCATGCCCGACCTGCCGACGCTGGGCAAGGTCATCGACGAGCCCGCGTTCGCCGAGATGAGCTCGGAGGTGCACGGCTGGAGCCACCGGGACGAGGTCCATCGCCGCACGGCGGACAGGCTGGTGCTGCGTACGACGGCCGAGTGGCTCGACGCTCTTGGCGCCGCCGGCATCTGGTGCGGCCCGGTCCAGGACTACGCGGCCCTGGTCGAGGACCCGCAGATCAAGCACAACGGGACCTTCGTCGAGTACGACCACCCCACCGAGGGCCGGGTCACGACCCCCGGATTCCCGTACGCCTTCTCCCGTACCCCGGCCTCGATCGAGCGGGGCGCTCCCCTGGTCGGGGAGCACACCGGCGAGCTGCTCGCAGAGGCCGGCTTCAGCGGCGAGGAGATCGCGGCACTGACCGCCGACGGCGTGGTCGCCGAGACTCGTCCAGAGCAGCCGGTCTGATGACCCTGCCGACCTTCCGTGGCCTGACCTGGGACCACCCGCGCGGCCGGGATGCCCTGGTCGCGGCGGCCGAGGCGAGCGACCTGGACCTGACCTGGGACGTCCACCCGCTCAGCGGTTTCGAGTCGACCCCGATCGAGGAGATCGCCGCCGACTACGACCTCGTCGTCCTCGACCATCCCCACCTCGGCGACGCCCTCGCACAGGGCTGCCTGCGGCCGTTCGACGACCTCGTCGGTCACGACCAGGTGGCGGCGTGGGCGGACGCGGCCGTGGGCCCCAGCCTGGCGTCGTACGTCATGGCCGGACGGCTGTGGGCGGTGCCTCTCGACGCCGCGACGCAGGTCGCCGCGACGCGCGCGGACCTCGTGGGTGTCGTGCCGCGGCTGTGGGCGGAGGTTGCCGCGCTGTCCCGGCGGGCGCCGGTCGCGCTCTCGGTCGCGGGCCCGCACGCGCTCCTGACGTTCTCCTCGGTCTGCGTCGCACTGGGGGAGGAGCCAGGGGGCGCGCAAGGCTTCGTCTCCGACGAGGTCGGACGCCAGGCCCTCGAGCTGATGGCCGACCTGGCCTCCCGGGCGCCGCGCCACACCCTGGATCTCGACCCGATCGGACTGCTCGCCGAGATGACAGAGGGCGACACGATCGCCCACGTGCCGCTCGTCTACGGCTACGTCACCTACGCCGACACCACGCTCGACCGTCCGGTGCGCTTCACCGACGCGCCCACGCTGGCACCTGGTACGCGGCCCGGCTCCACCCTCGGCGGGACCGGCCTTGCCATCACCGCACGGTGTGCGGTCACGCCTGAGTTGCTCGACCACGTACGCCATCTCATGTCGGGGCCGGTGCAGGAGGACTTCATCCCGGCACACGCCGGCCAGCCGTCGGCACGCGCCGCGTGGACCTCGCCGTCGGTGAACGAGCCTGTGGGCGACTTCTATCGCGGCACCCTGGAGACCCTCGAGCGGGCCTGGGTCCGGCCCCGTCATCCGGGCTACGTGACGTTCCAGACCGAGGCGGCCGAGGTCGTGCGCGAGGCCCTGTCCGGCTCGATCAGCATCGCCGCCGCCCTGTCTCGGATCGACGACCGCCACCTGGCCGCCCTCGGCCGCACGAGCCCGGAAGGAGCTGCCTGATGACCGCACCTGAGTCGACCTGCCCGGAGGTGCTGTTCGAGCAGCGCGGCCACGTCGGGGTGATCACCCTCAACCGGCCCGCCAAGCTCAACGCCGTCACCCAGGAGATGTCGGATGCGCTCGTCACGCTGGCGCGCTGGTGCAACGACGCCGACGAGATTCGGGTCGTGGTGCTCACCGGCGCCGGGGACCGCGCCTTCTGCGCGGGCTCGGACATCGCCGAGCTCGACAAGTACGCCAGCCCGTGGGCCTTCCGCAACCGGGAGGACTACTGCGACTCGCTCAAGGTGCTGCGCAAGCCGATCATCGCCGCCGTCAACGGGTACGCCCTCGGCGGCGGGCTGGAGACCGCGCTGATCTGCGACATCCGGCTGGCGTCGACCACCGCAAAGCTCGCGGCCGCCGAGGTGAAGCTCGGCTGGATCGGCGGTGGCGGCATGTCGGCCCTGCTGGACCGCTCGATCGGCCCGAGCAACGCGGCGGTGATGCTGATGACCGGCGATCCGATCGACGCTCAGCAGGCGCTCGCCTGGGGTCTGGTCAGCGAGGTGCTCGAGCCCGACGCGCTCCTGCCGCGCGCCCTCGAGCTCGCCGAGACCATCGCGAGCCGCGCGCCCATCGCCGTCGAGACCGCCAAGGCCAACCTGGCCGCTGCCGCCAACATGCCCCTGGAGCAGGCGGTCGCCTACGAGCGCGACATCCAGACCGTGTGCTTCGCGACCACCGACGCCGCCGAGGGTCGTGCGGCGTTCGCCGAGAAGCGCGCACCCCGATTCGTACGAGCCTGACCGGAGGACCACCGATGACCGTCACCACCGACTGGGGGCCCGACCTGGCCGCCACCCTGCCCACCGACGGCGCCGTCCCGACGCTCGTGGGGCGCGTCTGGGACCCGAAGGCAGGAGGCCCGAGCATCGTCGTGGTGCGGGACGGCACGGCGTACGACGTGAGCGGGACGTACGCGACGGTGCGCGACCTCTGCGAGCAGAGCGACCCCGCTGCCGCGCTGGCCGATGTGCCCGGCGAGCCGCTGGCCACGGTGGCCGACCTGCTCGCCAACACGCCGCCGGAGGGCCGCGACGCCGCCCGCCCCTGGCTGCTCGCGCCGGTCGACCTGCAGGCGATCAAGGCCGCCGGGGTGACCTTCGTGGTCTCGATGCTGGAGCGGCTCATCGAGGAACGCGCTCGGGGCGAGGCCGACGCCGCGGCCACGGTGCGCGCCGAGATCACCGCGGCGATCGGCGGCGGACTCGACGAGCTGGTCCCCGGCTCGCCGGAGGCGCGGCGGCTCAAGGAGGTGCTGCGCGAGCGTGGCATGTGGAGCCAGTACCTCGAGGTCGGCATCGGACCCGACGCCGAGATCTTCACCAAGGCCCAGCCACTGTCCGCAGTCGGCACCGGCGCCGAGGTCGGGGTGCTGGCCGCGTCGCGCTGGAACAACCCCGAGCCCGAGGTGGCGCTGGTCGTCGCCTCCGACGGCCGGATCGTCGGCGCCACCCTCGGCAACGACGTCAACCTGCGCGACGTCGAGGGCCGCTCGGCGCTCCTGCTGCCCAAGGCCAAGGACAACAACGCCGCCTGTGCGATCGGCCCGTTCGTACGACTCTTCGACGACGGCTTCACGCTCGACGACGTGCGCGCGATGACCGTCTCGCTCGAGGTGCGTGGCGAGGACGACTTCGAGATGGTGGGCACCTCGTCGATGCGTGCGATCAGCCGCGACCCCGCGGATCTGGTGCGCCAGCTGGTCGGCCCGCACCACCAGTACCCCGATGGGGCCGTGCTGCTGCTCGGCACCATGTTCGCGCCTTCCGACGACCGAGACGAGCCCGGCATGGGGTTCACCCACCACTCGGGCGACGTCGTCCGGATCTCCGCGCCCGAGCTCGGCACTCTCGTCAACCGCGTCCGGGCGAGCGAGGAGTGCGCGCCGTGGGACTTCGGCGTCGCCGACCTGATGCGCAACCTCGCCGGAAGGAACCTGTTGTGACCGTCCTGTTCTCTCGCAACCCCGCCAGCGGTGAGGAGATCCCGACCGGGCTGCAGGCCACCACCACCGAGGAGGTCGACCGGATCGTCGCGGAGGCACATCTCGCTGTGCCCGCGCTGGCGGCCCTGGGTCGCGAGGGGCGCGCCGGCCTGCTCGAGGCGATGGCCGACCGGCTCGAGGAGAACCGCGCCCAGCTCGTCGAGACCGCGATGTCGGAGACTGGGCTGACCCGGCCTCGCTTGGAGGGTGAGGTCGGCCGCACCAGCTTCCAGCTGCGCCTCTTCGCCGAGGCCGTCCGGGAGGGCAGCTTCCTCGAGGCCGCGATCGACCACGCCGGCCAGACACCGCTCGGGCCTGCCCCCGACGTACGCCGCATGCTCGTGCCGCTCGGCCCGGTCGCCGTCTTCGGCGCCAGCAACTTCCCGCTCGCCTTCTCGGTGCCGGGCGGCGACACCGCGTCCGCGCTCGCGGCCGGGTGCCCGGTCGTGGTCAAGGCGCACGAGTCGCACCCGCTGACCTCCCAGCTCGCCTTCGACGCGCTCCGGGCCGCGGTCGAGGACCTCGGGCTGCCGCCTGGCACGGTCGGGCTGGTCCAGGGTCGCCAGGCCGGGGCCGACCTGGTCGTCCATCCACTCATCAAGGCGGTCGGCTTCACCGGCTCGCCCGCAGGCGGCCGCGCACTGCTCGACCTGGTCAACGCACGCCCCGAGCCGATCCCGTTCTACGGCGAGCTCGGGAGTCTCAACCCGCTCGTCGTCACTCCCGGTGCCGCGGCGGCCCGCGGGACGGCCATCGCCGAGGGCCTCGCGGCCTCGATCACCGGGTCGGCCGGGCAGCTGTGCACCAAGCCGGGACTGGTGTTCGTGCCGGTCGGAGAAGCCGGCGACGCGGTGGTCGAGGCACTGGCCGCGATCCTGGCCGAGTCGGGTGCGCAGCCGCTGCTCAACGTCGGCATAGCGAGCTCCTACCGCGAGATCCTCGGCAGACTCGCGTCGGCTCCCGGCGTCACCGCAGCCGTGACGGCGCAGGAGCAGAGCGCGCCCGCATGGGCCGCCGCTGGACTCCTGGTCACCGGCTCGGCGGGACTCGCGGAGGTACTCGAGGAGTGCTTCGGCCCCGCCGCCGTCGTGGTGAGGTACGCCGACGAGGCCGACCTGCTCGCCGCCCTGAGTCAGGTGCCCGGATCGCTCACCGTCTCCCTCCACTCCGAGCCCGACGAGTCCGCGCTGACCCGGCGACTCGTCGAGGCGGTCGCCCCGATCGCCGGCCGCCTGGTCTTCAACGGCTTCCCCACCGGCGTACGTGTCTCCTGGGCGCAGCACCACGGCGGACCGTGGCCGTCCACCAACACCCTGCACACCTCGGTCGGCGTCACCGCCGTGCGCCGCTTCCTGCGCCCGATGGTGTGGCAGGACGCGCCACAGGAGTTGTTGCCCGAGGAGCTGCGCGACGGACACACAGGCACGCCACGTCGCATCGACGGCGCCCTGCACGCCTGACCCCAGCCGAGGCGTCAGTCGCGTCGGCCGAGGCGTCGCCCGCGTCGATCGAGGCGTCGCCCGCGTCGATCGAGGCCGCAGCGCCGTGCCAACTCGCACGCCCTAACTGACGTCTCGCCCGACGTACGTGACGTCTCGCCCGACGTACGTGACGTCTCGGCGCTGCTTGCTCTCGGCATCACCCGGGCCGTACCATTGCGCAAACGATTGATCGCGCGAGGGGGAGTGGCGATGCAACCGGAGGATCTGCCTCTCGCAGGGACCGTGGTCCTGGACTTCAGCCAGTTCCTGGCGGGTCCGGTCGCAGCGCTTCGGCTGGCCGACCTGGGCGCGCGGGTGATCAAGGTCGAGCGGCCGCACACCGGCGAGATCGGCCGTACGCTCGCGTTCGCAGGTCGCTCGGCGGCGGGGGACACGCTCTCGTTCCATGCGATGAACCGCAACAAGGAGGCGGTCGTCGCCGACCTCAAGGACCCCGCGGACCTGGCTCGGGTGAAGGACCTCGTCGCTCGCGCCGACGTCATCATCGAGAACTTCCGGCCCGGGGTCATGGAGCGCATCGGCCTCGACTACGCGAGCGTGTGCGAGCTCAACCCGGGGCTCGTCTATGCGAGCGCCTCGGGCTACGGCGACGCCGGACCCTGGGTGAGCCGACCCGGCCAGGACCTCCTGGCCCAGGCGGTGTCGGGGGCGACGTGGCTCGCCGGTGCGGACCGGCCCATGACTGTCGGGCTCTCCCTCGCGGACCACCTGATGAGCTGCCACCTCGCCGAAGGCGTGACCGCCCTGCTCGTACGCCGGGCCAGGACCGGCCGGGGCGGGCTCGTGGAGACCAGCCTGCTCGAGGGCATGCTCGACCTGCAGGCGACGCTCCTGACGCGACCCGAGGACGAGGGTCTGGCGGGCTCGCCTCGTCCGATGTCCGCCTGGACCCCCTCCGGGATCTTCGCCACCAAGGACGGCTACGTCGCGCTGGCAGGAGCGCCCGTCGACGAGCTCGCGACAACTCTGGGCGACGCCGAGCTGGCCCAGCTCGCGGCCACCGGGTCGTGGGAGAAGGACCCGGACCGGGTGAGCGACCTGATCGCCGCCGCCCTGGGCCGTGACACCACGGCCGCCTGGCTGGACGCGCTGCGCGCACAGGATGGGAGCACCGAGTGGTTCGCGCCGGTGCTCACCCTCGAGGAGCTGCTCGCCTCGCCGGAGTTCGCCGCGCTCGAGATGACCCAGCAGGTGGAGCGGTCGGCTCCGGAGCCGGGCGGCGCATCGGTGTCGCTGACGACCACGCGGAGCCCCATCCGCATCGACGGCGAGATCCTCAGGCATCGGCGGGGCGCGCCCCGGCTCGGGGAGCACGGGATCCTGCGTGACGGCGCCGACCCGCTCGAGGGTCGTCCCGCATGACCGATGTCAGTCAACCGGCTCCGGCCACGCCGGAGCCGCCCGGTGCCCGACCGTCGCAGCCGGGCAGAGCTAGGCTGCGGCCCATGGCCACCCTTGGCGATGTCGCAGCCCGCGCCGGTGTCTCGATCTCGGCCGTCTCGAGGGTGCTCAGCGACGCGCCCTCGGCCCGGGTGAGCGAGGCCACCCGCGAGCGGATCGTGCAGGCGGCCAAGGACCTGCACTACCGACCCAACTTCGCCGGGCGGGCCCTGAAGTCGGCGCGGACCCAGGTCGTGGGACTGGTCGTCCCCGACCTGACCAACGCCCTGTTCACCGAGCTCATGCACGGCGCCGAGGACGAGTCGGCCGCGCGTGGCTACACCCTGCTGCTCGGCCGCGCCGACGACGTACGTCCCGAAGGCGAGATGATCGCCCGGCTCATCGGCGAGGGACGCGTGGACGGCATGGTCATCCAGGTGGGCGATGGCGTCGCGCCGGCCGGGATGGGGGACCTGCTGGCCTCGGGCGCTCCGATCGTGCTGATCAACTCCACCTACCCGGGACACGTCGGTTCGGTCGCTCTCGACGACCGCACCGGTGCCCGGATCGCCACCCAGCACCTGATCGACCTCGGCCACGAGAGGATCGCCTTCGCCAACGGCCTTCCCCGCTCGTTCACGGCGAAGCGGCGGCGGGTGGGCTACAAGGAGGCCCTCGTCGAGGCCGGGCTGCCGGTACGCCAGGACTACGAGACGCGGGTCGGTTACACCGCCGACAACGGCCGCACCGCTCTGCGGCGACTGATGGAGCGGGACCCGAGGCCCACGGGAATCGTGGTCGCCAACGTCAACGCCGCCATCGGTCTCCTCGCGGCCGCCCGGGCCGACGGGATCCGTGTCCCCGAGGACCTGTCCGTGGCCACCGTGCACGACTCCTGGACCGCTGAGAACACCTGGCCACCGCTGACCGCGGTCAAGATGCAGTTCTACGACATGGGCCGCGCCGCCGTTCGCAGCGTCGTCCGCCGCATCGAGACCGGTGAGATGGCCGACGAGATGATCACCGACCCCGCCCCGGAGCTCATCGTGCGGGAGTCCACGGCGCCACCGAGCCAGGCCGTCTGAGAACTGACGGACGAGCACGCCGCAGCTGCGCGGTGGGTCTCGCGCGCCCCGAATCGGCCCCGTCCGGGCCTCTTGTCCGGCTGCCCTGAGGAAGATCTACTCAAACGATTGACCACTCCCAGTGATCTGCTCTAACGTTTGAGCAGTGGCCTGCGTCACATTGCATCCGCTCGGGACACATCGTCGAAGGAGCCATGTCCATGAAGCGAAACCCACTCGGTTCACGTCGCCGGGCGCCCCTGGTGGCCGCCGCGACCCTGCTGGCCGCCTCGGTCCTGGGTGCCTGCGGCTCCGGCGGAGGAGATGACGCCGCGGGCGAGAAGACGGACTCCGGTGGCGCGATCACCGTCTGGGTCGACCCGCCGCGAGTGCCCGCCGCGAACGCCTTCAAGAAGGCGTACCCGGACATCGACATCAAGATCAACCAGATCGACGGGACCGTCGGCGGCAAGTCTCTCCAGCAGCAGTTCGCCCAGTTCAACGAGGCCGGACAGGGCTGGCCGGACGCCATCTTCTTCCCCTCCAACGACGACATCGCCTGGGCCTCCGGTGCGCAGATCGACTACACGCTCGACCTGACCGACCACCTGCCCGACGTGCTCGACGGCTACGAGGGTTCGATCAACGCCGCGTGCGAGATCGACGGTCAGGTCCGGTGCCTGCGCAACGACGCGGCCCCTGACGTGTTCTGGTACAACAAGGCCTTCTTCGACGCCAACGGCTACGAGGCGCCGACGACCTGGGAGGAGTACGGCGACCTGGCCGTCCAGATCGCCAAGGAGCACCCGGGCAAGATCAGCGGCTTCACCGGCGACGCGTACGCCCCGGACCGCTATCTGTGGGGCTCGGGCTGTCCCACCAACGACCGACAGTCCGAGACCGTCGTCCACATCGACACCTCCGATGCCAAGTGCACGCGAGCGGTGGACCTGATCGGCACGATGCTGGAGGGCAAGGCCCTCTCGACCGTCGGCATCTTCGATCCGGACGCGGCCAAGGTCGGCAAGGACCTGGTCATGAGCCCCGGTGCTGCGTGGTGGGGCGACTACCTCTTCAACCAGACCTGGAAGATCCCGGCCGGTCAGATGACCGCCGTGGAGCCCCTCGCGTGGGACGGTGAGAGCGAGCCCTCCACCGGCAACGAGGGCGGGGGCCTCTGGGGCGTCTCGAACCACATCACGGGCAAGCAGCTCGAGAACACCCTGACCTTCGCCGAGTTCGTCGCCACCGACCCGAGGTGGCAGGTCGAGCTCTCCACCGGTCTGCCGGCGTACGGTCCCGTGCAGGACGCGTGGGCGGAGAAGCAGGCCAAGGCCAACTACTTCGCGGACAACGAGACCACCTTCGAGGCGATGAAGAAGGCCAACGACTACGTCGTCGACGGCCACGCCTACATGCTCTACAACACCGGAGCAGTGTGGACCGAGACGGTGGCCGCCGCCCTCGCCTCAGGAGGCGACGTCGACCAGGCCTGGAAGTCCTTCGGGGACGAGCTGGTCAGCCAGGCGAAGGCGATGGGCTACACGGTCGAGTAGCCCGGCCGCTCACGAGCTCCTTCGGCCCGGAACGCCCGGGCCGAAGGGTGCCATCCCAGTCACATCGGGGCCTCACGGTGGCCCGGACACATCGGAGGAGCAACATGTCGACCGCCTTGATGGAGGACGTCGCCACCTCGCCGCCCGAGGCGGGCCCGAGGCGCCGTCCCCGGCGACGAGTCGCGCGGCCCAGCGAGACGCGTGGCGCCTGGATGCTGATGGCGCCCTACCTCGTCCTGTTGATGATCGCGGGCATCATCCCGGTCGCGTACGCGATCAAGACATCTCTGGAGAAGGCGCCGACGCCGCTGGACCCCACCGGCGGCTTCGGGGGCGTGGACAGCTTCAGGACCGTCGTCACCGACTACCGGTTCGTCGACACGTTCGTCAACATCTTCGCGACCCTGGTGGTCTGGCTTCCGATCATGACGATCGGCATCGTCGGGCTGGCGCTACTGGTCCACGCCAGTCCCGGATGGTTCGGGTCGTCGATGCGGTTCGTCTACTACATCCCCGGGGCCCTGGCCGGCGTCGCCAACCTCGTGCTCTGGGTCTATCTGCTCAACCCGAGCCAGTCCCCGATCGAGGGGTTCTGGCAGGCGCTGGGCATCGACACCATCAAGCAGGCGGTCGCCGGACCCGGGAACCTGCCGTTCATCCTGGCCGCGATGATGTTCTTCCAGGGCGTCGGTCAGTGGGTCATCGTGGTCAACGGCGGCCTCAACGGGATCTCGGAGGAGACGCTCGAGGCGGCGCGGCTGGACGGTGCCAACGAGTGGCAGCTGGCCTGGCACGTGAAGCTGCCGATCATCCGGCCGTGGATCGGGTACGCGGTGCTGATGAACCTCGCCTACGGGTTCCAGCTGTTCCTCGAGCCGCAGCTGCTCGACCAGGTGGCCAGCAACGCCCTCGAGGACCAGTGGACGCCCACCCAGCTGGGCTACGCGTTCGCCTTCAGCAACTACAACTTCCCCGCGGCCGCCGCGATGTCGCTGATCCTGCTCGTGATCACGCTGGGGATCGGCCTGCTGGTCGTCTTCCGGACCGGCCTGTTCGGTGAGGAGGAGCAGCGATGAGTCAGATCACCGCAGACGTACGTCCGAAGGCCCGGCCTCGGCGGGCCATGTTCGACTGGAGCATCGGCAAGACCGCGCGCGTCGTCACGATGCTGTTCGTGGCGTGCCTGTTCGTCCTGCCGATCACCGGCTTCATCGCGATGGCGTTCCGGTCCAACGAGGGTGTCGCCTCCGGCGCCGGCGGGCCCTTCGGGTTCGGCGACATGTCGTGGGACAACGCGCAGTACAGCTGGTCGCAGGTCAACGGGTTCGGACCAGGTGGCGGGCTGTACACCCGGTGGCTGCTGAACACGCTCGCCGTCGCCGGCGGGGGTGCGCTGCTGGCGGTCTTCGCCGCGCTGCCGGCGGGCTACGCGATGGCCCGGCTCCGGTTCCGCGCCCGCCGTCCCATCCTGCTGATCACGCTGGTCACGATGGTGATGCCGAACACCGTGCTGGTCATCCCCATCTTCCTCGAGGTGAACGCCATCGGCGCGGTGGGCCAGCTGTGGCCGGTGGGGCTGATCATGGGCTTCTTCCCGTTCGGGGTCTACCTGGCCTACATCCACTTCATGACCACCATGCCTCAAGAGCTCGTCGAGGCAGCCCGGATCGACGGTCTCGGCGAGGTGTCGATCTTCTGGCGGGTGGGGCTCCCGATCTCGCGCCAGGCCGCCGTCCTGGTCGGCTTCTTCGCCTTTGTCGCCAACTGGATCAACTTCTTCCTGCCGTTGGCGCTGCTCTCCTCCAACCAGAACAACCAGACCCTCCCTGTCGGGCTGCAGCAGCTCATCGGCGCCAGCCCGCTGTTCAATCCGACCGTCGCCGCCGGGCTGGACGTGAAGCTCTACATGCCGCAGCTGGCGCTGGCGACCTTCATCTCGATGCTGCCGCTGTTGATCGTCTTCCTCGGCGCGCAGAAGTTCCTGATGCGGGGCGAGACGATGGGGGCGGTGAAGGGCTGATGGCCCCGCATCCGCCACCGGAGCTCGACCCGCACCCCGGCTACTCGGCCGAGATGCCGAAGAGCCCGCGGCCGATCGTGCTCGTGGGCGCCGGCGGGATCGTCCGTGACGCCCACCTGCCGGCGTACGCAAAGGCGGGGTTCGAGGTCGCCAGCATCACCGACCTCGTCCCCGAGCGAGCGCGGGACCTCGCCGAGCGTTACGGCATCCGCACCGTGTGCGAGAACGTCGCGGACGCGGTCCGGTCGGCTCCGGCCGACGCCGTCTACGATGTCGCCCTTCCGCCCGAGGCGCACGTCGAGGTCCTCGAGCAGCTGCCTGACGGCGCCGCGGTCCTGCTGCAGAAGCCCTTGGGGAACCACCTGGCTGAGGGGATCCGCACCCGCGAGGTGTGCCGGCGCAAGGGGCTGGTGGCTGCGGTCAACACGCAGCTCCGGTTCGCGCCGTACGTCGTCGCTGCCCGCGAGCTCATCGCTGCCGGCACGATCGGGGAGCTCTACGACCTGGAGGTCCGGGTCTCGGTGCGGACCCCGTGGGAGATGTTCCCGTACGTGCTCGATCTGGACCGGCTCGAGATCAACATGCACAGCGTCCACTACCTGGATCTGGTGCGTTCCTTCCTGGGGGACCCGACCGGGGTCCACGCGGTCACCGTGCGTCACCCCGAGAAGTCCCACGCCAACAGCCGCTCCGACATCGCGCTGAGCTACGGCGACCGACCGATCAGGGTCGTCGTCTCCACCAACCACGACCACCACTACGGACCCCGGCACGAGGAGTCCTTCGTCAAGTGGGAGGGCACCCGCGGCGCCATCCGGGCACAGCTCGGCCTGCTGCTGGACTACCCGCGCGGCGGGGAGGACTCGCTCGAGCTCGTCACCGACGACCGGCTCGGCGACGGCTGGCGACCGGTGCCGTTCGAGGGGTCCTGGTTCCCCGACGCGTTCATCGGCTCGATGGCCGTGGTCCAGCGTTTTCTCGAGGGATCGATCCCGTCCCTGCCCACCGGGGTCGAGGACGTCTTCCGCACCATGGCGGTCGTCGAGGCGGCGTACACGGATGCGGCCCGCGGGGGAGAGCGGCCGCCATATGACCGGTAACCAGCCGAAAGGAACGTCGATGAGCGACGCTCAACCCTCCGATCTGCCCTTGGAGGGCGTCACCGTCCTGGACTTCAGCCAGTTCCTGGCCGGTCCCGTGGCAGCGTTGAGGCTCGCCGACCTCGGCGCCCGGGTCATCAAGATCGAGCGACCCGCCGGGGGAGACGCGGGCCGCAGCCTGGCCTTCGCCGGGCGGACGGTGAACGGCGACAGCCTCTCCTTCCACGCCATGAACCGGAACAAGGAGAGCGTGGCAGCCGATCTGAAGGATCCCGCCGACCTCGAGCGCGTACGCGCACTGGTCGCGGGGGCAGACGTGATCGTCCAGAACTTCCGCCCCGGGGTGATGGAGCGGATCGGTCTCGACTACGAGTCCGTCCGGGCGCTCAACCCGAGCATCGTCTACGGCAGCGTCACCGGGTACGGCGGCGTCGGCCCGTTCCAGGACCGCCCTGGCCAGGACCTGCTCGCCCAGGCCATCGCCGGGCTGCCCTGGCTCAACGGGTCGGCCGACGATCCGCCGGTCCCGGTCGGCCTCGCCGTGGCCGACCACCTCGCCAGCTGTCATCTGGCCCAGGGCATCACCGCCCTGCTGGTCCGGCGGTTCCGGACCGGGAAGGGCGGGCTGACGGAGACGAGCCTGATGGAGTCCCTGCTGGACCTGGAGTTCGAGCTGCTGACCACCCGGCTCAACGATCCGTCGGTCGAGGTACGCCGCAAGGGACCCCGGTCGGCCCACGCCTTCCTCTCGGCTCCCTACGGCATCTACCCGACGAGCGACGGCTACCTGGCGATCGCGATGAACCCCGTGCCGACCATCGGGCGGCTGCTCGGGCTTCCTGAGCTGGAGGCGATGACCGACCCGCAGACCTGGTGGGACCGGCAGTCGGAGATCGAGGAGGCGATCGGCGACCGGCTCCGGAGCGACACGCGGGACGCCTGGCTGGCCGTGCTGGACGCCGAGGACGTGTGGTGTGCCCCCGTGCTCACCCTCTCCGAGCTCGTGGAGCACAAGGGCTTCGAGGCCATCGCGATGACCCAGCAGATCCGTCGTGACGGCCTCACCCTGACGACCACTCGCAGCCCGATCCGGATCGACGGCGAGCGGTTGACCAATCCGCGCCCGGCTCCACGCCTGGGCGAGCACGACCTCGAGGGAGACCGATGACCGTCCTGCACGGGATGACCTGGGAGCACCCGCGTGGCTACGACTGCCAGGTCGCGGCTTCCCAGGAGTACGCGCGCCGGACCGGTGTCGAGGTGCGCTGGGAGTACCGCTCCCTGCAGGCGTTCGCCGACGCGCCGCTGGCGGAGCTGGCCGAGCGCTTCGACCTCCTGGTCATCGACCACCCGCACGTGCCGCGAGCCGTCGCGGAAGGGGTGCTGGCGCCCCTGGACGGCGCCGGACACGACGACGAGCTGGCCGCCCTGGCCGCCGATGCCGTGGGCAGCAGCCACGCGTCGTACCGCCATGGCGGGCGCCAGTACGGCCTGGCCACCGACGCCGCGGCCCAGGTCGCTGCGTACCGCCCGGACCGCCTGCCGGCCGCGCCCCGTACGTGGGAGGAGGTGCTCGACCTGGCCGCCGAGGGCAGGGTGCTCTGGCCCTGCAAGCCGATCGACGCCTACTCGACGCTGTGCACCCTGGCAGCCAACCGAGGGACGCCGGTCAACGCCGAGCCCGGGACCTTCCTGCCCGAGGAGGACGCGCTGAGCGTGCTCGACCTCATGCATCGGCTCTGCGAGCAGGTGCCGTCGTGGTGCCTGGACGCGAACCCGATCGAGGTCGCCGAGGCACTGTCCACCGACGCCACCGAGCCGTGGGCCTACGCGCCGTTGCTCTACGGCTACAGCAACTACTCCCGGGCGGGGTTCCGGCCACATCGCCTCAGGTACGTCGACATGCCGTCCGGCCCCCGAGGGGTGGCCGGTTCGCAGCTCGGCGGTGCCGGCGTGGCCGTCTCGGCCCGGTCGCGAGACCTGGACGCAGCCCGGGCGTACGCACTGTGGGTGGCCTCGCCTGAGGTCCAGTCGGGCATCTACTACGACGCGGGCGGCCAGCCCGGCTATGCGTCCTCGTGGGACGACGACCGGCTCAACGAGGACTCCTGGGACTTCTTCCGGGGCACCCGGGCGACCCTCGAGGGCGCGTGGGTGCGGCCGCGTACCGCCGGCTATCTGGAGTTCCAGGACACCGTCTCCCCGTGGGTGACGGAGGCGCTGGCCGGTCGGGTGACCGACGCCGAGCTGGTCCGCCGGGCCGGCGAGCTCGCCGAGCGCCTGCTCGGCGTGGGATCCGACGCCTACGGCGTCGAGGAAGGAGCGTCCCGGTGAGAGTCGAGGAACGCTGGTTCGAGGACTACGCGGTCGGGGAGACCCGGACCACCCTGGGGCGCACCATCACCGAGGCCGACATCGTCCTGCACGCCGGTCAGACGGGCGACTTCTTCCCGCACCACATGGATGCGGAGTGGATGGCCACCCAGCCGGCCGGACAGCGGATCGCCCACGGGACGCTGATCCTCGCGGTGGCGGTCGGGATGACCGCCACCGACATCAACCCACAGTCCATGTCCTACGGCTACGACCGGATCCGGTTCATCGGCCCGGTGTTCATCGGCGACACCATCACCGTCACCGCCGAGATCACCGAGAAGTCGGAGCACAGGAAGAAGCCGGCCGAGCTCGGGTACGTCCACGAGCTCGTCACGGTGACCAACCAGCGTGGCGAGACGGTGCTGGTCCTGACCCACCTCTACCTCGTGAACAAGCGCCACCCATCCCCACAGGAGGATCCCTCGTGACCCGTATCACCGCCGTCGATGTCACCGATGTCCGCTTCCCGACCTCTGTGTCGATGGACGGATCCGACGCCATGAACAAGGACGGTGACTACTCGGCCACGTACGTCGTGGTGAGCACCGACGACCCGGACCTGTCCGGCTTCGGGTTCACCTTCACCATCGGACGCGGCAACGACATCTGCACCCTGGCTGCGCAGCGCCGCGGTGAGCCGCTGGTCGGGCGCGAGGTGAGCGACGTGGTGGGTGACCTGGGCGGGGTCTACCGGGATCTCGCCTCGGACTCCCAGCTCCGCTGGCTGGGCCCGGACAAGGGGGTCGAGCACCTGGCCCTCGCCGCCGTGATGAACGCGGTCTGGGATCTGGCCGCCCGGGAAGCGGGCAAGCCGCTGTGGCGGCTGCTGGCCGACATGACCCCGGAGGAGCTCGTCGACGTCGCAGATCTGACGTACCTCAGCGACGCCCTCACCCGGGACGAGGCCCTGGACATCCTCCGCGCCGGCGTTCCCCACCGTGAGGAGCGGATCCGGTACTTGGAGGAAACCGGCTATCCCTGCTACACCACGTCGGCCGGCTGGCTGGGCTACTCGGACGACAAGCTGCGCCGGCTGGCCGCCGAAGCGGTCGACTCCGGCTACACGCACATCAAGCTCAAGGTCGGCGCGAACCTGGAGGACGACATCCGGCGCTGCGAGATCGCCCGGGAGGTGATCGGCTGGGACGCGAAGCTGATGATCGACGCCAACCAGGTCTGGGACGTGCCGCAGGCCATCGAGTGGGTCAACGCGCTGGCGCGCTTCGAGCCGTGGTGGATCGAGGAGCCGACCAGTCCTGACGACATCCTCGGCCACGCCGCGGTCCGCAAGGCGGTGGCGCCGATCGGGGTGGCCACCGGTGAGCACGGCATGAATCGGGTGCTCTTCAAGCAGATGTTCCAGGCGGAGGCCATCGACTTCTGCCAGCTCGACTCCGCGCGGCTGGCCAGCGTCAACGAGATCCTCTCCGTCTATCTGATGGCGAGGAAGTTCGACGTCCCGGTCTGTCCGCATGCCGGTGGCGTCGGCCTGTGCGAGCTCGTCCAGCACCTGTCCGTCTTCGACTACGTCGCCGTCTCGGGCACGCTCGAGGACCGGGTCACCGAGTTCGTGGACCATCTCCATGAGCACTTCACGGACCCGTGCATCGTCGAGAACGGCGCCTACCGGCTGCCGTCCCGGCCCGGCTACAGCGCGGAGATGCACCCCGCGTCGGTGGCGACGTACGCCTATCCGGACGGCAGCTACTGGGCGAACCGGTGACGCCACGGATGATCATCGACAGCCACCAGCACGTCTGGGACCTCACCCGCTCGCCCTACCCGTGGCTCGGTCCCGACGTACCCGAGTACAACCGCACGTTCACCTTCGACGAGGTCCGGCCGCAGCTGCGGGCGCAGGGAGTGGACGCGACCGTGCTGGTCCAGTCCGACGACCACGACGGCGACACCGACCTGATGATCGAGGTCGCCGACCGACATCCCGAGGTGGTGGGGATCGTCGTCTACGTGCCGCTGGACCAGCCGGACCTGGCCGCCGAGCGGCTGGAGTCGCTGCGCGGAGACGACCGGGTGGTCGGCGTACGCAACCTGATCCACAACATCCCCGACCCCGACTGGATCCTCCGTTCGGACGTCGCCGAGGGACTCGGGCTGCTGGAACGGCTCGGGCTCACCTACGACCACGTCTCGGTGCTGCCACGCCACCTGGAACACGTCGCGACGCTCTCCGAACGCCACCCGGACCTGCGGATCGTGATCGACCACCTCTCCAAACCACCGATCGGCGATGCCGAGCGAGAGCCGTGGTGGAGCCTCATCGAGCGGGCGGCCGAGAACCCGAAGGTGTTCGGCAAGATCTCCGGGCTCTACCCCGGGGCGGCCCCCGACAGCTGGACCGTGGCCGGCATCCAGCCGTTCGTCGACCGGGCGATCGAGGTGTTCGGCCCGAGCCGGCTGATGTACGGCGGAGACTGGCCGATCTCCACCGCGGCCGGTGGCTACGAGCGGGTCTTCGCCGGGCTCCGGGAGGCGTTGGCCGGCCTGTCGAGCGGCGAGCGCGAGGAGATCTACGCCGGCAGCGCGCGCCGTTTCTACGGGCTCGACGAGCAGCAGCTGGCCGCCGCGGAGGCGTCCGCTCGAGAAGCGCGCTGATCCACAGAGATCAGATCATTTGCTCATCCTTACGTGACGCTTCGGCCTACATCGGCCATATCTAGGCCAAATCTCGGCAAGCATCGACATGACGTGTGATGTCTATTACATTGAAACAACCGATGTTTGCCCCACCTGGGGCGTGAGTCAGGAGGAAGCTGATGGTGGACTTCACGAGACGACGGGTGCTGCAGGCCGCCTCGGCGCTGGCGGGCGGTGCCCTGGTGCAGCCGGTCGTCACCGAGGCGGCCGCAGCCGCCGCCGATGAGCCGGAGACCAACCCGCTGGAGCTCTGGTACCGCCAGCCGGCCGCGGAGTGGCTCCAGGCGCTGGCGATCGGCAACGGCCGGATGGGCGCGATGGTCTTCGGCGGTGTGGCCAGCGAGAAGCTGATGCTGAACGAGGACTCGGTGTGGGCCGGTCACCCGCACAGCTACGACCCGCCCCGCGGGGCGGAGGTGCTCCCCGAGATCCGCCGGATGATCTTCGAGGAGAACTGGGTCGGCGCCCAGCGCCTGGCCGATAAGGAGTTCATGGGGCGGCCGAGCGAGCAGGCCTTCTACCAGCCGGTGGGCGACCTGCTGCTCGAGTTCCTCGGCATCGACGGTGAGCCCGTGACGTACCGGCGCTCGCTCGATCTGCGGTCGGCGATCGCGATCTCCGAGTTCGAGGTGGGCGGCGTGCGCTACCGCCGGGAGTCGTTCGTCAGCCACGCGGACCAGGTGATGGTCGTCCACCTCACCGCGGACCAGGCCGAGAAGGTCTCGTTCAACGCCACCTTCGAGTCCCCGCAGCAGAGCGACGTACGTCCCCACGACGCGCGCACGCTCGCGCTGGAGGGCATCAGCGGCCCCACGGAGGGGATGGAGGGCGCCGTACGCTTCGTCAGCCTCGTCCGTGCCGAGACCGAGGGCGGGACGGTCCAGTGCCAGGGGGACCACCTCCGGGTTCGCAACGCCACGTCGGTGACGCTGCTGGTCTCGATCGCGACCAGCTACCGCAACTACGCCGACGTGAACGCCGACCACATCGGCCGAGCGACGAAGCCGCTGGAGGCAGCGACCGGTCGCGGGTACGGGCAGCTGCGCTCGGCGCACGTGCGGGACTACCAGTCCCTCTTCGGCCGGGTCGACATCGACCTGGGCACCTCCGCGGCGATCGAGAAGCCGACCGACGAGCGGGTGGCCGCGTTCCGTGCCGGCGGCGATCCGCAGCTGGCGGCGCTGTGGTTCCAGTTCGGGCGCTACCTGCTGATCTCGTCGTCCCGGACCCCCGGGCAGCCGGCCAACCTGCAGGGCCTGTGGAACTACAAGATGCAGCCCGAGTGGCAGTCGAAGTACACCCTCAACATCAACGCGCAGATGAACTACTGGCCCGCCGGCCCGGCCAACCTCGCCGAGTGCTGGGACCCGATGTTCGCGATGACCGAGGAGCTCGCGGAGGTCGGGCGGAACACCGCCAAGAAGATGTGGGGGTCGGACAAGGGCTGGGTCGCCCACCACAACACCGACGGCTGGCGGGGAACCGCACCGGTCGACTTCGCCTACTACGGAGTCTGGCCGATGGGAGGCGCCTGGCTGTCGCTGCTGTTCTGGGAGCGCTACGAGTACACCGGCGACAAGGAGAACCTCGCCGAGCACTTCCCGACCCTGCGGGGAGCGGTCGAGTTCTTCCTCGAGACGATGGTGCGCGACGAGCAGTCCGGCTACATGGTCACCTGCCCGTCGCACTCGCCGGAGATCAAGCACCACGAGCAGGACGACGAGGGGGTCAGCATCTGCGCCGGCCCGACGATGGACTGTCAGATCCTGCGCGACCTGTTCACCGCGTTCGAGAAGGCCGCCGCCGCGCTCGGCAAGCACGACCCGCTCGTCGAGAAGGCCGTGGCGATGCGGGACCAGCTGCCGCCCAACCAGATCGGCTACCTGGGCCAGCTGCAGGAGTGGCTGATCGACTGGGAGGACGCCGCCCTCGAGCGGAGCCGTCACGTCTCCCACCTGTGGGGCGTCTTCCCCTCGGACCAGATCAGCCCGCTGCGTACGCCGGAGCTGGCAGACGCCGCCCGCAAGGCGCTCGAGCTGCGCGGCCCGGCGATCACCACGGGCTGGTCGCTGGCCTGGAAGATGAACATCCGCGCCCGCCTGCTGGAGCCCGAGAACGCCTACCTGCACGTCCAGCACATGCTGCACCCCTCCCGGACCGCACCGAACCTCTTCGACCTGCACCCGCCCTTCCAGATCGACGGGAACTTCGGCGGCGTCTCCGGGATCACGGAGATGATCATGCAGAGCCACTCCGGCGAGCTCTTCCTCCTCCCGGCGCTGCCGGCGGCATGGCCGGAGGGGAAGGTCCGCGGCCTGCGTGCCCGCGGTGGCTTCGAGGTCGACCTGAGGTGGGCAGACGGCAAGGTCGAGGTGGCGCGGATCCGGTCGCTGCTCGGCAACCGGCTCCGCCTGCGTACGCAGCAGCCGGTCCAGGTGACCGGGACGGACGTCTCCCGACCGGAGGAGAACGTCGTCGAGCTCGACACCCGGCGGGGCAGCACCTACACCGTGGTTCCGCGCTAGGACCAGACTCGGGCCGGCCGCGGCCAGGCCGTACGCCACCCACGCGACGATCACCGCCGTCAGGGCCGCCGGGCCGATGGTGTAGGCGGC